>JBEVKG010000255.1:0-26120 GCA_040509765.1 Xanthomonas sp.
CTACACGCGGCGGCCGCGCATGCTCGGCGAGGTCGCGCATGTGGACGAGATGCTGCGCGCCTGCGGCGCTGCGGACGTGGCGGTGCTGGCCGCCGACGCGCAGCCCGGGCCGGGCTGGCTGCTGCAGTTGAGCGCCTGCCTGGCGCGCGATGCGGCCATCGCCAGCGCCACGCCGTGGAGCAATGCCGGCGAAGCCTGCGCGTGGCCACGGCTGGGCGAGATCAATCCGCTGCCCGAGGATCCCGAGCGCCTGGCGCGGGCCTGCGCGGCCTTGCCGCCGCTGCATCCGGAGCTGCCGTCGGCGGTGTGCCATGCGGTGGTCCTGCGCGGGGTGGCGCGGCAGCGCGCCGGCGGGCTGGACGCCAGCAGCTACGGGTCCTGGTACGCGGCGCTGACCGACCTGTCGCTGCGCATGGCCGGGCTCGGCTGGCGCAACGTGCTGTGCGAGACCGCGCATGTGGCCTGCAGTGGCGAAGGCCGCGCCGCCGACGGCGACATGGACGCGCTGGCCACGCGCTGGCCGGCCTGGCACGCGCGCCTGGCCGGTTTCCTGATGCACGATCCGCTGCGCGCCTGCCGCGAAGAGTTGCAGCGCCTGTACGACACGCTGCCGCCGCCGGATCCGCAGCGCGCGCTGTTCGATGCGTAGTCCGCCGCCCTCCGACATGCGACTCGCGCATCGCTGGACACAATCCGGCCGCATATCGGTCTGGCGCTATCTCGAGAACGAGCGCAATTATCCTGGCTGGCATCTCAATGCAGATCCGGCTGGATCCCAGTCTCTGCTGGAGTTGCTTCACACCTTGGCTGCCGATGGCACCGGTTCCCGCGCGATCACCGTCACTGCACCCAGCAAAGCCGAGCTTGTCGTGCCGAACAATCGGCGGGGTCGAGCCGCTTGGGTAGCACCGGAGAAGCTGCGCCTCACCCTGTCCACGGCCAACGATCAATGGTCTTTTCCCCTGGATGTAGCGCCGGCCGTACTTGAGATCGGCTCGGCGTGGCTTGCGGCGTTGCGAGAAGGCATCGCGGGCATTCCGAAGGGGCAGGGCGACTACTGCATCGGCAGGGGCAGCCACTCTCTATGGTTCTGGTGGTGAGGTGGGAACTGCAGAAGCCTGTTGTCGGGCTGTTGGAGCCTTGCTCACTGCCCCGTCAGCTTGCGTGGCAGCTCGTCACGGTTGACATTGCGACCAGACCCAGTAGCGTCTCTGCTGGGTCCTGGATGAGAGCGAGCGTGGGTCTCTACCCATCCGCGATTCAGCGCAGTCTGCGCAGGCGCCTTGCGCGATGCGCAGGCCGGCCTCACTCCGGCGGCGCGTCCACGTCCACCGAGACTTCCAGCACGTCGTGGCGCCAGGACTCGATATCGAACTCCACGGCGCGGCCGTCGGCGGCATAGCTGACGCGCTGCAGGCGGAAGCAGGGCGTGCCAGCGGTGGACTGCAGCAGCACGGCCTGCTCGGCATCGAGCGTGGCCGGATACATCGATAGCCGGCTGCGCGCCTGCCGCAAGCCCAGGCGCTGGGTCAGCACCGCGCTCAGCGAGCCGGCCAGGTCGTGGTCGAGCAGGTGCGGCGCCCACGCGGCGAGGATCGCATTGGTCTCCAGCAGCACCGCGCGCCGCCCGATCCAGCGCCGGCGTCGCAGCACGAACACCTCGACCGCGGGATCGTCCAACTGCAGGTGCCGGGCGAGCGCGGGGCCGGCCGGCTGGCGCTGCGCGGCAAGCAGTTCGGTACGCGGCACGCCGCCCTGTGCGGCGACGTACTGCATGAAGCCGGCGATGCTGTTGGGGTCGTGGCGCACCCGCGGCGCGCTGACGAACCAGCCGCGGCGGTTCTCGCGGTAGATGTGTCCGTCCGATTCCAGTTGCTGCAGGGCCTCGCGCAGGGTGATGCGGGTGCAGCCGAACAGCGCGGCCAGTTCGCGCTCCACCGGCAGGCGCTGGTCGGCGCGCCATTCGCCGGCGGCGATGCGCGCCAGCAGCGCATCGGCGATGCGTTGGGCGAAGCCGGCGGCGGTGGCGAAGCTCATGCGAAGTCCAGGGCGTGGCGATGCGTGGCTGACAAGACTACGCTGCCGGCAGGCACGCGGACGATGCGTGGGCGTCTCATGTTTGTTCGTTACCGTGCGCCGGCCGCCCGCGCGATGTCCGCGCGCGCTGTCTCGCTGGAGACGCCGAAGCGGTCGAGTGCACTCAGGCGACGGCGCGCGCGCGGCGCAGATCCGCCTGCCACAGGCGCAGTCCGTACACCGCCAGCACCACGAATCCGGCGTACAGCGCCGCGGTGGGATACAGGCCCTTGTACACGAACACGCCGACGTAGACGCAGTCCAGCACGATCCACAGCCCCCAGTTGGCGATGCGCTTGCGCGCGGCCCAGACGCTGGCGACCACGCTGAACGCCGACAGCGCCGCATCCAGCCACGGCAGCGCCGCATCGGTGTGCCGGTGCATCAGCCACCCCAGCAGCACCGCACCGGCGGCGCCGGCCAGTACCGAACGTACGCCCTCGGCCCACGGCAGCGACCCGACCTGGACCTTGCCGTCGTCGCCGAGCCCTTTGCTCCAGCGCCACCAGCCATAGCCCTGCAGCACCACGTACAGGCCCTGCAGCAGCATGTCCGAATACAGCTTCCACTGATAGAACAGCCACGCGTAGAGCAGCACCGCCACCACGTTGACCGGCCAGCACCAGCGCACCCGCCGCGCGGTCAGCCACACACCCACGACGTTGACCAGCACGGCGAGCAGTTCAAGAGGAGACATGGTGGGGAGGCCGGGATTGGGGAGCGGGGATTCGGGATTGGGATGGTTCGCGAGCGTGGTGCATCGCGCTTGTTTGTGGAGCGGAGTTAGCTGCGCTCCGTCAGCGGTAGCGCGTCGCGGCTGAAGCCGCTCCCACAGGGGCTTGCGGCGAGCCCACCGGGTGCACTGTGGGAGGGACTTCAGTCCCGACGCATTGCGCCATCGGAACGCACACCACTTCGCGCGTTTCTGCTGCATGACAGTCGATTGCCACATTGGCCATCAGCGTGGCTGGTGTTCGAGAGGGGACACGAGTGGATGAAGTCATGGGGGATCCGGAGAACAGAGTCAGGCGTTTTTGCGAGCGAAGAAGACAGTGTTTGTTGAAGGAGCAGCGCTTGTCTCGCTGTGGGGATCAGCCGCAACCGGTCAGCGTGTAGCGCGCGCGGCTGAAGCCGCTCCCACACCGGTGACGCGCCATGTTTCGCTTTTTGGCTTTTACCAATCCCCATTCCCCATTCCCCATTCCCAGCTCTTCAAAAATCGAACTGCAGCGCCAGCCGCGCGGTCCGCGGCGCACCGAGGAACAGATAGTCGTCGCCTTCGTAGGCGCCGACGTCGCGCCAGTAGCGCTTGTCGGTGAGGTTGTCCACGCTCAGCCGCAGCGTGGTCGGCACCGCGCCCAGCCGCGTGGCGTAGCGGGCGCCGAGGTTGTAGACGCTGTAGCCGCCGACAGCGACCTGGCCGCCGCGATCGGCGTACTTGGCGCCGCTGTACTGCGCGCCGCCCAGCAGCGCCAGGCCGTTCACGCCGGGCACGTCCCAGGTGGCCTGCGCGCTGGCGCGCAACCGCGGCACGTTCAAGGCCTGGTGACCTTCGTCGCCGGGGGTGCCGGTGTCCTCGGCGCGCGCGCGGATGCCGGCGACGCTGGCCTGCAGGTGCAGGCCGGCGCCCAGCGTGCCGGCGGCGGACAGTTCGATGCCGCGGTTGTGCAGGCGGCCCTGCTGCACGAACAGGAAACTGCCGTCGGTCTGCGGTTGCGCGTACTGGTTCGCCTGGCGCATGTCGAACAGCGCCGCGCCCAGGGTCACGCCGTCGCGCTCGTACTTCATGCCGGCCTCGCGCTGGTAGGCGCTGGTGGGGGCGAGGATGCTGTCGGCGTTGCTGGCGAACCACGGTGCGGTGCCGCCCGGGGCCAGGCCCTTGGCGAAGCTGGCGTACAGCGACAGCGACGGCTGCAGCTTGAACAGCAGCGCCGCCTGCGGCAGCAGCACCGAGCGGCGGGTGCGCCGGGTCAGGTTGCCGTCGCGGTCCCAGGCGCGTTCGTCGTAGCGCACCTGGCGCGCGCCCAGCAACACTTGCCACGCATCGCCGATGCCGATGCGGTCGCTGGCCAGCAGTGCGGTCTGCTGGCTGTCCAGGCGCCGGCGCTTGGGGCCGAGGACGGCGTCGGCCGGCGCCAGCAGCGGTGGATCGGCGTCGATGTTGCCGCTGCCGATCATGGCGTTGATCGAGCCGTGGCGGTCGATGGTGCGATGCAGGGAGTCGACCCCGACCTGGAACTGGTGCTGCAGCGCGCCAGTGCTGGCGCTGCCGCTGGCGATCGCCTGCAACTCGTCGTTGCGGCGGCTGTCGGCGGGGCTGCGGTAGTCGTAGATGTCGTAGTCGCCTTCGCGGCTGAAGTAGTTGGGCACCGCGTCGCCGGCGCAACTGGCCGCGCCGTAGCAGCCCCAGGCGAAGCTGGAGTAGTCGTCGATCAGCGCGCGGCTGTGCGACGCGGCCACACGCACAGTCCAGGCCTCGCTGAAGCGGTACTCGTAGCGCACCTGTGCATTCAGCGCCTCGATGCCGACCGGCCTGGACCACGGCTGGTAGGCGAGCAGGCGATGCACGGACACTCCGCTCGGCAGTTGCGTGCCGCCGAGCAACTGGTAGCCGGGCACCGAACGCTGCTGGCGGTCCTGGTATTCCACGTCCAGTTGCAGGGTCGATTGCGGATCGATGTTCCAGTCCGCCGCCAGCGACAGGAAGTTGCGGTGGCCGTCGGCGTGGTCGACGTAGCTGCGCAGCGTTTCGTGCGCGGCGTTGACGCGCAGGCCGAACTGGCGCTCGCTGCCGAACCAGTCGCCCAGGTCCACCGCCGCGCCGCGGCTGCCGTCGTCGTCGCCGCTCAGCACCAGGCTGCGCACGTGCTGCGGGCGCTTGGTCTGGTAGTCGATCACCCCGGCCGGGGTGGTGATGCCGGACAGCACCCCGGACAGGCCCTTGAGCACCTGCACCTGCTCCTTGTTCTCCAGCGCCACGTTCTGTTCGCCGGCGATGGTCAGGCCGTTGATGCGGTAGCTGTTGGCCGCATCGAGCGAATAGCCGCGGACCAGGAAGTTCTCGTAGTAGCCGATCGGCGCATAGCTGTCGCCGACCGCGGCATCGGCGCGCAGCACCTCGCTGAGCACGCGCACCTGGCGGTCGGCCAGTTGGGTGCGGTCGATGCGGTCGATGGCCATCGGCGTGTCCAGCAGCGGCGCATCGCCGTAGCCGCTAAGGTTGCTGCGGTTGTGCGGCTGGCGGCCCTGCACGTTGACCGCGTCCAGCTCGACCGGGGTCTGCGTCGCGGCCGATGCCGGCGCCTCGTCGGCGGCCAGGGCCGGCAGCGGCAGGGCGATGGTCAGGGCCAGGGCGAGGGCGTGCGGGGCGGGGAAACGGCGGGTGGGAAGCATGCGGAACGACCTCGGGAAAACGAAATGGAAGAGGGACGCGGCATCGCCGCGCGGTGCGCCCATGGCAGGCGTCACGGCGGACGTGGCGGCGTGGATGCGACGGTTCATGGCGCGGCCGCGGCACGCCGCTGCAGGTGTCGCAGCAGGCGCTGGCCTTCGTCATCGCCGAACCAGGCGGCGTGGCCGAGCAGGTAGCGGCGGTAGGCAATGTCGGCGTGCGCCTGCGAGCCGGTGATGCCGGCGAAGTACTCGATCTCGCTGAGCGCGAAATCGGCATGTACCAGTGGCAGCAGCGCGGCCAGCAAGCGCAGTTGCGCCGCGTCCAGCGGCAGCAATGTGGCGTAGCCGTGCAGCAGCGCATCGAGCTGGTCGAGGTCGGCGACCGCGCTGCCACCGTCGTCCAGTTGCAGCCACGGGATCAGGTTGCGCTCGATCGCGGTGGCCAGGTCGAACAGGGCGAAGCTGCGGTCGGCCAGGCCGAAATCGAACACCGCGCTGACCGTGCTGGCGGCGCCGTGGCCGCGCCACAGCAGGTTGGAGGCGTGCCAGTCGCCATGGGTCCACAGCGCCGGTGGCGGCGTCTGCAGCAGCGGCCAGGCCTGTGCGTGCCAGGGCAACAGGAGTGCGCGCAGGTCGTCCTGCCAGTGGCGCGGTTGCAGCCACGCGGCCAGTGCCGGGCGCCGCACCAGATCGTGTTCCAGCGCCTGCAACGGCTGCGGCTGGGCGAACACGCGCAGGTTGGCGACCAGCACGGTGGTGCTGCGCGGCGGCGCGGCGTGGCCGGCGGCGGCGCGGTGCAGCGCGGCCAGCGCGCGGCCGGCGGCAGCGGCATGGGCGGTATCGGCGAACGGCGTCCACGACATCGCCTCGCGGTAGCGGTCCTCGCCTTCGCCCGCGCGCATCACCTCGTAGGTCCAGTGGCCACGCCGCACCGCGCTGGCGCCGTCGCGGTCGCGCAGCACCTCCGGTACCGGCACGCCCTGCGCGCGCAGATGGGCGATGAAGGCGTGCTCCTCGCCCAGCGCATGCAGATCGCGCACGCGGCGGTGGTGGCGCTTGACGAACAGCGTGCCGACGCCGGTCTCGACCTCCGCCGCCGCCGAGAACGGGCGCGGACTGTGCCAGCGCAGTCCGCGCAGGTGACCGGGCAGGGCGTACTGCTGCAGCAGCGCCTCCACCTCGCCGTCGGACAGCGGCGGCCAGTCGGCGGCCACGGTTTGCGTGCCCATGCCGTGCATCTGGTGGCGGGCGCTCATGCGCGCGCCTCGCGGTGCCGGCACGATCCGGCGCGCCATGCCAGCGGCCGCAGGCCGGGGGCGCCATGCGCCACAGCGGCGGTTGGTCTAGACCAGAAGCGAGGAGGCCCGGGGCAGGGCCCGGTCGTGCGATCGGGAACGGGGACGGTGGCGCCGCCGGCGTCTCGGCATGCGCGCGGGCTCAGGCGGCGCGCGCGGTCTGCGGGGTGGGGCGGCAGCCTGGGACAGGAAACAACGCTGACCGGCATCTGCACTGGGCGAAGGAGAGGACACGGATCGCTCCGTCTCCCGCACGCGCGGGGCCGCAGGCGGCCGCGCAGCGCACGGGGCGCAGAGTATGCGCGGCAATCGCCGCCGCCGCCATGCCCGCCGTGCGCGGCGCATGCAGGAGACATACGGGATAATCGGCGGATGAGCGAACAGCAGATAGCCGTGGTGGTGGTGACCTACGAGAGCGGCAGCACCATCGATGCCTGTCTGCAGCGGCTGCGTGCGGCGGCCGGGGTGGCGCAGATCCGGGTGGTCGACAACGCCTCCCGCGACGACACCCTGGCGGTGGTGCAGCGGCATGCGCTGGACGATGCACGGGTGCGCTTCATCGCCAATCCCGACAATCCCGGCTTCGCCAGCGCCTGCAACCAGGGCGCCGCGGCCAGCGATGCGCCATGGCTGGCCTTCGTCAATCCCGACCTGATGGTCGAGCCCGACACCCTGGCGCAACTGCGCGCGCAGGCCGCCGCGCTCGGCGAGGCGCTGCTGGGCGTGGAGCAGGTCGACGAACACGGCCGTGCCGACGCCGCGGTACGCCGCCGCGATCCGGACTTCGCGGCGATGCTGCGGCATCCGCTGGCCGGCTCGCGGCTGGCGCTGGCGGCCGACCCGGCGCAGCCGCTGCAGCCGGTGCCGGCACTGTCCGGCGCGCTGATGCTGTTGCCGCGCGCGCGGGTCGCGCGCCTCCGCGGCTGGGACGCCGGCTACCGGCTGCATGCCGAGGACCTGGACCTGTGCCGCCGGGTCCGCCAGGCCGGGGCCACGGTGGCGGTGCTGAACACCCTGCGCGTGCTGCACGTGCGCGGCGTGTCCAGCCGCAAGCGGCCGTGGTTCGTCGAGTGGCACAAGCACCGCGGCCTGTGGCGCTACTTCCGCAAGTTCGAGGCGCCGACCCGGGCCTGGCCGGTGCGGGTGGCGGTGTGGGCGGTGATCTGGCTGCATGCCTGGGTCACCTTCGCCCGGCTGTGCTGGCGCCGCCCAGGCTGAACGAAAGCCGCCGCAATGCGCGCGCGTGCGGCATGGCAACATAAATTCGCTATATTGGGAAGTGCGTCACTTAACAAATGACGTGTTCCGCCGATCTCTCCCTGGACCGCGCCTGCTTTCCGGTTCGGGGGACCCCACCAGGAACTCAACAACCATGCATGATTTCGACGGCGTGCGTCCGCGCACCCCCGCGCGTGCCTGCGCGTCCGCTCTGCCCATGCCCGCTGCCGGCGGCGCCACGCCTGCGCGCCGCGCGCGGCTGGCGCTGGGGCTGCTCGCGCTGGCGGCCGGTCCCTGCTGCGCCAGTGCCTGGGTCGACGAGGCCGGCCACGGGCTGGTGATCCTCAAGGCCAGCCATACCGATGGCGGCGCGGTGTTCAACAGCCACGGCCAGCGCGGCAACTTCCCCGATGCCGGGCGCAGCCGCCAGGACCAGCTCAATCTCTACGGCGAATACGCGCTGAGCTCGGACCTGACTCTGGTCGGCAACTTCTATTTCAGCAAGGTCGGCTACCGCAACGACAGCGGCTACGGCGACCGCCACAGCAGCGGCTGGTCCGACCAGGAAATCGGCCTGCGCTACCGGCTCGACCCGGACGGCCGCGATGGTCCCTGGCAGGGCGCGCTGCAGGTGCTGGCGCTGGTGCCCGGCTACGCGCGCCAGCGCGACGGCGCACGGCCGGCGCTGGGGCAGGGCGACTACGGCGCCGAGCTGCGCTACAGCGTGGGCCGCGGCTACCGGCTGGGCGAGCACGACGGCTATGTCGATCTGGGCACGGCGGTGCGCCTGCGCGGCGGCGACGCCTCCGACGAGGCGCGGCTGGACGTGTCCAGCGGCGTGGCGCTGGCGCCGCGCTGGATGCTGATCGGCGAGTTCAACGTGATCCAGAGCCTGGGCAACGGCAAGGGGCCGAACCGGATCTACGCGCCCGGCGACAACACGCCGATCCGCGGCAACAACTTCGATTTCAGCAAGCTGCAGGCCTCGGTGCTGTACACGCTGCCCGGCGGCACGCAATTGCAGCTCGGCTACCAGCAGCCGGTGGCCGGACGCAACACCGGCGGCGCGGGCGGTCCGTTCGTCGCTGCCTGGTGGCGGTTCTAGCCGTGTCCGGCGAACACGACAGCGTCGCCGCCGAGGCGAGCGTCCCCGGCCGGCTCGGGCGGCTGCCGACCGAGGGCGGCCTGCAGGCGCCGATCGGCGAGGCGCTGGTCGCTGCGGGGGTGATCGATCCGCCGCAGCTGCACAACGCGCTGGCCTTGCAGGCGCGCTGGCGTTCGCGGCTGGGCGACGTGGTGCTGGCCCAGCGCGGCGTCGCCGCGCTGCGCTTCTACACGGTGCTGGCGGAGCATTTCGGGCTGAACTTCGTCAATCTGCTCAAGCAGCCGATCGACCCGGCGCTGTTCCAGCCGGAGCGGCTGGCCGACTACGCGCAGCGCCTGGTGCTGCCGTGGCGCGAGGAGGACGGCCACCTGGTGCTGGCGGTGGCCGATCCGGGCCCGGAGATCTTCGCCTGGGCGCGCGCCACCTACGGTGAGCAGGTGCGCTTCGTCGGCACCTCCAAGTTCGACATCGTCTGGAGCCTGCAGCAGCACGCCGACGCCCAGCTCACCCACGACGCGCTGAACCTGCTGGCCGAACACGCGCCGGAACATTCGGCGCGGCAGGTGATCACCCGCGCACAGTCCGCCTTCCTGGTGGCGTTGACCGTGGTGCTGGCCGCGGCCCTGGCGCTGTGGCCGCTGGTCACCCTGATCGCGCTGAACTCGCTGATCGCAGTGGCGTTCCTGGCCACCTTCGGGCTGAAGCTGGTGCTGGCCTGGCGCGGCGCGCGGCGCCGCATCGACATCAAGGTCAGCGACGAGGAAGTGGCCGCGCTCGGCGACGAGGATCTTCCGGTCTACACGGTGCTGGTGCCGATGTACAAGGAACCGGACGTGCTGCCGATCCTGGCCAATGCGCTGCGCCGGCTCGACTATCCCACCTCCAAGCTGGACGTGAAGCTGGTGCTGGAGGCCGACGACACCGAGACCATCGAGGCGGCCAAGGCGCTGGGCCTGGAGGCGTTCTTCGAGATCATCCGGGTGCCGCCGTCGCAGCCCAAGACCAAGCCCAAGGCCTGCAACTACGCGTTGCGCTTCGCCCGCGGGCAGATGCTCACCATCTACGACGCCGAGGACAAGCCGGAGCCGGACCAGCTCAAGCGCGTGGTCGCCGCGTTCCGCAAGTCGCCGGCCGACGTGGCCTGCATCCAGGCGCGGCTGAACTACTACAACGCCGACGAGAACTGGCTCACGCGCATGTTCACGCTGGAAGACACGTTGTGGTTCGACTTCTACCTGCCGGCGCTGGAGACCCTGCGCATCCCGATTCCGCTCGGCGGCACCTCCAACCACTTCCGCCTGGACATCCTGCGCAAGGTCCACGCCTGGGATCCGTACAACGTCACCGAGGATGCCGACCTGGGCGTGCGCCTGACCCAGCAGGGCTACCGGGTCAGCGTGGTCAACTCGACCACGTTCGAGGAAGCCAACGTCAGCATCCCCAACTGGGTCCGGCAGCGCTCGCGCTGGCTCAAGGGCTACATGCAGACCTGGCTGGTGCACATGCGCAACCCGGTGCAGCTGTACCGCTCCACCGGCGCGCGCGGGTTCTGGGGCTTCCAGCTGTTCGTCGGCGGCACCTTCTTCACCGCGCTGGCCGCGCCGCTGATGTGGCTGAGCTACGGGCTGTGGCTGGCGGTGGGCTCGAAGTTCTTCGATCCGTTCTTCCCGCCGGCGCTGCTGTACCTGAGCCTGCTCAACCTGCTGCTCGGCAACGGCTTCCTGATCTACATGACCCTGGTGGCGGCGTTCAAGCGCGACTACTTCCGCCTGGCGCCCTATGCGCTGACCGTGCCGCTGTACTGGCTGCTGCAGTCCATCGCCGCCTACAAGGGCCTGTGGCAGCTCATCCGCAACCCGTTCTACTGGGAAAAGACCACTCATGGCATCAGCAAGCACATGGCCGAAGAGCGCCGCGCCGCGCTCGACGACTGACGCGCCGCGGCGCGCGCGCGGCACCGCGGTGTTCGTGTTCACCGCGGCGCTGCTGGCGCTGCTGTGCCACCGGCTGCTCGCGCACGGCTACATGAGCGACGACGCGATGGCGCAGTACGCCAAGCTGCTGCTGTTGCGCGATGCGGCCGGTTTCCGCATCGAGTACCTGGGGTTCCTGTACGCGCAGGCCTCGTTGTACCTGGGCGTGCTGATCGGCGGCCTGCCGGGCCTGTCCACGCCGCTGCTCCCCTACCTGGTCGACGTGCTGGCCGGGGCGACGCTGGTGACCCTGCTGTGGCGCGACATCGCCGCCGGCCTGGGTCGCGGCTGGGCCTGGGCGTTGAGCGCCGGCGTGGTGCTGCAGCCGTTCTTCCTGTGGCCGACGCTGTCCGGCAACAACCAGGGCCTGGGTCTGCTGGTGTTCTACGTGGCCGCGCGCGCGCTGCGCCACTTCCGCGACGATCCGGAGGCCTTCGCCTATCTGCGCCTGGCGGCGAGCCTGTGCCTGCTGTTCTTCGTCGACGAACGCGCCTGCTTCCTGGCGCTGGCGCTGGCGCCGTGGCTGTTCCTGATCGCGCCGCCGCGGCTGATGCGGCAGGCGCCGCTGGCCTTCTACCTGGTGTGCTACCTGCCGTTCCTGTTCGCGGTGGCGGCGTGGATGTACCTCAACTACATGTTCTTCGGCGACCCGCTGCTGTTCGTGCGCGACGCCAACTCCGCGTTCCGCGGCATCCATGCGCAGGCGGCGCTGCAGCCGTGGCTGCAGCAGGCCGCGGCGCAGCCGTGGTGGCCGCCGCTGTGGCTGCTGCTGGCCGGGGTGGTCAGCGCGCCGCTGTTGCTGCTGCTGCGCCACACCCGCAGCGGCGACACCTGGCGCAGCGTGCTGGCCGCCACCGCCACCGTGATCGGCGCCGGCACGCTGGCGACCTGGGCGCGCTTCAGCGCGCAGCCGCTGGACTTCCTGGCCCTGCTGCGGGTGCCGGTGGCGCTGGTGCTGGGCGACCTGCGCCGCAACGTGCGCTGGCTGGGCCTGGCGCTGCTGCTGGCCGGTGCCGCGACCAGCGCCTGGGTGATCGGACGCACCGCCACCTCCACCACCCGCGACTGGATCGCCGCGCTGCAGGCGCCGGCGCCGCCGCGCCATGCCGACGCTGCGCAGCTGGGCGCATGGCTGGCCGAGGCGCGGCTGCCGACCCTGCTCGACGATCGCGCCAGCTATCCGGTGATCGTCGCCCGCGGCGACGCCAAGCAATTGATCCTGCCGTTCGATCCGCGCTTCAAGCAGGCGCTGGTCGATCCGCGGCAGATGCCGGCACAGGTGGTGGTGAGCGACCCGGCCAGCCAGACCGGTGCGCTGGAAAGCCTCAACCGACGCTTCCCGCAGCTATGGCAACAGGGCCTGCCGGGCTACAGTCTGGTCTACCACCAGGGCATCTACCGGGTATGGCGCCGATCGCCGTGAGATTGCTGGCCGCACTGCTGCTGGCGCTGAGCGCCGGCGGCTGCAGCGCGGCGCCGGCGCCGCCGTGGCTGGGCGCCAACGTCAAGGTCTCGCCCGAGGCGCCGTGGGGCAGCGCGGCGGCGCAGCGGTCGCTGCGGCAACTGGCCGATGCCGGCGCCACCCGCGCGTTGCTGGTCGCCTTCGTCTGGCAGGACGCGCCGCAGTCCTCGGCGCCGGTGCTGGGCAGCGACAGCAGTCCGGCGCTGGTCCGCGCCGGGCTGCGGCAGATGCGCGCGGCCGGCCTGCAGCCGGTGCTGAAGGTGCACCTGTGGATTCCCGGGCACTGGGCCGGCGAGGCGGCGCCGGCCGATCGCGATGCCTGGTTCGCCGGCTACCGGCGCGCGCTGCTGCAACTGGCCCAGGTCGCCGCCGACGAACGCGCCAGCGCGCTGATCGTCGGCACCGAACTGCGCCAGTTGCAGGATGCGCCGCAGTGGCCGGCGCTGCTGGCGGCGGTGCGCCAGGTCTATCGCGGCCCGATCGGCTATGTCGCCGACGGTCTGGAGCAGGCCGAGCGCTTCGGCTATTGGGACCGTTTCGATTTCGTCGGCACCAGTCTGTATCCGGCACTGGCCGCGGCGCCTGCGCAGCGCATGGCGCAGATGCGTGCGGCGGCGGCGCGGGTGCAGGCGCTGGGCGAGCGCAGCGGCCGCCCGGTGTGGGTGGCCGAACTGGGCTTGCGTTCGGCGCGCGGCAGCCTTGCCGCGCCGTGGGAAAGCCCGGAGCAGCGCAGCGCCGAGGTCGATACCGCGTTGCAGGCGCAGGTGCTGCGCGAGTGGCGCGACGTGCTCGACGCGCAGCCGCGCATCGTCGGCATCGCGCTGTGGTGCTGGTACACCGATCCGGACGCCGGCGGCGCCCGCGACAGCGATTTCACCGTGCAGCACAAGCCGGCGCAGGCGGTGCTGAAGCGTTGAGGTGTGCGGGCGCATGGCGACGCCCGCCATGGGCGACAACGGGGCGCAACGCGCCGGGCGCATAATCGCGCGATGATCATCGACTCGCTGCTGGACACCGACCTCTACAAGTTCACCATGATGCAGGCGGTGCTGCATCAGCATCCCGGCGCGCAGGTGGAGTACCGCTTCAAGTGCCGCACCCCGGGCATCGACCTGGCGCAGTACCTGCCGCAGATCTCGGCGGAGATCGACGCGCTGTGCGCGCTGCGCTTCCGCGCCGACGAACTGGACTACCTGCGCGCGATGCGCTTCATCAAGCCGGACTTCGTCGATTTCCTGGCGCTGTTCCACCTGGACCGCAAGTACCTGCAGCTGCAGGCGTCGGCGAGCGTGCCCGGCGAGATCGAACTGCGCATCCGCGGGCCGTGGCTGCACACCATCCTGTTCGAGGTGCCGCTGCTGGCGATCATCAACGAGGTGTGGTTCCGCAATGCCGGCGGCGCCGACCATGCCGAAGGCCTGCGTCGCCTGCAGGCCAAGATCGCGCTGCTGCGCGACACCCCGGGCTACGACCGCTGCGCCATCGCCGACTACGGCACCCGCCGCCGCTATTCGCACGCCTGGCACGGCGAACTGCTGCCGGTGCTGCAGCAGACCCTGGGCCAGCAGTTCGTCGGCACCAGCAACGTGTACTTCGCCCGCCGCTACGGCCTGACCCCGCTGGGCACGATGGCGCACGAGTACCTGCAGGCGTTCCAGGCGCTGGGGCCGCGGCTGCGCGATTCGCAGGCGGCGGCGCTGGAATCGTGGGCGCGCGAGTACCGCGGCGATCTGGGCATCGCGCTGTCGGACGTGGTCGGCCTGGATGCGTTCCTGCGCGATTTCGACCTGTACTTCTGCAAGCTGTTCGACGGCATGCGCCACGATTCCGGCGATCCGTTCGAATGGGGCGAGCGGGTGCTGGCGCACCTGCAGCAGCACCGGGTGGATCCGCGCAGCAAGATCCTGGTGTTCAGCGACGGCCTGGACATCGACAAGGTGATGCGGCTGTACGCGCATTTCCGCGACCGCTGCATGCTGGCGTTCGGCGTCGGCACGCACCTAACCAACGATCTGGGCCTGGTGCCGCTGCAGATCGTGATCAAGATGGTCCGCTGCAACGGCCAGCCGGTGGCCAAGCTCAGCGACTCGCCCGGCAAGACCCTGTGCGACGACCCGGCCTATCTGGCCTACCTGCGGCAGGTGTTCCAGGTGCCGGCCGAGGACCGGCCCTGAGCGACGGAATGGCCCTGGCGGTGCCGATGGGCGCGCCGGTCGCCGGACGGCCTGGCAAGGGCGCAGCGCATCGCATCGGGGCTTTGCGGTGAAGAAAGAGTGAGATACACTGCGCATGAAAGTGAGAACTGTGTCGCAATAGTGACGGTCGTCAAATCGCCGACCAGGCGACACCGCCGCTACGCCGTTGTCGTTCCGTCCCTGGCCAGAGACTTCCCGATGAGCGCTCACGCGTTGCAGACCCATTACCGCACCCATGCCTGTTCGCGGCAGTGGCGGGGCTTTCTGCGCGCGTTGGCCGAGGAGTTCGCCGCGGAACTGGGCGCCGAGGACCTGGCGCTGCTGATGGCGCGCATCGGTCGCCGCTTCGCTGCCGAACACCCGGTCGGCGCCTGCACCACCCTGCAGGAACTGGAGGACGCGGCCAACCACGTCTGGGACCGGCTGGAATGGGGCTATGCGCGGTTCGAGGAGCATGCCGACCGCGTCGATCTGCTGCACGCCGGCTCGCCGCTGCACATCGGTCTGGCCGGGCAGGCCAGCGGCGCCGACGGCTTCCTGGAAGGGGTGTATCAGGCCTGGTTCGTGCAGGTCGGCATGTCGGCCGGATTGAGCGTCCGTGCGTTGTCGTCCGGGAACGAAGACCTGCGTCGCTTCGTGCTGGCCAGGGTCGGCTGAGCGCGGCGGCAGCGACCGACTATTTTTCAGATCGTCATGGGGGGAGTCATGTCCAAGAAGTCCAAGCAGACGGGTGCCGAAACCGGCGACGACGTCTCCAGCCTGTTCGCCAAGCTCGGTAGCAGTGGCGCCACCGCCTACCAGGATTTCTCCGCCGATCGGCTCAGCGCCGCCGAGCCGGCCGCCGCGCCGGCGGCGCCCGCCGCACCGGTTCCGGTGCTGTCGGTGGTGCGTGCCGCAGTCGAGGCCACGCCAGCCGCGCTGCCCCCGGCCGCGCCGTTGCCGGTGGCGCCCGCCGCACCTGCCGCGCCTGCGCCGGTCGCCGCCGGCATGGCCGCCGCCAGCGGCACGCCGTTGCAGCAGTTGTTCCAGCGCCTGCTCGAGGCCGGCCGCGAGGCCGCCGTGCCGCCGCCGGGTGGTCCGCTCAAGCGCTTTCTGAATCGTTGATGCCGCGCGGGGCCGGCGGGCGCCGGGCGGGTTGCCGTCGCCGCGTGGTGGGGAAGACCGCGCGGCGACCTCCTCCCCCTTGTTAGGAACCGCCGATGAGCGCTGCCTCCGCGTCGCATGCCGCGCGCCCGCTGCATGTCCTGGCCAACTGGTCGCTGTGGCTGCTGGGTGCCGTGTTGCTGGTCTTCGTCGTCGCCATCCCGATGGATGTGCCGCAGCAACTGCTGTTCTCGCTGGTGGTGTTCGCCGCGGCCATGCTGCTGCGGCGCAGTGGCAGCCGCCTGGCGATCCTGGTGATGATGGCGCTGTCGCTGGCGGTGTCCTCGCGCTACATCTGGTGGCGCCTGACCCAGACCGTGGGCATGAGCAGCCCGGTCGACCTGAGCCTGGGCCTGGGCCTGCTGCTGGCCGAGCTGTACGCGTTCGTGATCCTGGCGCTGGGCTACTTCCAGGTGCTGTGGCCGCTGAACCGGCGGCCGCTGCCGCTGCCGGCCGACCAGCGCGAATGGCCCAGCGTCGACCTGTTCATTCCCACCTACAACGAACCGCTGTCGGTGGTGCGCTCGACCATCCTCGCCGCCAGCGTGATGGACTGGCCGGCCGACAAGCTCAACATCTACCTGCTCGACGACGGCCGCCGCGAGGAATTCCGCGCGTTCTGCGCGCAGGCCGGCATCCACTACGTCACCCGCACCAACAACCTCCACGCCAAGGCCGGCAACATCAACGCCGCGCTGAAGAAGTCCAGCGGCGAGTATGTGGCGATCTTCGACTGCGACCACATCCCCACGCGCTCGTTCCTGCAGGTGGCGATGGGCTGGTTCCTGCGCGACGCCAAGCTGGCGGTGGTGCAGATGCCGCACTACTTCTTCTCGGCCGATCCGTTCGAGCGCAATCTCGGCAACCACGGCAAGGTGCCCAACGAGGGCGAACTGTTCTACGGCCTGCTGCAGGACGGCAACGACCAGTGGGACGCCACCTTCTTCTGCGGCTCGTGCACGGTGCTCAAGCGCAAGCCGCTGGAGGAAGTGGGCGGGGTGGCGGTGGAGACCGTCACCGAGGACGCGCACACCGCGCTGAAGCTGCACCGCCGCGGCTACCGCAGCGCCTACATCGCGGTGCCGCAGGCCGCCGGCCTGGCCACCGAGAGCCTGTCCGGCCACGTCGCCCAGCGCATCCGCTGGGCGCGCGGCATGGCGCAGATCGCGCGGCTGGACAACCCGCTGCTCGGCAAGGGCCTGCGCCTGTCGCAGCGGCTGTGCTACGCCAATGCGATGCTGCACTTCTTCTACGGACTGCCGCGCATCGTCTACCTCACCGCGCCGCTGGCCTTCCTGTTCTTCGGCGCGCACGTGATCCACGCCTCGGCGCTGATGATCCTGGCCTACGCGCTGCCGCACATCCTGCAGGCCAACCTGACCAACCTGCGCACCCAGGGCAAGTTCCGCCACCTGCTGTGGAACGAGGTCTACGAGACAACCCTGGCCTGGTACATCCTGCGCCCGACGCTGGTGGCGCTGTTCAATCCCAAGCTCGGCAAGTTCAACGTCACCCCCAAGGGCGGCCTGGTGCCGCGCAGCTACTTCGACGGGCAGATCGCCAAGCCGTACCTGTTCCTGCTGGTGCTCAACCTGGCCGGCGTGGTCGCCGGGGTGATGCGCCTGCTCAGCGTGCAGGCCGGCGGCGAGGCGCAGACCATCTGGTTCAACCTGGCCTGGACCGCCTACAACGTGCTGCTGCTCGGCGCCACCATCGCCACCGCCAGCGAGATGCGCCAGGTGCGCCGTTCGCACCGCGTGCCGCTGGACATCCCGGCCACCCTGCACCTGGCCGATGGCCGCGAACTGGCCTGCCGCACCGTCAATTTCTCCACCGGCGGCATGGCGCTGCGCCTGCTCGAGCCGACGCCGGTGGAGCCGGACCTGCCGGTGGAGATCGCGCTGCCGCAGCGCGGGAGTGCCAAGCGCCTGCCGGCGATGGTGCGCCACGACCGCGACGGCGAAATCAGCATCCAGTTCCGGCCGATGTCGATCGAACAGGAGCGCTGGCTGGTGGCCTGCACCTTCGCCCGTGCCGACATCTGGGTGTCGCAGTGGGGCCGCCACGACCGCGACCGCTTCTGGGTCTCGCTGGGCCGCGTGTTCGCGGCCAGCATGCGCGGCTTCAGGCGCCTCGGCCAGCACGTCGCCAGCAGCGCGCGCAGCGGCTGGCGCGGCCGTGCCGCCGGCGAGGAGGCTGCGCCGTGAGTCGCCGTCCCGCCGTGGTGCGTTCCTTCCTCTCTTCCCCTTCCTTCCGGTTGCCGTCGATGCGTCTACCTGCCCTGGCTGCGTGCTGTCTCACGGTTCTGTCCGGCCTCGCCCTTGCCCAGGAACCGACGCTTCCCGCCACCGTGTCGCCGGCCGCCACGGCGACCGCCACGTCGCTGGCGTCCCCTGCCGAACGCGAACGCTCGGCCACCCTCAAGCAGCTCGGCATCGACTACGAGATGACCCTGCGCGGCATCCAGGGCAGCGCCGGCATTCCCTTCAGCACGCGCACCGACGAAGTGGTGCAGGCGGCGAACCTGCACCTGGTGTACAGCTACTCGCCGGCGCTGTTGCCGGACCTGTCGCACCTGAAGGTCAGCGTCAACGGCGTGACCGTGGCGGCCCTGCCGGTCAGCCGCGAGAACGCCGGCAAGCTGCAGCAGAGCGACGTGCCGATCGATCCGCGCCTGATCAGCGACTACAACCGGCTCAATCTGCAGCTGATCGGCCATTACACCCGCGACTGCGAGGACCCGGACCACACCAGCCTGTGGGCCAACATCGATCCGTCCACGCGGCTGTCGCTGACCGCCACCCCGCTGGTGCTGCGCAACGACCTGGCGCTGCTGCCGGTGCCGTTCTACGACAAGCGCGATACGCGGCGCCTGGAACTGCCGTTCGTGTTCCCGCAGCGCCCGGATCTGGCCACCCTGCGCAGCGCCGGCATCGTCGCCTCCTGGTTCGGCGCCCAGGCCGGTTACCGCGGCGCGTCGTTCGGTGCGGCCATCGGCGACGTGCCGGCCACCGGCAACGCGGTGCTGTTCGCCACCGCCGCGACGCTGCCGGCGGAGCTGGCGGCGACCCAGGCCGGCCTGACCGAGATCGCCGGCCCGACCCTGGCGATGATCACCAATCCGCGCGATGCCACCGGCAAGCTGCTGCTGGTGCTGGGCCGCGACGACAACGATCTGCAGCAGGCCGCCACCGCGCTGAGCCTGGGCACGCCGTTCAACGGCCCGGTGGCGCGCATCGGCGAGCTGAAGCAGGCGCAACCGCGCAAGCCCTACGACGCGCCCAACTGGATCTCCGGCGACAAGCCGGTGCGCTTCGGCGACCTGGTCGCGCAGACCGCGCAGTTGAACGTCAGCGGTTACCACCCCGACCTGATCCGGGTCGGCCTGCAACTGCCGCCGGACCTGTTCGTGTGGCAGCGCGACGGCATTCCGGTCAACCTGCGCTACCGCTACACGGTGCCGGAGACGCAGAACAAGTCCGCGCTCAACGTCAGCATCAACGACGCCTTCGTCACCACGCTGCCGCTCAACGGCCACGCCTATGCCGAGTCGTTGCCGCTGCGCTGGTGGCACGAACTCTCGCCCAAGGGCGCGATGCCGGTGGAGCAGAAGCTGCTGCTGCCGACCGGGCCGTTCTCGGCCAACAGCCAGCTGCGTTTCCACTTCTTCTTCGACCGCCCGCAGGCGGAGGCGTGCAAGAACACCTTCCCCGACGTGTCCGGCGCGATCGACGCCGATTCCAGCGTGGACCTGCGTTCGTTCCATCACTACATGGCGATGCCGAACCTGGCCGCGTTCGGCAATGCCGGCTTCCCGTTCACGCGCCTGGCCGACCTGTCCGAGTCCACCGTGGTGGTGCCGGACGAGATCGGCGACCAGGACATGGCCAACCTGCTGACCCTGCTCGGCCGGCTCGGCGCGTCCACCGGCTACCCGGCGCTGCGGGTGACCCTGATCCACGCCGCCGAGGTCGACCAGCACGCCGACAGCGACCTGCTGGTGTTCGGCAGCCTGCGCTCGCAGCCGCTGTTCCAGCGCTGGAGCGCGGCGCTGCCGATCGGCGACGGCGCCAGCGGGCGGCGCTTCTCGATGAGCGACTGGGTGCTGGACAAGCTGCCCGGCTTCCTGTCGTTCGATGCGCGCCGCACCGACCTGCCGACCACCGCCGAGGTGGCGGTGAAGCCGGCGCCCGGCGACGTGGTGCTGATGGGCTTCCAGTCGCCGCTGAAGGCCGGACGCAGCGTGGTCGCGCTGCTGGCCGAGGACCCGGCCAGCGTCGAGGACTTCTTCGACGCCTGGTTCGAGCCGGCCACGCTGAAGGACTTCCAGGGCAGCGTGGTGCTGCTGCAGAAGGGCAAGGTGCGCAGCCTGGCCGGCAACCAGACCTACTACGTCGGCCACCTGCCGCTGCCGACCTGGGCGCGCTGGTACTTCTCGCAGCACCCGCTGCTGCTGGGGCTGGCGGTGGTGGTGCTGAGCATGCTGCTGGCGCTGGCCGCGCGCGTGGTGCTGCGCCGGCATTCGGCGGCGCGACTGCAGGAAGGGCGGTGAACGGACACATCGGCCAACGCCGGCGCCTGCTCGGCGGCTTGCTCGGCGCCAGTGCGGCGACGCTGCTGCCGCAGGCGCGCGCCGCGCTCGCTGCGGCGCCGGCCTGCGCGCCATGGCGCGAGTGGACCGCGTTCGTCGGCAAGCACCTCGATGCCAGCGGACGGGTGATCGATTTCCAGCATGCCGACCAGCGCAGCACTTCCGAAGGCCAGTCCTACGCGCTGTTCTTCGCGCTGGTGGCCAACGACCAGGTGCTGTTCGAGCGCGTGCTCGGCTGGACCCGGCACAACCTGTGCGGCGGCCGCCCGCAGCAGGTGCTGCCGGCCTGGCTGTGGGGCCGCGCCAGCGACGGCAGCTGGCGCGTGCTCGACGGCAACAGCGCCAGCGACGCCGACCTGTGGATCGCCTACGTGCTGCTCGAGGCCGGGCGCCTGTGGCAACGGCCCGGCTACACCCAGGCCGGCCTGCAGATGCTGGCGCTGGTGCGGCGCACCGAGCTGGCCGAGTTGCCCGGTTTCGGCAGCATGGTGCTGCCAGCCGCCAAGGGCTTCGTTCGGCCGCAGCGCTGGACGCTCAACCCCAGCTACCTGCCGCTGCAGTTGCTGCGGCGCTTCGCCGCGGTCGATCCGAAGGGGCCATGGGCCGGCCTGGTCGCGCGCAGCGCGCGCCTGCTGCGCGACAGCGCGCCGGTCGGCTTCGCGCCGGACTGGATCGCCTGGGACGGCCGCGCGTTCGGCGTCGATCCGGACAAGGGCGCGATCGGCAGCTACGACGCGATCCGCGTGTACCTGTGGGCGGGCATGCTCGACGCCGCCGATCCGCTGCGCAAGGCGCTGCTCGAAGACCTGTCCGGCCCGCTGCAGCAACTGCGCGCGCAGGGCCGCCTCGACGAGAAGATCGACACCCGCCAGGGCGTCGGCAGCGGCCAGGCGCCGCCCGGCTTCGCCGCGGCCCTGCTGCCGTATCTGAGCGCGCTGCGCGAACCGGCGCTGCTCAAGGCGCAGGCGCAACGCATTCCCGCGCCCGGCGACGCCGCCGCGGCCCGGCTTCCCTACTACGACCGGGTGCTGATCCTGTTCGGACGCGCCTGGCTCGACAACCGCTACCGCTTTTCCGCAGACGGCGCGCTGCAGCCCGCCTGGAGAACCCAATGCTCCGCATGAACCTCAAGACCCTGTACCTGGCCGGCATGATCGACCTGTGCCTGCTCGCCGGCAGCGCCCACGCGCAGAGCGCCGACGCCACCCAGCAACTGGTCAGCCAGGGCAACTACTGGCACGACCAGGGCCGCGACGACCTCGCCGCCGACGCCTGGCGCAAGTTGCTGCGGGTCGACCCGAACCAGCCCGACGCGCTGCTCGGCCTGGCCCAGATCGATCTGGCGCAAGGCCGCCAGACCGACGCGCGCAAGCGCCTGGCGCAATTGCAGAAGGCGCATCCGCAGGCGCCGCAGACTCAGCGTCTGGCCATGTCGATCGGCGGCACCGGCGACAACGTCGACCTGCGCAACGCGCGCCACGCCGCCGCTGCCGGCCGCTACGTGGACGCGGTGCGCGCCTACCAGGCGCTGTTCGACGGCAAGGGCCCGCCGGACTCGCTGGCGCTGGAGTACTACCAGGCGCTGGCCGGCACGCCGCAGGGCTGGGAAGGCGCGCGCGACGGCCTGCGCCGCCTGGCCGCCGCGCAGCCGGACAACACCGCCGCGGCGCTGGCGCTGGCGCAGGTGCAGACCTACCGCGAACCGTCGCGGCGCGAGGGCATCGCCCAGCTCGCCGCGCTGAGCAAGCGCGCCGATGTCGCCGGCCCGGCCCGCGCCAGTTGGCGCCAGGCCCTGTTGTGGCTCAACGCCGGCCTCGCCGATGCGCCGCTGTACCAGGCGTTCCTGGCCGCCAATCCGAACGATGCCGAGATCGCCAGGAAGGCCGCGCAACTGCAGGAGCGTCGCGCGCAAGGCGGCGGCGACCCGGTCGGCGAACAACTGGGCGAGGGCTTCAAGGCGCTCAACGCCGGCAACCTGGCGCTGGCCGAACAGCGTTTTTCGCAGGTGCTGCGCGCGCGTCCGCGCGATGCCGAGGCGCTCGGCGGCCTGGGCTCGGTGCGGCTGCGCCAGCAGCGTTTCGGCGAAGCGCAGGAACTGCTGCGCCCGGCCGCGGCCGCCAACGGCAAGTGGCGCAGCGCGCTGGACAGCGCGCGCTACTGGCTGCAGCTGCAGCAGGCGCAGGCCGCGCGCACCCGCGGCGACAACGACGCGGCGCTGCGCCTGGCCCAGCAGACAGTCAAGCTCAAGCCCGAGGAGGCCGCCGGCTACGCGTTGCTGGGCGACCTGCAGTCGGCCAGCGATGCCGCCGCGGCCGAAAAGAGCTACCGCGAGGCGCTGCGCCTGCATGCCGACGATGCCGGCGCGCTGCAGGGCCTGATCGCCCTGTACAGCCGCCAGGGCCGCGCCAACGAAGCCAATGCGCTGTTCGCCAGGCTCAGCCCGGCGCAGCGCCAGCAGGCCGGCGGCGAGTCCGCATTGAAAGCCAACCTGCAGCGCGCCCGCGCGCAGCAGGCGCTGGAGGCCGGCGACACCGTCACCGCGCAGAGCGAGCTGGAGACGGCGATGGTCGACAATCCCGGCGATCCGTGGGTGCGCCTGGACCTGGCGCGCCTGTACCAGCAGGCCGGGCGTCCGGACCAGGCGCGCAGCGTCATGGACGGCCTGCTCGCGGTGCACGGCGACATGCCCGAGGCGCTGTACGCCAACGCGCTGCTGGCGCAGGAGCGCGGCGACTGGGCGACCGCCTACGCCAGCCTGGAACGCATTCCCGCCAATGCGCGTACCGCCGAGATGAGCGCGCTGCGCAACACCGCCTGGGTGGAACAGCAGGCCGCGCAGGCGCGCCTGCTGCAACAGCAGGGCCGTGGCGGCGAAGCGCAGTTGCTGCTGGGCCGCACCGAGGCCGCGCTGGGCGATGCGCTGGAGCAGCCGGCGCTGCTGGCGGCGATGGCCGGCGCCTATGCCGACATCGGCAGCAACCAGCGCGCGCTGACCCTGGCGCAGCGCCTGGTCGCGCAGAACCCCTCCACCGAGGCGCGCCTGCAGTACGCCGGCGTGCTGCTGCGCGCGCACCAGGACGCGGAACTGGCCGCGACCCTGCGCCAGCTGCGCGACAGCGAGATGAGCGCCGACCAGCAGCGCCGCTACCAGGCACTGCGCAGCGGCTACGTGCTGCGCCAGGTCGACGCCCTGCGCGAACTCGGCAACCTCGAGGCCGCCTACGACGCGCTGGCGCCGCTGCTCGCGCAGCAGAACCAGGATCCGCAGGCGGTGGCCGCGCTGGCGCGGCTGTATGCCGCCGCCGGCGACCAGCGCCAGGCGCTGGTGCTGTACCAGCAGCAACTGCAGCAGTCGCCCAACGACCTGGACACGCTGATCGCCGCAGCCAACACCGCCGCCGCGCTGCGCGACCTGCACAGCGCCGAGGACTACCTGCAGCGCGCGCTGGCGCAGGCGCCGGATTCGCCGCAGGTGCTCGGCGCCGCCGGGCGCGTGTACCGCAGCGCCGGCAAGAACCGCAAGGCCGAGAGCTACTTCCGTGCCGCCCTGGCGGCGCAGGCGCGCGAATCGGGCCAGTACGACAACGGCCTGCCGGCCGCCAACGGCCCGGCGTCGTACGCCGCCGCCGGGCGCCCGCTCAATCCGTTCGCCGGCATGAACGGACGCATGCCGCGCAGCGCCGCGGTGGTGTCCGACAGCCTCGGCGGCGGCGTGCCGGCACCGGCCTACGCGGCGTCCGCGCTGCCGGCGTCCGCGCCGGCCGTGGCCGCCGGCGACGACCTGCCGCCGCCGGCCAGCGCCAGCGCCGTGGGCGTGCCCCTGGCCGCGTGGCCGGAGCCGGGCCAGCGCAGCAGCATCGCCCGCGGCGCGCCGCGCGACCGGCCCGACGACGGGCTGCTGGCCGCCGCGCCACGGGCCAGCCTGCGCCAGCCGGCCGCGCCGGCCACATCCACCGGCGGTGCCAGCGTGCTCGACGAGCTGCGCGAGGTGCAGGCGGAGAACAGCGACAGCGTCGCCACCGGCGCCAGCTACCGCGCCCGCGACGGCGAGGCCGGCCTGGGCCGGCTGCGCGATCTGGAAGTGCCGCTGCACGGCGAGTTCGCGGTGGGCGAGGGCAAGCTGCAGGTCGACGTCACCCCGACCCTGCTCGACGCCGGCACGCTCGGCACCGGCTACGCCACCGCCAGCCGCTTCGGCGCCGGTCCCGCCGCGGCGATGGGCGATGCCCTGGCCGCCGACCGCACCCCGATCGACAGCCTGGTCGGCAGCGACCTGTACCAACTGCTGCTCACCGAAGGCAACAGCAACGCCACCCGCAATGCGTTGCGTACGTATGCGGTCAACACCGGGCTGTACAACAAGCTGTTCAACGACACCGACCCGACGCTGACCAACGCGCAGCGCGAGGCGGCGGCGCTGCAGGCGCTGTACGCCGAGCCGCTGTCGGCGTTCCTGCTCGGCAACACCGCCGCCGACACCGCGATCGGCACGCTGGCCAGCGCCATCCTCGGCGACGCCTCGCGCAGCGCCGACCTCAGCGCCGCCGACATCGCCCGCTTCCGCAATCTCGCCGCCAATCCCACCGCCGCGACGCTGACCCCGGCCGGCTTCAGCCAGGCGCTGTACACCATGGCCGCCAACGGCAACGGTGCGCGGCGCATGGACCAGGACGCGCGCGGCGTCGGCATGGCGGTGACCTACAAGAACGGCGGCTTCAGCGCCGACCTGGGCAGCACCCCGGTCGGCTTCCCCGAGCGGCGCATCGTCGGCGGGGTCGGCTACCGCGGCCAGGCCGGCGACAACCTGACCTATTCGGGCCAGGTGTTCCGGCGCGCGGTCAGCGACAGCCTGCTGTCCTTCGGCGGCGTCGACGACGGCCGCGCCGGACTGGGCTGGGGCGGCGTGACCAGCAACGGCCTGCGCCTGTCGGCCACCCTCGACAACGGCCTGCTCGGCGGCTACGCCAGCGTCGGTGCCGACCGCCTGGTCGGCCGCAACGTCGCCAGCAACGACCATCGCCAGGTCGACCTGGGCGTATACGTGCACGCGTTGGACACCGAGAACCAGTCGCTGACCGCCGGCCTCAACCTGACCGCGATGCAGTACGACAAGAACCTGGGCGGCTACACCTACGGCCAGGGCGGCTACTTCAGCCCGCAGGACTACGTGGACCTGGGCTTCCCGGTGCACTGGAGCGGGCGCACGGCCGGGCGCACGGTCAACTGGAGCGTGGACGCCAGCGTCGGCGTGCAGCATTTCCGCAGCGACGACAGCCCGTACTTCCCGACCAGCGCGCAGATGCAGCAGGCCGCCTACGACGCCGCCTCGCTGGCCGCGCTGCTGGGGCTGACCGACCGCTACGTCGCACCGGTGTATGCCGGGCAGAGCAAGACCGGCATGTCCTACAACATCGCCGGTGCGGCCGAATGGCAGATCGCCCCGCAACTGTTCCTGGGCGGCCGCCTGCTGTTCAACAACGCCCGCGACTACACCCAGTTCAGCACCAACCTCTACGTGCGCTTCGTGCTCGACCGGCTCGGCGCCGGCCTCGGCCGCCGCCCGCAGGTGCTGGCCTCGCCGTACGTGCCGGAGTAGGGCGCGCCAGGCACGCTGCTCCCGGCGTACGTAGGAGCGGCTTCAGCCGCGACGGGCGTTCCCGATAACGCCT
>JBEVKG010000256.1:0-14973 GCA_040509765.1 Xanthomonas sp.
TGCATCTACAGCAGGTCGGCGAACTGCTGTTCGTGAACATGGCCGAGCAGCCGCTGCCGCTGGAAGAGCAGTTCGCACCGGCGTTCCTGGAGACAATCGCGACAGTCTCCTCGCATGTGGATTCGCAGATCGCCTACAGCTGTCACCGGGTGCGCTACAACTGGAAGCTCAACATGGAGAATGTGAAGGACTACAACCATGTTCCTTTCGTCCATCCAAAGACCTTCGGCCCGCTGATGACGGAGGCGGAAAGGACCCCCGCGAACATCGAGCGCGCTGCCGATGTCCCTTCCGATGTCGAGCAACTCCTGAGCACGCACGCGCCTCCGCACCTGCATCGCTTGAGCTTTCCAGCCAAGGGATCGATTGTGCCCCAGGACAACTGGTTCCGCAGCCATTGCGAGCGTTACGGCGAGGAATCGGCCTACTACAACTGGTTCATCTATCCGAATGTGAATTTCTGCTGCGTGCGCGGGGACCATTTCCTGTTGCAGCAGTACGATCCTGTAACCCCAGGAGAAACCGACTACCACTTGTGGGTCATGACCGCCCGCCGCAAGGACGCACGCACCGACTTCACTGCGTTGCTGAGCAGCTTGATCAAGGCCGAGCGTTTGGTGATCGCGGAAGACACAGCCCTGCTGGAGCGCATGCAGGCCGGGATCGGTCCACACTCGCCGCCGTTCACTCACGGCGACTACGAGACCGAACTGGTGCGCCAGCACCTCTGGTATCGGGCCAACGTGCTGGAGCAACCGGCATGAAAACGCTGGTGCTGATCGGCCAAGGCCATGCGCTGGAGCAGGCACAACGTACCGCGCGGGCGTGCGGCCTTGCACACGTGGGCATCGCCCTGCAATCGCCGGATCGCTACAACTTCGACCTGGACGCGCTGCATGCAAGCTATCCGCCTGCGGCGACCGACGTGTTCGTCGCCATGGACGAACGCGCGGTCAACCAGTCGCGACACAAGCTGCTCGCCGACGTGCGCCTGGCCGGCTACGGCAGCGTCGATCTGGTGTGGCCGCAGGCGCACATCGACGAAGGCGTGCGCCTGCTCGGCAACGTGCATGTCGGCCCCGGCTGCAGCCTGGCGGCCGGCAGCAGCATCGGCCCTGGCGCCTGGCTGGAGCGACAGGTGATCGTCGAACAGGACGTGCGCGTCGGCGCCTGCGTCACCCTGCATGCCGGCGTGCACCTCGGCCGCGGCACCCAGATCGGCCAGGGCAGCACCCTGGGCGGTGGCAGCATGACACGCAGTGGTGCAAGCATCGGTCGGCACTGCGAGTGGCTGCTGCCCGGCACCGTACCGGATGTGCTGCCGGACCGCTGCTTCTACGATGCGCTGATGCCTGACGGCGCACGTATCCTGCGCTGAAAATCGACGAGACGGCCAGTGCGGCGTGAACGGGCAACGCCGGCATCGGCCGGGGCGTGCACACGATGGGCTGATACCGCACCGCCTGGTCACGCTGACGTCGCTGGTTGGCGCGCTCGTCACGCCGCGAGATCTGCAGTGGGCGATCCAGGCCGGTCAAGCGCGATGACTGCGGTACTACTGGCAGCCACCACAGGCCACTTGATCCTGCCTGTGAGGATTCTTCGTTCGTCCTGGAGGAGGCACCGCAGCGCGTGTCGATCCGTGACAGCGCGCAACTTGCAGTGTGCGACAAAGCGCAATTTTGTGGTGCGCGCATGGTTTACCCCCAGGCTTTCCTGGACTAGCATCAGGTTTCATGGCGCCTGCGACGTGTCCTGATCGCCGCCCTGGCGTGACGCTGCCGCACGCCACCTTCCCAACCCTGCGCGACCTGTGACGGCGCGCTCGTTCGAGTACACCCATGACCGACTCCCCGGCCACGCTTCATCGCGAAGCGGACCCGATCGACACCTGCGCGCGCGCCGGCGGCGCGCTCTTCCTGGCGCCCAGCTCCAGTCTCGGGGGGCTCTACGCGGCCCGCGCCCTCAACGGCGAACGACCATGACCTACACGAACCAAAACGAGACGGACTTGCTGGAAGCCTGCATGCAGGCGGACACGATCGTGTTCCTGGCACCGAGTTCCTACCTGGGAGATTTCGTCACGCCCCTGGTCGATGAACTGCGGAAACGATCCGCAAAGCTCCGCCTGGTCGCGGCGGACGACTACTTCCATGTCAATCGCGGCAAGGCCCCGGACTTCGATGAGATCCGCACCATCGCCGCCCATCTCGCAAGCCCGCAGGGACCGAATTCGATCACGGTGAACTGCTCCTTTCAGCTGTCCACGTGGCTGTACTTCGATCATCTGCAACGTGGGTTGCCAGGCAGGGCGATCGACCTGCCGGAACTCCTCTATATCCTGGACAGGCCGTGGATCTACCACACCGGACCGGTCATGCGCGCGCAGACGCTGGAGCGCGCAGCGGATTTCGCGGCATTGCGGACGCGCCTGGAAGACACGCTCAGCCGCGCGACGCTGGACGCGATACTGCGCCTGCGCATGACAGGCAACCGAGCTGAGTTGCTGGACGTGATCCGTCCGATGGAACAGGAATACTTCTCCATGTATTCCTCCAGCGAAGCACCGATCGCGCTGCACGACCACGAACACTACGTCGACATCGGCGCCTACGACGGCGATACGGTCGGCAAGTTCATGACCGCGGCACGCTACCGCTTCGCCTCGATCCATGCCTACGAACCAGACCCGCGCAACTTCGCCGCCCTGCAACGCCGCCTGCAGTCCACATCCGGCCCGATCTTCCTTCACAACGAAGCCGTATCAGATTCCAACCAGCCCTTGTCGTTCCTGGCCAGCGGCACCATGGGCAGCAGGGTCGAGGCAGGCGGCGACATCCAGGTCCCCAGCGTGCGGCTGGACGATGAGCTGGAGCAGATTACGCTGCTCAAGATGGACGTCGAAGGCTTCGAGCCGCACGTGCTGCGTGGCGCGGCCGAGCTGATAGGCCGGTGCCGCCCACGCATGGCGATCACCTGCTATCACCATGCGCTCGACCTGCTGGACATTGTCGCGGTACTCGATGCGATCTATCCGGGTGCGAAATTACGGCTGCGCCACTACTCAATGTACTTCTACGACACTATTGTCTACGTGGAATAGCCCAAGGCAGGGAGCCGGCATGGGACGTGATAGCAGGGGCAGTCGTTTGCTGGGAGGCGGCGAGTATTTCCCTTGATCATCACTCGCTGCTGGCGCTTGGATATCTTGAGCCGAGCGAGCAAAGTTCTCGCTTGGCACTGGGACACATCACTGCTACCCAAGCACGTCATTGGTGTCCAAGCCGAACTGGTCAACTTAGAAAAATTCGGCTACTCAGCTTTTGTGCGACCGCCACGGCTGTTGGCGACGTGCGCCCCCAGGTCACGGGGACGGCGCTGGCCGGCGGCCTGGGCATCCCTGCGCAACGCGGCCTGCTCGACGCGTGTCTGTACTGTCCCAATGGGTGCCATGCTCAGCAAGGTCATAATAGCCACCACCGCTTCCCCAGCCGGGCATCAATCAGGAAAACTGTTAAATAAAGAGATCGAGACACTAAAAACACACTCAAAATAAATCTGCCATCGTATGCATCAGCTTTTAACGAGGTGGTCCTAATGGAAATCTCCGGAAAAGGAAGTATCGCCCCCATAGGGGCTAAATTCGCGAACATTGGAGTTTCGGCGAATGTAGTCACACAGGTTGTATCACCAACTGACAACCAATATGGCCTGGTAGTTCGCACTTGCAGTTTGAGTGGCGCATCAAGTGTGATAGGCCTGGCTGTCTATGCAGATACGTCGGCACCCTCGGGATATGGGGATGGAACCAAGAGAGTGATATTTTTGGGTGTCGCGCCTCCATCAGACCATTTCCCTTATCAAGTTTATATTCCGCCAGGAAATGGGATATGGCTAGTCACAAACGGGAACGGAAGTATAAATATTACTTATGACCTGCTGGACCGCTTACCTACTGGCCTGTAATCCATCCTGGCATGCCACTCATTACCGAGCGGCATGCTTTTTTTCAGCTACCGAATGCCACCTTAGAAAGCGCATCCGATGGACGTCCTATCGCTCGCCTCAATCGACGTACCATTGCATGGCAAAGACATAGACGGAGCGTGAAACAAGCGTACCGCTCCCCATGTCGATATTAGCCTGGACGTACTGACCAGAAGTATTCAGCAAAAAATGCACGGATTGAGGCGGGTTGCTTACACCACCAAATTGACTCCCCATCGAAATATTCATACTGAGACCCTGATTACTTACGCAGACGACAGCTTGAGATGCATCCAATTTAACCGAGGTATTCGTACAAGGCACCGCCCAAACATGTTCATTAGGAGCGGTAACGAGAACCTTCACGTTTGCGCCATTATTTAGTGCCGCACGAAGTGTCTGCAGAGAGCCAGAGACTACATTGCCATTAGCGTCGGTTCCATAGACGAGTGTCGCTGCTTGCGAATTGAATGAAAGGATCCCAAAAGCCACGGCCGCGAAAACATTTTTTAAGATCATTTTTCACCTATCCCGGTCGTTCATGCGCTAGCCAGAACTACCATGCTTCTGGGTCAGAAGCCACCACAGACCCCGCTAGAGCAGTTTCTGCTACGCCAGCCTCTACGCGGTCGCGGCTCGTTGCCGCACGCGGGACATCCTGTTGATCTCACTCAGCCATCTACGCGATCTGAATCTGCGCACGACGTTCCCTTGGTGTCTGCTCGGCACGACGCTGTCCACCACACCGGTGCCGTCGCCTTTCCTCCGATGGCCGTCCCTTGGGCGAGCAGCGACCGGACGCCGGCGCTGCGCCCTTCAGCCCCCTTCGGGGCGCAGCGCGCGGACGCGGCGGCGGCCGGCATACTTGTTGCATGCACAATGGATCGCGCGCCTGCGGGCGCTCCGTTCCTTTTCCTAAACGGTCCATCGTTCATGTCCCACCCGCCCCTGGTCAGCGTGGTCATGCCGGCCTACAAGCTGCGCTACTTCGAGCAGGCGCTCGACAGCGTGCTGGCCCAGACCTATCCGGCGCTGGAACTGGTCATCTGCGACGACAACCCCGATGGCACGATCGCCGCGGAGGTGGAGCGCAAGCGTGGCTTGGCGCGGTTTCCGATCCGCTACGAACGCAACCCCAGCCGCCTGGGCGAACTCGGCAGCACCGCGCGCGCCATCACCCTAGCCCAGGGCGAGTACGTCAAATTCCTGCACGACGACGATGTGCTGGCGCCGGACTGTGTGGCCGCGCTGGTCGCGGCGATGCAGTCCGCGCCGGACGTCCTGCTGGCGTCCTCGCGCCGGCAGCGCATCGACAGCCACGGTGCGCCCTTGGAGGACATCCCCGCCACCGCTTTTCCCTTTGCCGGCGACGTGTTGCTGGACGGGCCGGAGCTGCTGTCGTTCCTGGCCGACCACACCATCAACTTCGTCGGCGAACCCAGTTGCGTGCTGTGCCGGCGCCGCGACCTGCTGGAGATCGGCGACGAGCTGATGACGCTGGCCGGCAAGGTGATCAACTGGGTCGGCGACCTGGCGCTGTACGCCAAGCTGCTGCACCGCGGCCACCTGGCGCTGCTGGCGCGGCCGCTGACCCGCTTCCGGGTCTCGGAGGAGCAATACAGCCAGACCGGCCGCGACCAGCCCGGCATCGGCGACCAGGGCCATGCCAACTTCCGCCAGGGCGTGCGCGCAATGGGCTGGTATCGCGGCGATGGCGACGTCCGCCAGGTCACGGTGACGCCGCTGGCCGGCGGCCCGGGCACGCCGGTCGACCTGCTGCAGGCGATCCAGGACGCCTACGCGCGCGTCTGCGTGCAAAGTGCCCTGCGCGACTGGCAGGCGCGGCGGACGGTGACGCCGGCGCAACGTGCCCTGCTCGACGCACGCCTGGCCGCCCTGGGCGGTGCGCCGCGGCTGGCCGTGCTGGTCGACGCGCGCGGCGCCGAGCACGCCGCGCTGGCGGCGACCCTGGACAGCCTGCTGCTGGAAGGCGCGCCATTCGCACAGCTGCAGGCGCTGGTGCTGGGCGATGCGCCCCTCGCCGCGTGGCCGGACCCGCGGGTCACGATCCTGCCGCCGCTGCCGGCCGGGGCCGATGCGGCGGCGCTGTCCGCCGCCCTGGAGGCCGCGCCGGCCAGCGCCTGGTGCCTGCGCGTGGCCGCGGGCAGCCGCTTCTGCGCCGGCGGCCTGCTGCGCCTGCTGCTGGAACTGGCGCAGCAGCCGCAGTGCAACGCGCTGTATGCGGACGAATGGCTGGCCGTGGATGCGGACACCCTGGCACCGCTGCTGCGGCCGGACCCGGACCTGGACCTGCTGCTGGGCAATCCGCTGGCGATGGCCGGCCACTGGGTGTTCCGCCGCGCCGCGGTACAGGCGCTGGGCGGCGTCGACCCGGCCTACGACGGCGCCAGCGAACTGGAGCTGATCCTGCGCCTGTTCCTGCGCGACGGCGGCGACGGCATCGCGCACCTGCCCGAGCCGCTGCTGGTCGCCGCGCCGGCCAGCGCCGAGGCCGGCGGCCCGGCGCGCCAGCGCGCGATCGCCGCGCATCTGCAGGCCCGCGGCTATCCGCAGGCCACGGTCGAGCCGCTGCCCGGCGGCCTGTTCCGCATCGACTACGGCCACCCCGCGCAGCCACCGGTCTCGATCGTGCTGCTGGCGCAGGACAACCTGCCGGCGCTGCAGCGCGCGGTGGTCAGCCTGCTCGAACAAACCGCCTACCCGGCCTACGAACTGCTGCTGGTGGACAACGCCAGCCAGGCGCCGGCGATCACCGCGTGGATGCAGGCGGTGGCCGAACTGGGCAACGGCCGCATCCGCGTATTCGCGCTGGAACAGCGGGTCTCCCAGGCCGAAGCGCACAACCTCGCCGCCACCCAGGCGCAGGGCGAGTACCTGCTGTTCCTGGACGCCGACAGCGCCGCCGTGCAGGACGGCTGGCTGCAGGCGCTGATGAACCACGCGCAGCGGCCCGAAGTCGGCATCGTCGGCGCCAAGGGCGTGTCCGCCGACGGGCGCATCACCCATGCCGGCCTGCTGCCGGGGCTGCTGGCCGGCGCCGGCCACGCCTTCGCCGGCGAAGCGATGGCGCAGCCCGGCTACATGGGCCGGTTGCAGGTGGCGCACCGCTACAGCGCGGTGTCGGCGCATTGCCTGCTGGTGCGGCGGGCGCTGTTCGAACACCTGTCCGGCTTCGACGCGGCCGGCTTCGCCGCCGGCGGCGCCGACGTGGACCTGTGCCTGCGCGCCGCGGCGGCGGGCGCCTGGACCGTGTGGACGCCACAGGCGCTGCTGCTGCAGCCGGCCCCGGCCACGCGCAGCGAGGCCGCCGACGACGCCCTGCTGCAGCGCTGGCTGCCGGCGCTGGCGCAGGACCCGGCCTATTCGCCCAGCCTGGGCCTGGACCAGCCCGGCGGCTTCCAGCTGACCGAGTCCGAATTCTCCTGGCAACCGCTGTCGTGGAAGCCGCTGCCGCGGGTGCTCGCGCATCCGGGCGACACCTTCGGCAGCGGCCAGTACCGGGTGATCCAGCCGTTCCAGGCGCTGGCCGCGGCGGCGCAGATCGACGGCCTGTACTACGCGCGTCTGCTCGATCCGGTGGAGCTGCAGCGCATCGGTGCCGATGTCGTGGTGCTGCAACGCCGGGTCGGCGATGCGGAACTGGCGCGGATGGAGCGCATGCGCCGTTTCGGCAATGCCTTCATGGTCTACGAACTGGACGATTACCTGCCCAACCTGCCGCTGAAGAGCGCGCATCGCGAGCAGATGCCCAAGGACGTGCTGCGCTCGCTGCGGCGCGCCGCCACCCTGGTCGACCGGGTCACCGTCTCCACGCCGGACCTGGCCGAGGCGCTGGCCGGCCTGCACGGCGACATCCGCGTGGTGCGCAACCGGCTGGAGCCGCAGCTGTGGGGCGCGCTGGCAACACCGGCAGCCTCCACGTCGGCCAAGCCGCGGGTCGGCTGGGCCGGCGGACTCAGCCACACCGGCGACCTGGAACTGATCGCCGACGTGGTGCAGGCGCTGGCCGGCGAAGTGCAGTGGGTGTTCATGGGCCTGTGCCCGGAGCGATTGCGCCGGCACGTGCACGAGGTGCACGCCGGCGTGGACTTCGCCCGCTATCCGCAGGCGCTGGCCGCGCTGGGCCTGGACCTGGCGCTGGCGCCGCTGGAAGACAACCTGTTCAACCGCTGCAAGAGCAACCTGCGCCTGCTCGAGTACGGCGCCTGCGGCTATCCGGTGGTGGCCAGCGACCTGCCGCCCTACCGCGACGGCGGGCTGCCGGTGACCCTGGTCAAGAACCGCTTCCGTGACTGGGTCACGGCGATCCGCGCACACCTGGCCGATGCGCAGGCGCGGGCCGCGGCCGGCGCCGCCCTGCGCGCGGCGGTCCACCGCGACTGGTTGCTGCAGGACGCCAATCTGCAGGCGTGGCGGGCGGCCTGGCTGCCGGACTGACCTGCTCCGCCTCTTCCGGCGGCCGCAGCGCCGCCGGACCGGCATCGGCGTGCACCAGGCGGTGACGCCGCGCACGGCGTCAACCGGCCGACACGCCACTGGCGGCCGACGCCGTCGACGCCGTTGTCCGCGCCGGGAACCCGTCACCGGCCGCCATCCTCCCCCGCCCCTGCCCGATCGGGCGCCGCGCGGCAGGTGACGGCCGTTTCGGCACACCACTTGCATTGCATACGGGCAAGCCGTCTCCCGGCAGGGACTTCACCGTATGAGCGACTCCATCAGCTCCATCCTTTCGCAGATCCGCAGCTACCAGGGCCAGGTCGGCCAGGCGGCGCAGACGCGGGTGGGCGATGTCGGCCGCAGCAATGCGATCGAAGGCCTGGCCGGCAACCAGGGCGTGCAGGGCCCGAGCTTCACCGAGACCCTGCGCAACGCCATCGGCGGCGTGAACGAGGCCCAGCAGAAGTCCGGCAACCTCGCCAAGGCCTTCGAACTGGGCGATCCCAGCGCGGATCTGGCCAAGGTGATGCTGGCCGCACAACAGTCCCAGGTGGCGTTCCGCGCGACCGTGGAAGTCCGCAACCGACTCGTCCAGGCGTACCAGGACGTGATGAACATGCCGCTGTAAGGGTAGAAGACGATGGCGCTTGCGATCAGCAAAGAGACGTTCAACACCGAGAAGGCGGGCGCCTGGTTCGACCGCCTGCAGAGCCTGCAGATCACCCGCCGCATCGGCCTGATGGCGATGATCGCGGTGGCGGTGGCGGCCGGCCTGTTCGTGTTCTTCTGGTCGCAGAAGCCGGCCTACACCCCGCTGTACACCGGCCTGGACGAGAAAGGCACCGCCGAGGCCACCGACCTGCTGCGCACCGCGCAGATCCCGTTCAAGCTCGACCCGGCCACCGGCGCGATCACCGTGCCGGAAGACAAGCTCTACGACGCGCGGCTGAAGCTGGCCGGCTCCGGCCTGACCGACAACGGCAACATGGGCTTCGAGGTGATGGAGAAGGATCCCGGCTTCGGGGTCAGCCAGTTCGTGGAGAACGCGCGCTACCAGCATGCCCTGGAAACCGAACTGGCCCGCACCATCTCCAGCCTGCGCCCGGTGCGCGAGGCGCGGGTGCACCTGGCCATTCCCAAGCCCAGCGCGTTCACCCGCCAGCGCGAGGCCGCCAGCGCCTCGGTGGTGCTGGAACTGCGCGGCGGCACCAGCCTGGAACGCAACCAGGTCGATGCGATCGTCAACATGGTCGCCTCCAGCATCCCCGACCTGGCGCCGGACCGCGTCACCGTGGTCGACCAGAGCGGGCGCATGCTGACCATCGCCGATCCCAACAGCGATGCCGCGCTCAACGCCGCCCAGTTCGACCAGGTGCGGCGCCAGGAAAGCGCCTACAACCAGCGCATCCGCGAACTGCTGGAGCCGATGACCGGCCCGGGCCGGGTCAACCCGGAAGTGAACGTGGACATGGACTTCTCGGTGGTCGAGGAAGCGCGCGAGCTGTACAACGGCGACCCGCCGAAGCTGCGCAGCGAGCAGGTCAGCGACAGCAGCACCAGCACCAGCGGCCCGCAGGGCGCGCCGGGCGCGACCAGCAACTCGCCGGGCAGCGCGCCGGGCCAGCCGGGCGCCACCGGCGCCCCGCCCGCCGCGGGCGCCACCGCCGGCACCCAGCAGGCCGCCGCCTCGCCCACCGAAAGCTCCAAGAGCGCCACCCGCAACTACGAACTGGACCGCACCCTGCAGCACACCCGGCAGCCGGCCGGGCGCATCAAGCGCGTCTCGGTGGCCGTGCTGGTGGACCATGTGCTGCGCCCGGGCGCCAAGGGCAAGATGACCGAGCAGGCGCTCAGCGCTGCCGAGCTGACCCGCATCGAAGGCCTGGTCAAGCAGGCGGTGGGCTTCAACGCCGAACGCGGCGACACCGTCTCGGTGATGAACGCCCCCTTCGTCCGCCAGGCTCCGGAAGCGGCCGACAAGCCCGGTTGGTGGGAAGATCCGCGGGTGATGAACGGCCTGCGCCTGGTGGTGGGTGCGGCGGTGGTACTGGCGCTGCTGTTCGGCGTGCTGCGCCCGGCGCTGCGCCAGATCGCCGGTCCGGCGCCGGCCGCGGCCGTCGGCCACGACCGCGACGGCAACGAACCGCGCGATGCCAAGCTGTCGATGCTCGACGACGACAACCCGCTGCTGCCGTCGCTGGGCGAGGACACCGCCAGCCTCAGCGGCGGCGGCGGCGGCAAACCCGCCATCGCCCTGCCCGACGCCTACGAGGAACGGTTGCGCCAGGCCCGCGAAGCGGTCAAACAGGATTCCAAGCGCGTGGCGCAGGTCGTGAAGGGATGGGTCGCCAGTGAAGCCTGATGCGAATGCAATGAACGGGACCCAGCGCGCCGCGGTGCTGCTGCTGTCGCTCGGCGAGGCCGACGCGGCCGAGGTGCTCAAGCACATGGACCCCAAGGAGGTGCAGAAGATCGGCATCGCCATGGCGACGCTGAGCGGCATCTCGCGCGACCAGGTCGACAAGGTCATGGAGGAGTTCAACGCCGAGCTGGGCAGCAAGACCTCGCTGGGCGTGGGCGCCGACGACTACATCCGCAACGTGCTGGTGCAGGCGCTGGGCGCCGACAAGGCCGGCAGCCTGATCGACCGCATTCTGCTGGGCCGCAACACCACCGGCCTGGACACGCTCAAGTGGATGGACCCGCGCGCGATCGCCGACCTGGTGCGCAACGAGCATCCGCAGATCATCGCCATCGTGATGGCGCACCTGGACAACGACCAGGCCGCCGAGGCGCTGAAGCTGCTGCCCGAGCGCACCCGCGCCGACGTGCTGATGCGCATCGCCACCCTCGACGGCATCCCGCCGAACGCCCTCAACGAGCTCAACGAGATCATGGAGCGGCAGTTCTCCGGCAACCAGAACCTGAAGTCCTCGAACGTGGGCGGGGTCAAGGTCGCGGCCAACATCCTCAACTTCCTGGACAGCGGCGCCGACCAGGGCGTGCTGGCGGCGATCAGCAAGATCGACGCCGACCTGGGCAGCCGCATCCAGGACCTGATGTTCGTGTTCGACAACCTGGTGGAGCTGGACGACCGCGCCCTGCAGACCATGCTGCGCGAAGTCAGCGGCGACCGCCTCGGCCTGGCCCTGCGCGGCGCCGACATCAAGGTGCGCGACAAGATCACCAAGAACATGTCCCAGCGCGCCGCCGAGATCCTGCTCGAAGACATGGAAGCGCGCGGCCCGGTGCGCCTGTCCGACGTGGAAGCGGCGCAGAAGGAAATCCTGGCGATCGTGCGGCGCCTGGCCGATGAAGGCGCGATCACCCTCGGCGGCAGCGGTGCGGAGGCCATGGTATGAACGGCAACGTGGTGCGCTGGCTGGCGCCGGAACTCGATGCCCCGCCGTTGTCGGCGGCGTTGCCGTACGAGGACGTGCTGCCGGAAGAGCCAGTGCTGCGCCCGCCGAGCCTGGAAGAGATCCAGGCGATCGAGGCCGCGGCCCAGCACGAAGGCTTCGAACGCGGCCATGCCGAAGGCCTGGCCCAGGGTCAGGCCGAGATCCGCCGCCTGACCGCGCAGATCGACGGCATCCTGGACAACTTCTCGCGGCCGCTGGCGCGGCTGGAGAACGAAGTGGTCGGCGCGCTCGGCGAACTGGCCGTACGCATCGCCGGCAGCCTGGTCGGCCGTGCCTACCAGGCCGACCCGGTGCTGCTGTCGGAACTGGTCGCCGAGGCGCTGGATGCGGTCGGCGGCGCGCGCCGCGACGTCGAGGTGCGCCTGCACCCGGACGACATCGCCGCGCTGACGCCGCTGCTGACGATGATGGACCCGGGCATCCGGCTGGTGCCGGACCTGAGCCTGAGCCGCGGCGACCTGCGCGTGCATGCCGAATCGGTGCGCATCGACGGCACCCTCGAGGCGCGCCTGCGCGCGGCCCTGGAGACGGTGATGCGCAAGTCCGGAGCGGGCCTGTGAGCGCGCTGTCCGGCACCCACCCCGCCGACTGGCTGGATGCGCGCAACCTGCGCCTGGCCGGCCGCCTGGGCAAGCTCGACCTGGACGCGGCCGCCGGCCGCGGCCTGATCCGCGAAGGCATCCTGCGCCGTGCGGTCGGCCTGACCCTGGAAGCGGTCGGCTGCGAGGCGCCGATGGGCGCCACCTGCAAGGTCGAGGTCGACGGCGGCTGGGTCGACGCGGAAGTGGTCGGCTTCTCCGGCGACCGCACCTCGCTGATGCCCAGCGCCGAAACCCATGGCCTGCTGCCCAACGCGCGGGTGGTGCCGCTGCACCGCCGCGGCGGCGTGGAAGTGGGCGAAGGCCTGCTCGGCCGGGTCATCGATTCGGACGGCGTGCCGCTGGACGGCAAGGGCCCGATCCGCGCCGAAGGCTCGGTGGGCATGGCCGGCGTATCGATCAACCCGCTGGCGCGCGAACCGATCACCACCCCGCTGGACGTGGGCGTGCGCGCGATCAACGCGCTGCTGCCGATCGGCCGCGGCCAACGCGTGGGCCTGTTCGCCGGCTCCGGCGTCGGCAAGTCCACCCTGCTGGGCATGATGACCCGCTACACCGCCGCCGACGTGATCGTGGTCGGGCTGATCGGCGAACGCGGCCGCGAAGTGCGCGATTTCGTCGAGACCACCCTGGGCGAGGAAGGCCTGCGCCGCGCCGTGGTGGTCGCCGCCCCGGCCGACCGCCCGCCGCTGGCGCGCCTGCACGGCGCCTACCGCGCCACCGCCATCGCCGAGTGGTTCCGCGATCAGGGCCTGAACGTGCTGCTGCTGATGGACTCGCTGACCCGCTTCGCCCAGGCCCAGCGCGAGATCGGCCTGTCGGTGGGCGAGCCGCCGACCACCCGCGGCTATCCGCCGTCGGTGTTCGCCAAGCTGCCGGCGCTGGTCGAGCGCGCCGGCAACGGCGCCAAGGGCCGCGGCTCGATCACCGCCTTCTATACCGTGCTGACCGAAGGCGACGATCCGCAGGACCCGATCGCCGATGCCGCCCGCGCCATCCTCGACGGCCACATCCTGCTGTCGCGGCGCGTCGCCGACAGCGGCCTGTACCCGGCCATCGACGTCGAGTCCTCGGTCAGCCGCGTGGTCCAGGACATCGCCGACGAGCCGTGGCGCCTGCGCATCCGCTCGTTGAAGCGGCTGGTGTCGGCGTACTCGGCCAACCGCGACCTGATCACCATCGGCGCCTACCAGCGCGGCAACGATCCGGCCGTGGACGAAGCGCTGGAGCGCTGGCCGGAGATCATGGAATTCCTCGGACAGGACGTCGCCAAAGCCGCAGATCTGCCCCACAGCCAGGCCGCCCTGAAGCGGCTGGTCGACCGCGAGAACTAAGCCATGATGCAATCGCAACGTCTCGATCCCCTGCTCCGCCGCGCCCAGCAGCACGAAGACGAGGTCGCGCGCGATCTCGCCGAGCGCCAGCGCACCCTGGCCACGCACGAGTCGCGGCTGGAGGAATTGCGGCGCTACGCCGAGGAGTACGCCAACAGCCAGATGGCCGCGACCAGCCTGGCGCAGCTGGCCAACCGGCGGGCGTTCCTGGACCGGCTGGAAAGCGCGGTGCAGCAGCAGTGCCAGACCGTGGACCGCAACCGCGAGAAGGTGGAGATGGAGCGCAGCCGGCTGCTGCTGGCCAGCCGCGACAAGCAGGTGCTGGAACAGCTCGCGGCCAGCTACCGCGCGCAGGAACGCAAGGTCGACGACCGCCGCAGCCAACGCGAGATGGACGACCTGGGCGCGCGCCGCGCGCGCCTGGCGGCCACCGCCGACGAACACGAGAACGGAGACGGACGATGAACAACGCGCTTTCCGCGCTGGGCGGCAGCGGCCGCGCCAGCCAGATCGGCGGCGGCAACGACACCCAGGGCCCTGACCGCAGCGGCGGCAAGGACTTCGCCAAGCTGCTCGGCGGCAGCGGCGGTGGCTCGGCGCGCACCACTGCGCCCAAGCCCGCTGCCCGCGAGACGGCCAAGCCGGCGCAGCCCGCCGACAAGGACCAGGCGGACAAGCGCCCGGCCGCTGCCGACGACGCCGCCAGCGATCCGGCGCGCACCGCGCAGGCCGGCGACAAGGTCGCCCAGGACACCGAGAAGAGCAGCCCCGAGACCAAGGCCTCGGGCAAGGACAAGGACAAGGCCGAGGCCACGCGCGACGACGCCAAGCCCGACGAGAGCGCCTGGCCGCCGGCCGGGCTGGCCGGGATCGGCCTGGGCCTGTTGCCGGCGATCGGTGCGGCGGTGCTGCCCGCGGCCACGGCGACTCCGCTGGGCGCGGCGGCCGGACTGGCCGTCGGCGTCGCCGGCGCCGTGGCCAGCGGCGCGGCCGCCCTGCTCGGCGGCGGTGACGCGCTGCCGCAGACCGCGGCCGGCGCCACCGATCCGAATGTAGCCACCGCCGGTACCGCGACGGCCCCTCGTTCATCGCCACGGCCAACGCCGCGCAGTACGTCGGCGCGCGTCCCGTCTTCGCCGACGTCGACCTGCTCACCGGCAACCTGACCGCCGA
>JBEVKG010000257.1:0-3799 GCA_040509765.1 Xanthomonas sp.
TTCGTCGGCATTGCTGTGCCATTCGGCCGCGCCGCGCAGGCGCTTCGCCAGGGCCGGGCTGAGCAGGGCGTGGTCGAGCCGGCCCAGTTCGCCGTCGTAGACGTAGCTGTAGGGCGAGGCGACACCTGCAACGGCGAATGCGTCGCGCCAGCCGGCGCCTTCCAGCACGCGCAGCGGTGCTTCGCGGGCATAGGCATTGAAGTCGCCGACCAGCAGCGTGCGCGCGCCGCCGTGGCCGGTCGGATCGAGCTTGAGCCAATCGTCGAGCAGTCGCGCCGATTCGCTGCGCGTCGCGTTCCAGCACGCGGCGCCGTCGCCCTGGTCGCGGTCGCCGGCTTCGGCGCCGCTGCAGCCCTTGGACTTGAAATGGTTGGCGACGATGACGAACGCGGCGCCGTCGATGCGGCCGTTTTTGATCGGCACGAACGCCTGCGCCAGCGGCACGCGGCTGTGCGGCCCGAACGGGCCGGCCTGCAGCGTCGCCGGTTTGCCCTGCGGGCGGACGCGGTCGTTGCGGTAGATCAGCCCGACGCGGATTGCATTGTCGCCCGGACCCTGGCCGGCATCGATGTAGCGCCAGTTCGCGCTGCCTGCGTGGCCGTCGGCATCGAGCGCGTCGACCAGCGTGGCGATGCTGGAATCGCGGCCGTAGCCGTCGTTCTCCAGTTCCATCAGCGCGACGATGTCGGCATCCAGACCATTGATCGTGGCGACATGCTTGGTCAGCTGCTCGGCCAGTTCGGCCGCGGTACGCGCGCCGCGCGGCGTCGGAAAACCGCCGCCCTTGCCATCACCGTTGAACAGGTTTTCCAGGTTCAGTGCCGCCACGCGCAGGTTGCCGGGCACCTGCGGCGGTTGCGGGCGCGCGGTCGCCTGCAGCGTGGGGATGGAGGTCAGTTGCAGCTGGTAGCCCGCACCTGCCTGGTCGAGCACGCCGGTGACGCCGTCGAGGCGGCTGCCGCTGCGCGCCTGTGCCAGTCCGGCGGGCCATGCCACGGTGTCGCCGTTCGCTTCGAGCCAGAGCAGGCGTCGCGCATTGTCGGCACTGACGGCACGCGCAGCATCGCTGCCGGGTTCGGCACGTTCGCCGGGCTGCCAGAGGCGCTCACCGACGCTGGCGAGGACACGGCCGCGCTTGGCCAGCTCGCCACTGTCGGCCAGCAGCACAGGAAGGTCGAAACGCAGCGTCATGCCTTCCAGGCGCTCCCAGTCCGGTGCGGCCTCGCTGATCGCAACCGGCACGAGCGTGCCTCGGCCGAGGCGCTGCACCACCGGCTGCTCGAGCGCGGTGCGGGTGGCGCGGCCGCTGGGCTGCTCGGCGACCACGCCGCGAACGCGGACCCGGTCACCGGGTCCGAACGATGCGCTGGCGTCGGCGACGAAGATCGCGTCCGAGCTGGCGCCGTCGCCATCGCCGCCATCCTGCAGGTACCAGCCACGCTTGCCGTCGCGCGCGCTGATCACGCCTTCGACGGTGACCGTCTGGCCGAGCAACGGGCTTTGCGCACCGGTTCCCTGGACGCGGCCGATGGTGAGGGCGTCGCCGGTTCCAGTCGCGCTCTCCGACAGGGTGCTGCAGCCGGCCAGCAGGCACGGGGCCAGCAGCAGGGCGAGGGCGGTCGGGCGGAGTCGGGTCATGGCGCGTCGGGCTGGGGGTGGTCGCGCATTATCACGAGCCCGGGCGACAACGGCTTGTCGCTGCCCGCCGGCAGGGGCCAGAAACGACAACGCCGCCCGGAGGCGGCGTCGTGGCAAGCAGGCCGGGTCGGCTTACTTCAGGTTGCCCAGCATCCAGTCGACCGTGGCGATGACCTGCTCGTCGGTCAGGGCCGGGTTGCCGCCCTTGGCCGGCATCACGCCGGACGTGCCGGTGAAGCCTTCGATGGCGTGCTTGTGCAGGGTGTCCTTGCCCTTGGGCAGGCGCTCGGCCCAGTGGGCCTTGTCCAGGGTCGGTGCGCCGCCGGCGCCGGAGGTGTGGCAGCCGGTGCACAGGTTGTTGAAGATCACCGAGCCGTCGGTGGTGCCGCCGTAGGCGACCTGCGAGGCGGCCTTGGCAGCGGCGGCGGCCGAAGCGGCAGCCTGGGCCGCGGCACCGGTGGTGCCGGCGTAGACCGCGCCGACCGGCGCGATGCGCTCGGCAGTGCGCTTGGCCACGTCGGGGTTGATCTCCGGCGGCAGCTGGTCGTGCACATAGCTGGCAGCGACCATCAGGCCCACGGTGACCAGCATCAGGAAGCCGATCACCATCGAGAATTTCTTAAGGAACTCAAGGTCGTAATTGCGCACAAACCCACCTATGGCACGCACCCTGCGCGGGCACGCGTAGCTTCGACGAATTGCGCCAGTATAAAGCCCGCCACCGTGCTCCATGCCATAGCCGGCCTGGAACACGGAGATGGCGCGCCCGGAGGGATTCGAACCCCCGACCAATGGCTTCGGAAGCCACTACTCTATCCGGCTGAGCTACGGGCGCCTGGCTAAGATCCTGCGCGAATGGCCTGACCGGATGAATCCGATCACGGTCGCTCCGCGCGGGGCTGGCATTCTAGCTGCAAATGCCCGGTCACGGGCTGTCGCCGCCGGCCTGGAGCCGCATTTCGCGCGATCCGGGCGAGAACCGGACGCGTTTCAACGAACAACCCGACCTCGCATCGGTCAGAATCTGTCGCTGGACTATGAGTTACGAACGCTTCGAAACCCCCGCCGTCGCCCCGTGGAAGGCGCGCCTGTCGCTGTACTGGCAGCTGGTCCGCGGCGACCGCCCGATCGGCTGGCTGCTGCTGCTGTGGCCGACCTGGTGGGGCCTGTGGCTGGCCGCCGGGGGCATGCCGCCGCTGTGGACCCTGTTCGTGTTCAGCGCCGGCGTCTGGCTGACCCGCTCGGCCGGCTGCGTGATCAACGACTACGCCGACCGCTGGCTGGACCCGCACGTCGAGCGCACCAAGGAACGCCCGCTGGCGACCGGCGCGGTGCGCGGCCGCGAAGCGCTGGCGCTGTTCGCTGTGCTGATGCTGGCGGCTTTCGCCCTGGTGCTCACGCTCAACCGCCTGACCGTCTGGATGAGCTTCGTCGGCGTCCTGCTCGCCGCCAGCTACCCCTACCTCAAGCGTTACACCTACCTGCCGCAGGTCTACCTCGGCCTGGCCTTCGGCTGGGGCATCCCGATGGCCTTCGCCGCCGTGCGCGGCGAAGTGCCGGCGCTGGCGTGGCTGCTGTACGCGGCCAACATCGTCTGGGCGACCGCCTACGACACCTGGTACGCCATGGTCGACCGCGACGACGACATCCGCATGGGCAGCAAGTCGACGGCGATCCTGTTCGGCGACATGGACCTGGTCGCGCAGGGCGTGCTGTACGCGCTGTTCTTCGTTGCGCTGGTCATGGTGGGCCAGCGCGCCGGCATGGGTTCGTACTACTGGGCCGGCGTGGCGGTGGCGGCTGCGCTGGTCGTGTACCAGTTCGTCATCGCCCGCACGCGCGACCGCAAGGCGTGCTTCCGCGCCTTCCTGCACAACCATTGGGTCGGGCTGGCGGTGTTCGCCGGGATCGCCGTGGATTTCGCCCTGCGCTAGAACGCCTTGGCCAGCTTGCGCAGGCGGAAGCCGGCGATGATCTGCAGCACGCCGTAGACCAGCGCGACCACCCCTATCCACAGCGCCACGGTCACCAGCCCCGCGGCCGGGTGGACGAAGAACATCACCCCCAGCGCGATCGCCAGCACACCGCTGAGCGCGATCAGCCATTCGCCTTCGATCTCCTTGCGCACGCGGATCGCCAGGACGATGCGCCAGATGCCGGC
>JBEVKG010000258.1:0-20014 GCA_040509765.1 Xanthomonas sp.
GGGGTCAGGCGGTGACGGGGAGCGGCCCCAGCAGGTCCTCGATCCAATCAAAGCTTCGCTCACGACAGCGTGACGAGCTGCACGGGGGTTCATCAAGCCGCTCTGGACCCCGCACGACCTAGGACTTGACCTCGAAGAACGTCCTTAGAATTGCGGAGCGATCCAAAGCCATGACGAAAATAAACCTCAAAGTAGTAGGCGCGTCGTCAAATCTTTGCGCCTTGCGGGTCCAGCTTACAGGGACCTATCTCAATACTAGAGCCTTGGGGTGGCCTCGCGCGTATGAGGCCAATCGTTGATGGTAGTTGCTGATAGTCGATGGCAGGCATGGTGCTGGCATGGCTGCATCCGAGCTACTTGAAGTCAACCTGACCCCGTTCTTCTGTTCCCTTCCTGCGAACGTCTGCCTAATGTCCTGTCGAATGCACGGCTTGTTCCAAGCGTACTCGGCTGGAGGCCCGCAGTTGCTGAAGGCCCAGTTTCCGCGCCATTGCGTAATACACGGCTTCGCCTTCCGTCCCTTGCGCGATCACGGCACGGGCCAGAGAAGCCAGTTCTGGAAGACTTATCTCGTCGGACGCCCGCACGCTATCCTCGTCGACAGGCGCCCGGAAAGGCGGCTCCGTTGCGGGGTCAAAATGTTCGGGCCAGTAGAACGTGCCGACCTCTTCATCGCTCGTCCGATAGCGGGTACGCGCGATTTGGAAAACGCGTTCTCGGATGCGTGCGCCGGTACGCAGCCAGCCGTGGGCACGGGCGATGCGGCGGGCCAGCAGGGAGTCGAGCACGGGCCCTTCGTGAGCGACGACGTGGGCGATCATGGCCGACAGGATGCCGTTGTACTGATCGTCGAAAAAGCGATCGGGATTGGCGCCGGTGACAGCTTCGGTGGGATCGGTGACCCGATAGAGCGAGGCCCCCGGTGGGGTTGTTTCTTCGGTATCGGCATCGGCTGCTACTGCGGAGACCTGGCGAGCAAAGACTTCCTCGATTTGCTGTGCTGGAACTGTCGCCGAGACTTCCGGTGCGATCTGGTCCGCATCCTGGATAGAGGCCGCCGTTTCCTCGTCGGGCTTCGTCACTGACGCCATGGCTTGCGCGATGGCCGCCTGCGTCAGGCGCTCGGCCTCGGCTTCGCGCTCGGCCTGTTCGGCACGCCGCTCGCGCTGGGCCGTGAGCACGGCTTGCAGCCGGGCATCCAGCCTGTCGAGCGTGCCGACCGGATCGATCCACCAGTCGGTGGACCAGACCCGCACGATGTCCCATCCCAGGCCGCGCAGGACTTGCTCGCGCAGCTTGTCGCGGTCGCGCGCAGTGGCGCTGCGATGGTAGGTGGCGCCATCGCATTCCACACCGGCCAGATAACGTCCAGGTGCGTCGGGATCGACGATGCCGAGGTCGACGCGGAACGAGGAGGCACCGATCTGCGGCTGGACTTGCCAGCCGCGCCGGGCGAGGGCGGTGGCCACGGCCTGTTCAAAGGGACTCTCGAAGCCGCCGGGGCTGCCGCGACTGACCTCCGCCAGAGCGCGAGCGCCGCGTTCGGCGAACTCCAGGAAGTGCTTGAGGTCGCGGACACCGATGGCCTGAGTGCGCGCCAAGTCCATCTGCTCCGCATGGAAGCTGGCGAACACGCGCAGTTCGTGACGGGCGCGGGTGATGGCCACGTTGAGCCGGCGCTCGCCACCCTGACGGTTGAGCGGGCCGAAGTTCATGGCCAGTTGGCCTGCGGGATCCGGGCCGTAGGTGATGGAGAAGTAGATGAGATCGCGCTCGTCACCCTGCACGCTTTCCAGGTTCTTGACGAACAGCGGCTCCAGTTCGCTCTCGGCGAAATAAGGCTCCAGCCTTGGATCTTGGCGGCGTGCCTCGTCGAGCAGGTCCTCGATCAGCTTCTGCTGTTCGGCATTGAAGGTGACCACGCCGATTGTTAGCTCGCTTTCGCGGAAACCGGGCGCCGTCAGGCGCGCAACCACGTCGGCGACCAGCGCCTTCGCTTCGGCCGGGTTGGTCCGCGCACCGCCTTTCTGGTAGGTACCGGAGACCGGCTGCAGGCTGACCGCACGATCGTTGGTGACGGGGGAAGGAAAGGTGACCAGTCCGCCGTCGTAGTAGGCATGGTTGGAGAACGCGATCAGGCTTTCATGACGGGAGCGGTAGTGCCAGTTCAGATTTCGTGTCGGCAGGTTGGCACCGATGCACTCGTCGAGGATGCTCTCCAGGTCGGCCTCGACGTCTTCGTCGTCCAGCCCGGACTCGGCGCGGTCGAAGAAGGAGGTCGGCGGCAACTGCTTGGGATCGCCGACCATGACGACCTGACGGCCGCGGGCGATGGCGCCGATCGCGTCCCAGATCGGGATTTGCGAGGCTTCGTCGAAGACCACCAGATCGAAGGCGTTGGCGCCGGCCTGGAGGTATTGTGCGATGGACAGCGGGCTCATCAGCAGGCAGGGCGTGAGCTTGGTCAGCGCCTCGGGAATCTGGGCCATCAGTTCGCGCAAAGGCAGGTGCGCACGCTTCTTGCCCATCTCGTGCCGCAGCAGCCCCCATTCGGAGTTGCGGCTGACGTTGTCCTGCGAGGGCATATCGGCGCACAGGCGGGCGCGTAGCCAGTCCCGGGTCAGGGCGGTGAAGCGCTCGTCGAGCTCGCGAAAATCGCGGATGCGCTGTTCGTGCTCGGCGCTGACGAAGCCGCGGATGACCGGCTCGTGATCGACCACGGCGTCGAGCCACCAGCGCGCGTAGTTGGTCTCGAAGGTTCGGCGTGCCTGGTCCCGGCCGACCTGGCCTTGCTCGACGCCCTGGATCAGCGTGGCCAGCCCGAGTGCCAGCGCCTCGTCGCGCGCCTGGCGCCAGGCGCACCAGCTGCGCAGCCCGTGTTCGGCGCGCACGATGGACTGGCTTTGCTCGATCAGCCCGTCGAGTGACATGGACTGCCACTGCGCCTGGGCAGCCTCGGCAAAATGTCCGGTTGTCGCGAGTGCCTCGCGCCGGGGTAGCAGGTGTTCCCATTTCTCCACGTATCGAGCGCCGGCCAGCGCGATTCGACCACCGGGCTCCAGCAGTGCATTGGCATCGCCCAACAGCGCATGCAGTGGTGCCTTGCAGGCAGCGATCTGTTCGGGCGTGGTGGCCAGACGGGCCAGCACGGCAGCCAGGTCCTCGCGAAGTTTGCAGGCTTGTGCGAGCTCATCCAGAGGGGTGGCCAGTCCTTTCCACAGGTCGGTGGTGGACTCACGCAAGTCGTCCAAAGCAGCCAGCGCTCGCTCGGTTTCGGTTCGCTGGCGGAGCGTCTGGTGATCGCACGCGAGCGTGGGGCCGCAAACACCTTCCTCGACCAAGGTGTGGGTCGCATCCAGGGGACCTTGTTGGGGATGCCTTCGCCGATCGCTCAAAAAATCCAATGCGGCGCGCAGGCGGTCGACTTGCGTGGCGTGGCCGGCCCACAAGCCGTCGGTCGTCGTTTCCAGCGAGGCCTGGGCGGCAATGTCCTGGTCCAACTGGCGCAGTCGGCGCGCCCTCTGCAAATCGGCCTGCAGGGCTGTCCCGCATTGGCCGTCCGCGATGACGTCGAAGCCATCGTCCTCCCACGCCCGTCCTTCGCGCACAGCGGCCAGGGCGATCTGCCAGCGCAGGGCCGTGCGCACCTTGTCCTCTTTGGTATCCAGTCCTGCCCAGGCGGACGCACATTCCTGCGCGGGAGTAATGGCTTGGACCTGTTGGCGCAAGGCACGGATGGCATTCCAATGCTGTAGATCGTTGCTGACGTCAGGCTGCGATCCTCCCTTGATGGCGCCAGACAGTTGCGCCGCGACCTTGCGTTTACCCAGCCAGGACTTGGGCCAGAACGCCTGCTCGGCGTGTTCCCACCTCCGCTGCAACTCGGCGACGTCGAGCTGTTCAATCGATTCGCCATAAGGGGCCGACAGCGCTGCGTGGTGTTGCGCGATCTGGGTCAGCAGACCGAGTCCCTGGTTCAGTTGCACGACCGTGCGAGGTGTCCAAGGCTCGCCGAGCTGTGCATGGATCTGCCGGTGTTCGGTGAGCGCTGCGAGGCTATCGGTGCAGGCGGTCACGACGGAGGCGGGCCATGGTTCAGAGAGTTGCGCATTCAGTTCGGCATGGCGGCGCACCAGTGCTGCGCCTTCCTGCAGGCGTTGGCTCAGAGTGCGGGCGTCGGGGCGCAGGACGAAGCGCCAATCGTGCCCTGCTGCCGACGGCAGGCGTTGGGCCAGGATCAGCAGTGCTTCGCAGGTGTCGGGCGTCAACGTGGGAGAGGGCAGGCCGATGGCCTGGACAAACGCCTGGGCGGATTCGATCGTCGCCTGGACGGCGGGAAGCACGTCACGCGCAGCGGCGATCAGTTGCTGTTGCCAGGTGGGCGACCAGTCTCCCTGGCCGACCAGGGCCAAGGGGTGCTGCGCCAGCGCGGCATGGCCAATGGCTTGCGCATTGACTTCCAGCCGGTCCACGGCGTTGCGCAGCTGTTCGATGCCCGCATGATCGTGCTGATCGGCAGAGGGCCAGCCCAGGGCGAGTATCGGGACGTCGTGTCCCGCGCTGACGGTGCCGATGGCATCGAACAGGCTCAGGCTGTTGCGGCGACGCTGGTGAAGGCGTTCCACATAGATGTTCAACGCATCGCGCAGACGTTTGAGTTTGTCGGCTTCTGTCCGCCATTGCTCGGCGTCGGCCTGGCCGCTGCTGGACCAAGCGGACTGCAACTGGGCCAGTACGTCAAGTTTGCGGGCCTTGCTCGAGTGCAGCTCCAGGCAGAACTCGCCGAGGCCGATTTCACGCAGGCGCCGGTAGACGACGTCCAGCGCCGCGATTTTCTCGGATACGAAGAGGACGCGTCGGCCCTGTGCCAGGGATTGGGCGATCAGGTTGGCGATGGTCTGGCTCTTGCCCGTCCCCGGTGGACCGATCAGGACGAAGTCCTTGCCCTGCGAGGCGGCCAGCACGGCTGACAACTGCGAGGAATCGGCCGGCAAGGGGCAGAACACCTGTTTGGGGTCGAAGTGCTGATCTAGTTCGCGCACCTGCGGGAATGGCGCGCCTGGTGGATAGGCATCGCGCGGGGTGTCCAGCAGGTGGCGCACGACCGGGTTCTCGCGCAATTGCTCGCTATGCTCGGCCAGGTCTTTCCACATCAGGTATTTGGCGAACGAGAACATGGACAACACCACGTCCTCGGTCACTTCCCAGCCCTTGATGTCCTTGATGGCGTGGCCGACGGCCTTCCAGACCGCAGTGACGTCCAGGCCCGCATCGTCCCGCGGCAGTTCGCCTTCGAGCGCGCCCAGGTTCAGTTCGAAGTCCTGGCGCAGCATCTCGATCACGGTCGGATTGAAGCGGGGCTCGTCGTCATGCAGGCTGAGCGTGAAGCCCGAGCGGGCGCTCTTGCGCTGCAGGCTGACCGGCACCAGGACCAAGGGGGCGCGGTAGCGCTGACCGTCACGGTCTTCGCGGGTCCAGGATAGGAAGCCCAGGGCGAGATACAGCGTGTTGGCACCGCCTTCCTGCAAGGTCGTGCGAGCGCTGCGAAACAAATCGACCAGACGTGAATCGAGCTCGGTTTCGGGAACGCCAACAAAAACCTCTCGTTTCTGCAGGGCTTCCAGCGCGTGCGCGCGGCGCACGTTCTCACGTTCGCGGCCCTCGTAGATGGCCTGATCGCGCGGATCGGCACCGTCCATCAGGTCCGGACGCGGGCGCAACTTCAGGGACTGGCCGCTGGCCAGCAGGTCTTCCAGCGCGCCAGGGTCCGGTGCTTCCAGCTTGAGTGCTTTCTTGCCGGCCTTGAAGTTGAGCAGGTTGTTGCGAAGCGACAGATCCAGCAGCTTGCGTTGCCAGCGAAGCAGCCGGTCCTTGGGATCGAGCTGGCTGGCATCTTCCGCATTGGCCGGCGCGTTGTCAGGCAGGTCAGGCGCGTCTTCGATCTTTGGCACGGCGGGCGTGGACGGTGACCCTTCTGTGTCAGACGCCTTAGCAACTGCCGCCTCCGCACTGGCCAATGGCTTGATGCGCTGCAGCCGCGCCCGGCGGATGTCCACGGCCAGGCGGAATCCCGCATCCTGAGATTCATCAACCTGCTGGGCACCACGTTCGGTGGCATAGCTGAAAGGGACGGTCGGGCGCTGGGTGATCAGGGTGGTCTCGAACAGCACCAGTTCCTTGAGCCTGAGGCGCTTGCGCAAAGCGGTCACGTCGTCGACAACCGTGGTGGAAAACTCCTCCGGCTGCAGCCAGACACCGGCAAAGGCATGGCCCTCGGTGAAGACCAGCAGCGGGTTCAAGCCTGCCTGCTCGAGTGCGGCGGAGAACAGCAACGTGAGGTCGAAACAGGTCCCCAGGCCCGAGCTTTCGATCTGGCTGGGGCTGCGCACCTTCTGGCCCGATTGCTCGAAGCTGGCGGGAGGCAGGGCATAGTCCAACTGCAGGCCAGCCGTGGCCCCCCAGAGGGCCGAGGCCAGTTCCCAGGCGCGTTTGGCGCCGCCGGTATAGCCGTCCAGTGCGGGGTTGCGATCGTTCTGACGCAGCACCTCGGCGGTCCGCTTGAGCAGCCGGTCCACGGCCGGATCGTTGGGCTGGACGAAGGCGGCGACCAAGTCGGGCAGATGCGAGATGCCGCCCCATTGATTGCGTGGCAGCAGCTCCAGACGGCTGTCGCGCTGAGCGAGGGACGGGGTGGACGCATCCGCGCCCACGGAGCGCAAGGCCAGCGAGACCGTGGCCGTCTCGGCCTCGGTCAGCCGCGCCAGCAATCCGCCGTCCAGGTTCAGGTCCAGGTCGCGGATCGGATAGCGGGAGCCCGCGGCCAGCGCGTCGATCCGCCAACGGCGCGGCTTCAGAAAGGGCGGATCGGACGTCAGGACCAACTCGACCTGCTCATGTGTCTGGTCGGTCTCGTTGACCAGCCAGAGATCCCGCAGCAGCGGGACCGCATTCTGAAAGTCCGCCAAGTTCAATTTGGCGATCAGGGTAACGTCGATTTTCAATTCGGCAGCGGTGGCCGAACCATCCGGTTGTGTCTCGTCCATGGAATCCCCTGTGGTGCCCCTGCCGTAACGTGCAGTACGTCCTGTTACGCCCTATTAGGATATTAGCTCCAGTTGCCAGAGCTTTCGGCAAAGTTATGAGCCGCTGTGGGAAAAGCGAGGGAGACGGAACTCAGTGAAGACCGCTGGGGAAGACTAGACACGGGACGATCAAACCATGGTCGTATTGCTGTAGTTTTTATTCAGTTATTTGACAAATACCTTATTTACAGCTAAAAACTGTTTAGCTGAATTTCGGGCATTCGATGTGTCTTTCACATCCTATCCATTGATCACCGCCGGCCAACTTGGTTCGACGCTGCAGGCCACGCGTAAGGCCCAGAGGATGACCCAATCGGCACTGGCTGCTCGTATCGGCCTGAGCCAGTCGCGGGTTTCCCATCTCGAACTGAACGCCCATGAGTTGAGCGTGGAGCAACTGTTGGTGTGGTGCGCGGCGCTGGGCCTGGAGTTGACCATCGGGGTGCGTGGCGGCCTTGCTGCGTCCTCTGGTGTGCAGACGGATTGGTGACATGGGGCGTCGATCGCACAGCCGCAGCCTGTCCATTTGGACCAACGGCGTCCGCGTCGCGCGATGGACGATTCCTGCGCGCGGAGAAGTGGAACTGCACTACGACGCGGACTGGGTCGGTGCCGACGTTGGCCGGCCGCTGTCGCTGTCGCTGCCGTTCAACCTGCAGAACCTGCCGCTCAAGGGCGAGAAGGTCGCCAACTACTTCGACAATCTGCTGCCCGACAGCGATGCGATCCGCCGGCGTGTGGCCGAGCGATTCAGGACGGCATCGATCGATCCCTTCGATCTCCTGAAAGCTATCGGCCGCGACTGCGTGGGGGCCGTGCAGATCCTGGATGAAGACGAGATACCGGTGGGCTTCGATCGCATCGAAGGCGTGCCCCTTTCTGAAGAGGACGTCGAACGGCACCTGATCGACACCGTCTCGCCGCAAGCCTTCGCTGCGCACCGCGACCCGGATGCGGACTTCCGCATTTCCTTGGCTGGTGCGCAGGAGAAGACGGCCTTGCTGTGGTGGGAAGGGCAGTGGTACGCGCCGCGCGGTGCCACGCCGACCAGCCACATCTTCAAGCTGCCGATGGGCCTGGTGGGCGGGCGGCGGGCGGATTTCAGCACCTCGGTCGACAACGAATGGCTGTGCCTGCGGCTGTTGAAGGCCTATGGGTTGAACGTGGCCGATGCGCGCATCGCCCGCTTCGGCCAGCAGCGCGTGCTGGTGGTGGAGCGCTTCGACCGGCGCCTGGCGCCCAATGGGCAGTGGCTCATGCGCCTGCCGCAGGAAGACTTCTGCCAGGTCGCAGGGTGTTCGCCGTTGCGTAAGTACGAGAACGAAGGCGGCCCAGGGCTCACCGCCTTGTTCGGCACATTGCGTCAGTCGATCAATGCCGAGGCCGACATGAAGACGCTGCTGGCCGCGCAGGTGCTGTTCTGGTTGTTGCGCGCGCCCGATGGTCATGCCAAGAATTTCAGTATCCAGCTGCTGCCGCGTGGCCGCTTCCAGTTGACTCGGCTGTATGACGCGATGTCGGCCTATCCGGTCTTGGGCGACGGCCCCCATCAATGGTCGCCTCATGAGATCAAGCTGGCCATGGCGTTGCTCGGCAAGAACAAGCATTACGCGATGCACAGCATCCAGCGCAGGCACTTCAGCAGCACGGCGCAGCGGGTCGGCTATGGGTCGACGGCCGAGCCGCTCATCGAGGAGATCCTGGCGCGCACGCCGGCCGCCATCGCCGAGGCGCGCGCGGACCTGCCGCAGGACTTCTCGCCGCGCGTTGCCGACGCCATCCTGGGCGGGCTCGAACAGGCCGCCGCCGCGCTCGAAGGAATGGCCGCCTAGCGGGGCGAGCAATCGCCAGCGGGCCGTTGCAATCCGGATGCAGCCTCTGCGCTCAAGTGGGTGGCAAGGGACGCATCTCGTGGCCGCCAGTGGTGCCGCCTGCGGCGACGACACGGCGCCGCGCCACCACGGTGCCGTCGCCGCCTGACCCTGGCGCGGTAGCTGCCGGGGAGCACTGTGAGGCCCGGCAGGCCATCGCCGCCACCTGCCGCCCCGCAAGTCCTTGGCCCCCAGCGATGTCGTTGGCCACCTGAAGCCGTTGCAGGCTTCGAGCAAACGCCGGAACGGCCAGGCGTGTCAGGCGAGGCGCCTGGCGCGCTCGCCAGTTCACCTCGCCTCCGCCGCCCACTGCACCGCATCCGCCCCGGCCGGCAGATACAGCGGCGCCGACGGATCGGTCGCCGCGCGCCAGACGGCTTCGGCGACGTCCTGCATGCGCGTGCCCGGGCCGGTGGAGTCGGCCATCCGCCCGATGGTGTGGCGCATGAAGTCGCCATAGACCGCATCGTCCATGCCGCGCAGGCGGGTGCGGGCGGTGTCGCGAAAACGCGTCTCGCCCGAGGAGCCCGGCAGCACGAGGCGCACGCGCACGCCGAACGGTTCGACTTCGCTCGCCAGCGATTCGGTGAAGGCATTCACCGCCGCCTTGGCCGCGCGGTAGATGCCGACCAGCGGCAGCGGCTTGTAGGTGACGCTGGAGGTGACGTTGACCACGACGCCGGCACCGCGCGCGCGCATCTGCGGCAACACCGCCTGGGTGAGCGCCATCGTGCCGAAGGTGTTGGTGTCGAACAGGGCGCGCACGGTGTCCATGTCCATCAGTTCGAACGGGGCAGGTGCGCCGAAGCCGGCGTTGTTGACCAGCACGTCGATCGGGCCGGCCGCCGCGACGGCTGCGCCGATGCTCTGCGCGTCGGTGACGTCCAGCGGCAGCACGCGCAACTGTGCCGATGGCGGCAACAGGTCCTCGCGCGGGGTGCGCATGGTGGCGAGCACCCGCCAATCGCGGGCGAGGAAGTAGCGGGCGGTTTCCAGGCCGAAGCCGGAGGAGCAGCCGGTGATCAGGACGGTCTTCAAGGGAATTCCTTTGCGCGTGGACGAGAACCCACGATAGATTGCCGCCCCCGTACTCGCTACGATCCGGAGTCCTTGATTCGTTTGCGAGCGTCCAGCGATGGTGGATCCCCTTGCCGAGGTGGTGACGCTGCTGCAGCCGATGGCCCGGTTCTCCAAGCAGGTGGTCGCTGCCGGCGCCTGGCGCATCCGGCGTTCCGACGCCGGGCAGCCGTTCTACTGCGCGGTGCTGGAGGGCGGCTGCCACATGGCGCTCGACGGTGGCGCGCCGATCCTGCTGCAGGCCGGCGATTTCGTCCTGGTGCCTGCGGCTTACCGCATCACCATGTTCAGCCTTGCGCCGCACGCGGACGTGGCCGAGACCATGCCGACCGCATTGGGGAACGGCGTGTTCCGGATCGGCGCGCAGGACGGCCCGGCCGACCTGCGCATCCTGGCCGGCCACTGCAGTTTCGGCTCGCCGGATGCGGCGCTGCTGGTCTCGCTGCTGCCGCAGATGGTCTATGTGCACGGCGAGCACCGGCTCGCCACGCTGGTGCACCTGGTGAGCGAGGAGTCGCGCGAGGCACGCCCCGCACGCGAGGTGGTGCTCTCGCGTTTGCTGGAAGTGCTGCTCATCGAAGCGCTGCGCTCGGCCGCGGGCACGGCGGCGTCGCCGGGCCTGGCGCGCGGGCTGGCCGATGCACGTCTGGCCGCGGCGATCCGCGCGATGCACGCGCAGCCCACGCGCGCATGGACGGTGGCGGCCTTGGCGAAGGAGGCCGCCTTGTCGCGCTCGGCGTTCTTCGAGCGCTTCGGCCGCACGGTGGGCATGGCGCCGATGGAATACCTGCTCGCCTGGCGCATGGCCTTGGCCAAGGACCTGCTGCGCCGCAACGAGTTCGGCATCGCCGCGATCGCCGAGCGCGTCGGCTACAGCTCCGCGAGCACCTTCAGCGTCGCGTTCGCCCGCCATGTCGGACAGCCGCCGACGCAGTACGCGCGTGCAAGCGGACGCGGCGCGGCGCGCGGCGAACCGTCGTTCTCCGAAGAAGTCGAGCGCGTGCCCTAGGCACCCGGCGCAGATTACCGCTTCCGGGCCGGCGACTTCGTGGGAGGCGGTGCGGGTTGCGCAAGGATCGCGCCGGTCACGAGTCCGAACAGGCGCTCGGCGCGTTTGGCGTGCGACGGCTGTTCCCGCAGCCAGGCCAGCGCCGCGATCAGGTCGAACAGTTCGTCGCCGTCCATGTCGGCGCGTGCCTTGCCATCCGCCTGCGCACGCGCCAGCAGGGCGGCACCGGCGGAGCGCAGCCGCACGCAGGAGGCGTGCAGTGCGGAGGCGTCGTCTTCGATGGCGGACATCATCGGGGCGAGGATCCCGCGCTGGCGATGGGTGAAGGCGATGATCTCCTCCAGCCAGGCCAGCAATGCCTGGTCCGAGGCCGCTGCCGTGCGCAAGGTGTGGGCCTTGGCCGCCAGGTCCTCGAAGTCGTTGCGCAGCAGGGCCTCGAGCAGGGCTTCGCGGGTGGGGAAGTGGCGGTACAAGGTGCCCAGGCCGACCTCGGCGCGGCGGGCGATGTCGCGCAGCGAGGTGTCCGCACCCGCTTCGGCCAGGGCCTCACGGGCCACGTCCAGCAGGCGTAGGTAGTTTTTCTGGGCGTCGGCGCGCATGTTGTCCTTTACAAGTGGAGCGGTGCTCCGTATATTCGGAGCACTGTTCCGATCAGGATACGCCATGCACGGCTCCAACGACATTCGCCCCACCATGAAAGCGGTCCGCCAGCACGCGTTCGGTGGTCCCGAAGTGCTCCACTACGAGGACGCGCCTCTGCCGGTGGTGCGGCAGGGTGAGGTACTCATCCGGGTTCACGCCATCGGCTTGAATCCGCCGGACCTGTACCTGCGGGACGGCTACAGCCGCCTGCCGCCGGAATGGCGCCCGCCAGTGGCGTTCCCGCTGATCCTGGGCACAGACGTGTCGGGGGTGATCGAGGCGGTGGCGGAGGACGTGGACGGGCTGTCGCGCGGCGACGCGGTCTACGCGATGGTGCGCTTTCCGGACGGGTTGGCCGGCGGCAGTCAGGCGTATGCGCAGTACGTCGCCGTGCCCGCCAGCGAAGTCGCGCGCAAGCCGGCCGGGATCGATCACGTGCACGCCGCGGCGGTGCCGATGTCGTTGCTGACGGCGTGGCAGTTCCTGATCGCGCAGGGCCACGCTGTCGCCAATCCGCTGCAGCCCATGCCGCATCTGCCGGTGCCGTTGCAGGGCAAGACCGTGGTGGTCAACGGGGCGGCTGGCGGCGTCGGTCATTTCGCGCTGCAGCTGGCCAGGTGGCAAGGCGCGCGGGTGATCGCGGTGGCGTCGGGCAAGCACGAGGCCTTCGTGCGCGCCCTGGGCGCGGAGATCTTCGTGGACTACACCAAGACGGCGCCGGAGGACGTGCTGCACGACGTGGACCTGGTGGTGGACGCGGTCGGCGGCGCCGGTGCCGGCAGGTTCCTGCGCACGCTCAAGCGCGGCGGTGCGTTGTTCCCGATCTTCCCGCTCGGCTTCGATGGGCACGACGCGGCGGCGGCGCTGGGCGTGACGGTATCCACCACGCAGGTGCGCTCCAGCGGCGCGCAACTTGGCGAACTCGCGGCACTGCTGGACGCCGGCACGGTGCGCGTGGCCATCGACGGCACCTTCGCGCTGTCGCAGGCGCGGCAGGCGCATGAACGCGCGGAGCAGGGGCACATCCAGGGCAAGATCGTCCTGACGGTCGACTGAGAGACGAGGATCGCGTCATGGTCACCATGCGTATTCTCCAGGCCGCCGTCGAGGATCTGCTCAACAATCGAGAACTCAGTGTCGCGGACGCCATGGACCGCCATTTCAGCGCGGCGTTTCGTCAATGCACCGATGGGAAATGGGAGGATCGGGCGGCGGTGCTCCAGCGCATCGCGCAACTGCGCCATACGCTGCGGCATGCGACGTTCACCGTCCACGAGGAGCTATCGTGCGGGACGCGCTACGCGGAACGGCACACCATCGGCCTGGCATTGTGCGACGGGCGCGATACCGCGTTCGAGGTCTATGTCTTCGCAGAACGCGATCGTGCGGGGCGCTTCCTGCGGATTGAAGAGGCCACTCGACCGGTGGATCCCGGGTGACCTCGTGGTTCGCGCCCTGATCCGGTGGCGCGTGGACCCACGAACTCCAAAGCACGCTTGAGCGGGTATATGACACCGCCAGTGGCAATTGAAGAAAATTTGAAAGTCGTTTGGCATTTCGCCAGTACGACCGTCGTAACGCAGACGGAAGTTTTTCGCCTCTGCATGGCCGTTGGATTGCGATAGTCCGCTCCTGTGGAAAAGACGCTGGTTACGCCAACATCAAGCGTCCGTTGATCAACGCGACTGTGATCAGATCCTGCAGCCGACGCACCACACCCACAACACGTGGAATGGCTGCCTGATCACCCTGCATCAGCGATTGCGGTTCGGCGAAGCCCACCTTCGCCGGTATCCTGCCGAAAGGCAGGATCCTCATCAGCCCACGGACCGATACCGTGGCCGTTGACAGCCCGGAAAGGGTCGCTCTATCGCCCTCTGTCGCTGCGTGCTGTGTGAAGGCTGGACGTCACGCATCTTCCGCATTCAACGTAGAAGCAGCGACCCTAGGTTCCAGCGTCGATACGCGTGCGAACTGTTGCGCAGCAGCATGCCACTCCACGATGGACGTGTTACATCTAGGTACGTTGGATCGATCCAAAGCCGTTGATGCAACGCATCCTGGGGGAGACGGTGGGTAGGGATCGCGAGCTACGAGTTGGCTGATGCTTGGCATGGGATCCGCATGCACGTGCGGTCGAGGCGCTGCGTCGATGCGAACTTGAGCGGCGACCCATCGGGTCGATCCGGTCCACGTTGCGCGCTTTGACTGCGCGCCGTTGCCACCGGAGGTTCGTGACGCCACGCGTCGCGGCACAACCGACCTAGAGAGTTTGGGGAGCCTGCCATGTCAGTCCGTCCGCGCTTCGCGCACCTGCCTGAGTCTTCGCGCCGGTGGTTGGCGTCCGTCGCTGCGTCGGCATTGTTATGCGTGGGCACCGGCGCTGCATGTGCGGCCGACAATGGCTTTGTCTCTTCGTTCGAGGGTGGCGAGCCCGCGCTGACGCCTGCCACGCAGTCCGACAACACCGGCGTGCAGGTCGCCATCGGCAATGGACCCGAACAGCCCTATGCGGCCAAGGCCGGCATGGGCTACACCGGGTTGCATGCGTTGCACTATCGCGCCACTGCGGCCGGCCGCGCGCAGCTGTTTGCGGTCGATCTGCCGGTGGAGCCGGATACGGTGCTGTCGTGGATGGTGCTGCCGGAGATCGTCGATGGCGACACGGTGGCGTCCACGGGCGTGGTGGTGGATCTGTTGTTCGACGATGGACGACGTTTGTCCGAGTTGGGCGCGGAGGACCAGCACGGTGCGCTGGTCAGTGCGGCGGGGCAGGCGGCGTCGAAGACGCTGTATCCGCAGCAGTGGGCGCTCAAGCAAGTGCGGCTGGGTGAGGTTGCAGCGTTGCGCGGTAAGCGCATCCGCGCGATCGAGCTGCAGGTACAGCCTGGGGCCGGCAAGGTGGGCTCCGGCTGGATCGACGATGTCGCAGTGCGCCGCGCGCCAGCACCGCAGGCGGCGCGGCGGCCCAGCGACGAGGTGGTGACCACGCGCGGCACGCAGTCCAATGGCACCTTCTCGCGCGGCAACAACCTCCCGGCCACGGCGATGCCGCATGGCTTCAATTTCTGGGTGCCGGCGACCGATGCGGGGACGCTGAGCTGGCTGTACCGCTGGAACGAGCAGAACGGCGACGACAACCGGCCGCGGTTGCAGGCGCTGGCGATCAGCCATGAACCCAGTCCGTGGATGGGCGATCGCCAGACCTTCCAGGTGATGCCGTCGTCCACGCGCGGGGTGCCGGAGGCGGATCGCGCGAAGCGTGCGTTGTCCTTCGGCCACGATCGCGAGGAGGCGCGCCCGCATCTGTACCGGGTGGACTTCGACAACGGCATCCGCGCCGAACTGACGCCGAGCGAGCGCGCGGCGATCTTCCGCTTCCGCTTTCCCGAGGGCGGCGATGCCAATCTGCTGTTCGACAACGTCGATGCACGCGGCGGGCTGACCCTGGATGCGGCGACGCAGACGTTGCGCGGCTACTCGGATACGCGCAGCGGGCTGTCCAATGGCGCCACGCGCCTGTTCGTGTATGCGCGCTTCGACCGTCCGTGGAGGGCCAGCGGCAAGATCGCCACGGGTCGCCCGACCGGCTACGTGAAGTTCGCGCCAGGTGCGGACCGTACGGTGGTCATGCGCATCGCCACCTCGCTGATTTCGGTGGAGCAGGCGCAGCGCAATCTGCAGCAGGAGATCGGCGACGCCGGCTTCGAGGCGGTGCAGTCGCGTGCGCAGGCTGCGTGGGATGCGGTGCTGGGCCGGGTGCAGGTGCAGGGCGCCAGCCACGACCAGCGGGTCACGGTCTACTCCAATCTGTACCGGCTGTTCCTGTATCCGAACATCGCCCACGAAAACGTCGGCGACGCGGCGCATCCGGATTGGCGGCATGCGGATCAGAACCGCTGGTCCAAGGACAACGCCGGCGGCGATGCCGAGCGCACCTCGGCGCCGATCGTGCCGGGCAAGGTCTACGTCAACAACGGCGTCTGGGATACCTTCCGCACCAGTTGGCCGGCGTACGCGCTGTTCGCGCCGGAGCAGGCGGGGGCGATGATCAAGGGCTTCCTGCAGCAGGCCCGCGACGGCGGCTGGGTGGCGCGCTGGTCCTCGCCGGGCTATGCGGACCTGATGGTCGGCACCAGTTCCGACGTGGCCTTCGCCGATGCCTGGTTGAAGGGCGTGCGCGGGTTCGATCCGCACGAGGCCTATGCGGCGGCGCTGCGCAATGCCACGGTGGTGCCGCCGGTGTCGAATGTCGGCCGCAAGGGCCTGGCCCGCTCGATGTACCGCGGCTACGCGGCCAACGGCGTGCACGAAGGGTTGTCGTGGACGCTGGAAGGCGCGCTCAACGATTTCGGCCTTGCGCAGATGGGGCAGGCGCTGGCGGAACAGGAACAGGATCCGCAGCGGGCGCAGCGCTACCGCGAGGAAGCCGAGTACTTCCGGGCGCGGGCCACCGATTATGTGTCTCTGTTCGATCCCGCGACCCGCTTCTTCCGCGGGCGCACGCCCGCCGGCCAGTGGGACGTGCCGGCGGCGCGCTTCGATCCGCGCGTGTGGGGCGGCGACTACACCGAGGCCAATGCCTGGACCTTCGCCTTCACCACGCCGCACGACGCCGCGGGTCTGGCCAAGCTGCTCGGCGGCGAGGACGCCATGGCGGCGCGATTTGACGAACTCTTCGCCACGCCGGAAACCGCCGACAAGCGCTTTGCCGGCAGCTACCGCGGCGTCATCCACGAGATGACCGAGGCGCGCGACGTGCGCATGGGCATGTACGCGCACAGCAACCAGCCTTCGCACCATCTGCCGTGGATGTACGTGGCGGTGGGGCAGCCGTGGAAGACCCAGCGCATCACCCGCGAAGTGCTGCGCCGGCTGTACCTGGGCAGCGAGATCGGCCAGGGCTATGCGGGCGACGAGGACAACGGCGAGATGTCGGCGTGGTATCTGTTCGCCATGCTCGGGCTGTATCCGCTGCGCATGGGCGCGCCGGAGTACGTGATCGGCTCGCCGGCGTTTCCGCAGGCCGAGGTCGATCTCGGCAACGGCCGCAAGTTGCGGGTGATCGCACGCAACAACACTGCGCGCAACGTGTATGTGCAGTCGCTCACGCTCAACGGCAAGCCGTGGAACAAGGCCTGGCTGCGCCACCAGGACATCGCCGACGGCGCCACGTTGGAGTTCGTGATGGGCGCGACGCCCTCGCGCTGGGGCAGCGGCGCCGACGCGCTGCCGCCGTCGCTGACGCCGCGTGGCAGTGCGCCGCGCGGGTTGGCGGATGTGGCGTCGCAGGCCGTTGCGGTGTCGCTGGAAGGGCAGCCCAAGGCCACGGCCCTCATCGACGACGATGCGACGACGGCGCTGCCGCTGCCGCAGGGCGCCACGGTCGAGCTTCGCTTCGCCAAGCCGCAGCGTGCCACGCACTACACCTTGACCAGCGCCGATGCCGCGATGTCCGGTCTGGCGTGGACGCTGGAAGGGCGCCGCGACGACGGCACGTGGACGCAACTCGACCAGCGGCAGGCACAGGCGTTCGCCTGGGCGCGGCAGTTGCGACCGTTCCGCATCGCCAAGCCGGGCGCGTACAGCGCGTACCGCCTGCGCCTGGACGCGGGCAAGGACGTGGCGCTGGCCGAGATCGAACTGCTGCAGCCGCTGACGCGGCAGGCCGCGCCATGAACGCGCGACAGGGCTGCGCCTGCGCGCTGCGCGGCGCCTGCTGCGGCACACCGCCAGCGCACGAGTCCTGTTGCGCGGCAGCATGCGCGGGCGGAAGCGCTGTGATACTTAGTTTTCCAACGGATTAGAACGATCCAATCTGATTGGATCGGAGCGAGGGGAGGGGCCGCACGACCGGCACGCCGCGATGGCGCCGGATGTCTTCACTACAACGACGCACGCACATTCGCTCGGTTTGGATCGATCGAAACCCGTGCGTGCCGCAAGCCGATCAATCTTTGGGAGAGGATGATTGACATGAATTTCAAGCCACATGCACGCCACCGCAGCGCCTTGGCTGCGGGCATCGCCATCGCGTTGTTCGCGAGCGCCACGCCCACCACCGCATTCGCCCAGCAGGCCGACGGCACGCCGGCGCCCACGGGCCAGGCCGAGCTGGAAGCCAAGAATCTCGATGCCGTCACGGTGACCGGCTACCGCTATGCGATCGAGAAGAGCCTGGAACAGAAGCGCAACGCCAACGCCGTGGTCGACGTGATCACCGCCGAGGACGTCGGCAAGTTCCCCGACAAGAACGTGGCCGACGCGCTGCAGCGCGTGCCCGGCGTGGTCATCAGCCGCGACGGCGGCGAAGGCAAGAACGTCAGCGTGCGCGGCCTGTCCTCGGAGCTGGTGCTGACCGAGTTGAACGGCAACTACATCGCCACCGCCGAGTCCAACGGCGACCCGACGCGCTCGTTCAACTACACGCTGCTGCCGTCGAACCTGCTGGGCAGCGCGGAGCTGTACAAGACGCCGGAAGCGCGCATCGACGAAGGCGGCATCGGCGGCACGGTGATCCTGCAGACGCGGCGCCCGCTGGAGCTGGAGCCAAATTCCGGCTTCGTCTCCGCCGAGGGCGTGTGGTCGGATACCAGCAAGAAGACCGACGGCCAGTTCTCCGGCTCGTACTCGTGGCACGACCAGGACAACCGCTTCGGCGTGTTCGTCGGCTACACGCAGCAGAAGCGCACCGCGCGCACGCTCAACGCCAGCACCGAGAGCTGGCAGTGGTACGGCCGCGACGAAGGCGGCCCGGCGGTCGACGTCAACGGCAAGCCGTCGGACTTCAATTCCAATTGGTGGGGCGGCACCGGCTTCTGGGACCAGAACGGCCAGTACTACACGCGCTTCATGATGCCGACCGCGGTCAGCCTGGACGTCAAGCAGGAGGAGCGCGAGCGCAAGGGCGGCCAGCTGACCTTCCAGTTCAAGCCGACCGACGACCTGACCCTGACCGCGAACTACTTCCGCTTCGACCTGTCGCAGAACTCGCAGACCAATACCGTCAAGATTCCCGAGTGGAACATCGCCCGCTACTACGGCGACGGCAACTGGCGCGGCGGCCGCCTGCTCGACGGGCTGCAGTTCGATCCCAGCGGCACCATCGTCACCGGCGCCAACTACAGCCTGCATCCGGGCAAGGCCTACTACTGCAGCGAGGCGCAGGCCGCCGCGGCCGGCCTGCCGCCGGGCGGCTGGGGCTCGGACGACTGCACGGTGCCGACGCCGCAGATCACCGGCAGCTACAACATCGAGAAGTCGCTGTCGCAGACGGTGGACCTGGGCGGCGAGTGGCGTGGCGAGAAGGTGGACGTGTCGTTCAAGGCCGGCCGCACCTGGGCCAAGGGCGGCCCGGAGCTGCAGTTCTCCCTGCCGATCAAGCCGCGCCGGCAGAACGCCGACGGCAGCTGGACCAACGGCAACTATGCCAGCGCCTGGGACCTGACCGGCACGCCGTCCATGACGTTCTCGCCGGAGCTGATGCAGAACCTGCGCGACGGCATCCTGCAGGTCGACCTGGGTTCGACCGGCTCGTCCTGGACCCGCAACACCAACCAGCAGCAGTACGCGCAGATCGATACCACCTGGCATATCGACGGCGAGTTCTTCGACTCGCTGCAGTTCGGCCTCAAGCGCCGCGACGGCGGCATCCATCGCAACACCGGCAACAACTACTGGGTGTGCCCGGGCACCGATCCGAGCGACTACAACAACCGCTACTGGAACGGGCGCTGCAATGCGCTGGCCACGCAGTTCTCGCCGGATCTGCTGTTCCCGCTGGACAACCTGGCCGGTGGGGTCAAGTCCAGCGCGTTCCCGGCGATCAACTTCCCGGGCTACATCGGCTACTTGAACAACACCTACGGCGCGATGCAGACCCGCAGCGAGGACAACTTCGTCTACAACGTCGACGAGAAGATCTACTCCACCTACCTGCAGCTCAACTTCCACACCGAGCGCCTGCGCGGCAACGTCGGCGTGCGGGTGGCGCGCACCGGGCAGCATGCCGACTCCACCGACAAGGTGACCGCCTACAACGACTACTTCTTCGACGGTGCCGACGGCAACCCGCTGGCCTGCCAGCAGGGCGCGGCCATGCCCGCCGGCGCGCCGGCCGATACCTACTGCGGCACCGAAGGCTACTGGCGCTTGTCGGACACCGAGCAGCGTACCGAGTCGTTCGTGGTCAGCGGGCTGGACCGCAACTACACCGACGTGCTGCCGAGTTTCAACCTGGCCTATGACTTGACCGAAAACCTGTTGCTACGCGCGGCAGCTTCGAAAGTGATCGCACGCCCAAGCTACAACGACATCGCCGCGCCTGGCAGCCT
>JBEVKG010000259.1:0-3230 GCA_040509765.1 Xanthomonas sp.
GGCGAAGCGGTGCGCATCCATGCCGGACGAGTCGCCGATCGCGCCTTCGTGGAAGTCAGCGATCGCGGGCCGGGGATTCCGGAAGCCGAACGGGAACGCATCTTCGACATGTTCTACAGCGTCGAGCGCGGCGACCGCGGCCGCCAGGGCACGGGCCTGGGCCTGGCGATCTGCCAGGGCATGATCGGCGCGCACGGCGGCAGCGTCGAAGCGCTGCCCGGTCCGGACGGGCGCGGCACGACGATCCGGATTACGCTGCCGCGATTGCAGCCGCAGTGACGACTGACCGCCCGTGAGCGATTCCAAGCCCGCCGACACCACCACCCCACCCGCGCGCATCCTCGTCATCGACGACGAGCCGCAGATCCGCAAGTTCCTCGACATCAGCCTGCGCGCGCAGGGCTATGCGGTGGAAAGCGCGGAGACCGGCCAGGGCGGGCTGGAGGCGCTGGCCACGCACGGTGCCGACCTGGTCATCCTCGACCTGGGACTGCCCGACCGCGACGGCCACGAGGTGCTGCGCGAACTGCGGCAGTGGTCGAACGTGCCGGTGATCGTGCTGACGGTGCGCGCCAGCGAGACCGAGAAGGTCGCCGCGCTCGACGCCGGCGGCAACGACTACGTGACCAAACCCTTCGGCGTGCAGGAGCTGATGGCGCGCGTGCGTGCACTGTTGCGTTCGCATGCCGCGCCCGCGGGCTCGCAGCCGCTGTACGACGACGGTCGCCTGCACGTCGACCTGGCGCGGCGCGAAGTGCTCCTGCAAGGCGATCCGGTGGCGCTGACGCGCAAGGAATACGCCCTGCTCGCCCTGCTGATCCAGCATGCCGGCCGCGTCGTCACCCAGCCGCAGCTGCTGCGCGAACTTTGGGGTCCCACCCACCAGCACGACACCCATTACCTGCGCATCCTGGTCGGCAAGTTGCGCCACAAGCTCGGCGACGATGCTGCAGCGCCGCAATGGATCGCGACCGAACCGGGCGTCGGACTGCGTTTCATCAGTCGGGACCCGACACACTCTGGTCATTGACCTGTGCTGGGGCCGGACCCGGTCGACTGACCGGGCGGGCGGGCCGAGCGAGGGGCGGTGCATGTCCAAGTGGGCGCAATCGAAGGCGGCAACGGTGACGTTGGTCATCGTCAAGCTGGTGCTGATCGGGATCTACCTGCTGGGCACCAATCGCCTGCTGGCCGAACGCGTGGCGCATATCGGGCTGAAACCGGGACTGGTGGTGTTTGCCGCCGTCTGGCTGGTCTGCCTGGTATCGCTGCTGGCACTGGCGTTCCACTCGCGGCCGGCCACGCGCGCGGCCTGGAGCGTCGCCTTTTTCCTCAGCAGCACCTTCAGCCTCGGCCACGCGCTGATCACGTCCCGTCACCTCGGCCTGGCCGACTTCGAACAGCTCCTGGGCCTGATCGGGTTCGCCGGCAACCTCGCCGGCTTCCACGACGCGCAGCTGGCCCAGGCCGTGCTGTGGTCGTTGCTGGGCCTGGTGGCGCTGAACCTGCCGCCCTGGTTTCCGCCGCCGGCCTGGCTGCCGGCGCCGCTGGCATGGCCGCTGCGCCACGCCGGCTGGCTCCAGGCCGTCCCGATCGTGCTGATTGCCGCGATCCTGTACCTGCGCGGCGGCGAAGGATCCAACGGCTTCCCCGGGCAGTACCACCCGGCGGCGTTCGCTTTCGTGCTCGGTGCCGAGAAGGCGCTCGCGCCGGCCACGCCGCCTCGCCAGGACGTCGCGCTGGAACACCCCGGCCAGCGCCCCTTCCGCCATGTCGTGCTGGTGATGGACGAAAGCGTGCGCGGCGACTATGTCGACATCAACGTCGACGACGGTGTCGAGACCGGCTTGCGACCACTCGGACCGGCGCTGTTCAATTTCGGTATCGCCGCATCGGCTGCCAACTGCTCCTCCACGTCCAACGCCAGCGTGCGCTATGGCGTCACCCGCGACAGCTACCAGCGCGACCTCGACGTCAATCCGTCGTTCTGGCGCTACGCCGGCCGCGCCGGCTACCGCACGATCTACATCGACGCCCAGCGACACGGCGGCAAGCTGCACAATTTCATGGACGAGCGCGAGCGCGCGGAGATCGACGAGTTCGTGCAGATCGACGCCTCGGTGCCGTTGGAAAGCAAGGACGTCCAGGCCGGCCGGCTGCTGGGCGAGATGCTGAAGCGACCCCGTCCCAGCTTCATCTACGTCAACAAGGTCGGCTGCCACTTCCCGTACGAGGGCAAGTATCCGGCCAGCAAGACGTTGTATTCGCCGACGATGGAACGGACCTACTTCAGCAACGAGGCCGATCCCGACGTCGCCCCGCAGCCGCACGCTTCGGGCATGGCGAGCTCCGAGGATCGCTGGCGCCAGGTGAACAGCTATCGCAACTGCGTGGCCTGGAATACCCGCGAGTTCTTCCACGAGGCCCTGGCGGACGCATCGCTGGACGATACGCTGATCCTCTACACCGCCGACCATGGCCAGAACTTCCACGAGGACGGCTCGCCCGGCGCGCAGACCCACTGCACGACCGGCCAGGCCGCCGCCGGCGAAGGCCGCGTGCCACTGGTCGCCATCACCCGCAATGCCGTCATGGCGCCGATGTTGCGCGAGGCCTCCAACGACAACCGCGACAAGGCCAGCCACTTCAATCTCTATCCGACCGTGCTGCGCATGATGGGCTACGGCATGCCGACGACGGGCGACGGGCGTAAGTCGGACCTGTTCGAGCAGGACCTGTTCGCCAGCCTGTCTGGCGACAACCAGCACTTCCTGTCGACGTACTTCGTGCGGTTCGGCCGCGAGCCGGTGTGGAACCCGATCGGAACGCAGGCACAGCTCCGCGACGGCCTGCAGCGGGCGCTGGCCGGCGACGACGAGGGCAAGGAAGGCACTACCGCCAGCGGCTCACCCTGAATGCAGTCCCGAAGGTGCGAGCAGTTTCAGGCGCCGGCAAGGCGCGCGACGACCCGGCGCGGACGTTCCACGCGCGGCGCGGCGGCACGACGCAACGGCGAACGGTAGCCCTGCGGATTCATCGCCTGCCAATGCCAGGCATCGCGGCACATTGCATCGACGTCGTACTGGGCGCGCCAACCCAGCAACTGCTGGGCAAGTGCGGGGTCGGCGAACACTTCCGCCGAATCGCCCGGCCGGCGTTCGACGATCTCGTAGGGAATCCGCCGGCCGCTGGCGCGTTCGAAGGCATGCACCAGTTCCAGCACGCTGATC
>JBEVKG010000260.1:0-16126 GCA_040509765.1 Xanthomonas sp.
TACGTCCGCGTGCTGTCGGCCGCCGTGCTGGCGACCACCTTGGTCGCGGCCACCAGCGGTTGCAGCTGGTTCCACAAGGGCAAGCCGCGCGGCGACTACGCGCTGGCGCCCGACATGCGCCCGCTGGAAGTGCCGCCGGATCTGACCTCGCCCGACACCTCGGCGGCAATGAAGGTGCCGGCGCTGGCCTCGGCGCAGCGGCCTGCGGCCCCCGCCGGCCAGGCGCCGGCGGCGTCGAACAGCGGCTTCGTGGTGCCGGGCGCGCGCGACCAGGTGTTCGGCCAGGTCGGCGACGCGCTGGGCGCCATTCCCGGCGTGACCATCGCCAGCCGTGCGCAGCTGCTGGGCTCCTACGACGTGGCCTACGAAGGCAGCAACTTCCTGGTCCGCGTGGTGGCGGTGGACGCCGGCGTGTACGTCTCGGCGGTGGACCCGCGTGGCCTGCCGGCCACCGGCGAAGCGCCGGTCAAGCTAATCGCCGCGCTGAAGGCGAAGCTGGGTCACTGACCGAGCCGGTGTGGTCCGGCGCGTGCGCCGGATCTGCTGCAGAACGCGAAACGGGCGCCGAGTGCGCCCGTTTTCGTTCGGCAAGAACACTGCGCGGCTTCTTTGTGGATGCAAGGAGTGGCGTTGGCCGCGATGGGCTTTACCAGGATGCGCGTCGCGGCTGATTCAAAAAAGGGAACAAGAGCCGCTCTTTGCTTCAGCGCGCCGCTGCGCGCCATACCCTCACCCCAACCCCTCTCCCGGAGGGAGAGGGGCTCGCGCTTCTCCCTTCTCCCCCCGGGAGAAGGTGCCCCGCAGGGGCGGATGAGGGTCGGGTCACGCCTCGTGTCCCAACAGGGTGTGACCACGTGTGCGTTTGCACTGCGGCAAAGCGAGTGGTCGGAGGCGGCCTGAAGCCGCTCTTCGTCTCTACGTTTGTCCGGTTTGGCGGGCAGTGCCCGGGCAGAATCCGCGGCGGGATTACTTCTGCAGCAGCGGCAGCTTGTTCGGCTTGCCGTCCCACTCGGCGGCGTCGGGCAGCGGTTCCTGGCGCGTGGTCAGCACCGGCCAGGCCTTGGCCAGTTCGGCGTTGAGCGCGACGAAGCCTTCCTGGCCGGCCGGCACGTCGTCTTCGGGATAGATGGCGTTGGCCGGGCATTCCGGCTCGCACAGGGTGCAGTCGATGCACTCGTCCGGATCGATCACCAGGAAGTTCGGGCCGGCGTGGAAGCAATCCACGGGGCACACTTCCACGCAGTCGGTGTATTTGCACTTGATGCAGTTTTCGGTGACGACGAAAGGCATGGCTCGATCCGGCGATTAACCCGGCAATTCTAATGCAAAGCGGCTGTCGTCGCCGTGTGTGCGGGCCGGCCGGACGGCGGCCCGCGACGTGCCGCTCAGCCGGCCAGACCGCCGTGCTGCTGCGCCAGGCGATACAGTCCGCGCGCGGCCAGATCCTCCGGGTGGGTACGCACGCGGCTGCCCAGCGCGGCCAGCGCATGCGCGTAGCGCGCCAGCAGGCCGCTGCCGCCGACCAGGTGCACCACCGGCGGCAGGGCGGCGTGTGCGCGCAGTTCGTGGCCGATCAGCAGGCCGGACAGATAGGACGGTGCCGCGGCCGCACTCAGGCGCTCGAACAGGCCCAGGCTGCGTACGCCGAACAGATGGTGCAGCACGCCGCCGGGGTCGCCGCTGCGCTGCACGCCGGCATCGAACGCGGCCGCATCGAAGGTGCCGTCGTCGGCGTCCATCAACCGCGCCAGCAGGCTGTGCGTGCGCAGCAGCGCGTAGAGTTCGCCGGTCATCATCGTCGCCACCGAGGCGATGCGCCCGTCCTGCAGCGTCACCCACTTGCTGTGGGTGCCGGGCAGGCAGACGTGCTGGATCTCGGCCGTCGGCGGTTCCTGCGCGAGCAGGGCGAGCAGGCCGATCAACTGGGTCTCCTCGCCGCGCATCACGTCCGGCACGGCGTCGGCATCGCTGGCCACGCCGGGCACGAACCACAGCGTGCGCCCGGGCAGGGACGGGTCCTGCAGCGGCTGCATCGCCGCGGCCAGCGCGGCGGCGTCGGCCGGGCAGGGCGCGTACGGCAGTTCGATCCAGCCGTTGCGACTGCCGATCATTCCGCACAGGACGACGTCGCCGTCCCAGCCGTCGATCAGGGCGGCCAGGGTCGCGGCGAAACGGCCCTGGCAGGCGGCGATGCCCTGGTCGCTGCGGCGCTGTTCGCGGATGCCGCCATCGGCGTCGAGCCGATAGCCGCGCAGGCTGCTGGTGCCCCAGTCGACGACGATCATGCGCTGGCGATGCGTCCTTCGGGCAGCCCGGCGATGCCGACCGCGGCCACGAACACGCCGCCGGCCTGCGGCGTGCGCGCCAGTTCGTCTTCGCTGTGGTCCTGCCGCGAGGTGCTCAGGTACAGGGTGCCGCCGTCGGCGCCGCCGAGCGCAGGGCAGGTGGGATGCTTGACCGGCAGGGCGACGCTGCGCTCGACGCTGCCGTCGGGGCGATAGCGCACCACGCGCCAGGCGCGCCACTGCGCGTTCCACAGGTGGCCTTCGGCGTCGACGATGGCGCCGTCCGGCTCGGCATCGGGATGATCCAGTTCGGCGAACACACGGCTGTTGGCGGTGTGCGCGCTGTCCGGGTCGTAGTCGCAGCACAGGATGCGCGGCTGTACCGAGTCGCAGTAGTACAGGGTGCGGCCGTCGGCACTGAAGCAGATCGCGTTGGGGATGGCCACGCCCGGCAGCGGCAGCCGGCGCAGGCCGTGGCGCGCCGACCATTGGTAGAAGCTGCCGACCGGCGCCTGGTCGTCGCGCTCGCTCATGGTGCCGAACACGAAGTTGCCGTGGCGGTCGGCGCGGCCGTCGTTGCTGCGGGTGTCGTCGCGCTCGGGTTCCACGTCTGCCAGGTGCTGCAGCGGCAACGCGCTGTCGGCCTCGGCGGCGGCGTCCGGATCGGCGACGTACACGCCCTTGGCGAGCGCCAGCAGCAGGCGGCCGTCGTCGAACAGGCCCAGGCAGCCGGGGCGATCGGGCAGGTCCCAATGACGGCTGACATGGCGGGCCGGATCATGGCGCCACAGGCGGCGGCCGCTGATGTCGACCCAAAACAGGACGCCGCGGCGCTCGCACCACAGCATGCCTTCGCCATGCGCGCAGCGGCTGTCCACCGCCAGGGTGGCGGTGTGGCGCGGCGGAGTGGAAACGTTCATCGGCTCACCACTCGGCGATGCTGCCGTCGGCGTGACGCCAGATGGGGTTGTGCCAGTCGGGTGGGTTGGCGTTGGCATGGCGCAGGCGCTCCTCGTCGATCTCTACGCCGAGGCCCGGTTTGGGCAGGGCGGCGATGCTGCCGCCATTGTCGCAGGCGAAGTCGTCCTTGTTGAGCACGTAATCGAGCAGGTCGGCGCCTTCGTTGTAGTGGATGCCGATGCTCTGTTCCTGCAGCACCGCGTTGTGCGAGACGAAGTCCACCTGCAGGCAGGCGGCCAGCGCCACCGGGCCGAGCGGGCAGTGCGGTGCCAGGCCGACGTCGTAGGCCTCGGCCATGCTGGCGATCTTCAGGCACTCGGTGATGCCGCCGGCGTGCGAGAGGTCCGGCTGCAGCAGCGACAGGCCGCCGGCCTGCAGCACCGGCTTGAAGTCGAAGCGCGAGAACATGCGCTCGCCGGCCGCCAGCGGGATCGGCGTGGACGCGGCCAGCCGCGGGTAGTACTCGGCCTGCTCGGGCAGCACCGGCTCTTCGACGAACAAGGGCTTGAACGGTTCCAGCTCGCGCAGCAGCACGCGCGCCATCGGCGCGGCGACGCGGCCGTGGAAGTCGATGCCGAAGTCGATGGCGGTGCCGAACGCCTCGCGGATCTGCGCCACCTTGGCCACCGCCGCATCCACCGCGCGCGGGCCGTCGATCAGCTTCATTTCCTCGGTGCCGTTGAACTTGAAGGTGTCGAAGCCGAGGTCGCGGTAGCCCTGGATCTGCGCGATGGTCGCCGCCGGGCGGTCGCCGCCGACCCAGCGGTAGGTCTTCATGCGATCGCGCACGCGGCCGCCGAGCAGTTCGTACACCGGCACGCCCAGCGCCTTGCCCTTGATGTCCCACAGCGCCTGGTCGATGCCGGCGATGGCGCTCATCAGGATCGGGCCGCCGCGGTAGAAGCCGCCGCGGTAGAGCATCTGCCAGATGTCGTTGATCCGCGCCGGGTCCTTGCCGATCAGGCTGTCGCCGAGTTCGCGCACCGCGGCCTCGACGCTGCGCGCGCGGCCCTCGATGACCGGCTCGCCCCAGCCGGTGATGCCTTCGTCGGTCTCGACCTTCAGGAACAGCCAGCGCGGCGCGGCGTGATAGGTGGTGAGGCGGACGATCTTCATGCGCGGTCCAGATAGGCGTGGCGGAAGGCGGCGGCGTGCGCCTGGGTCTGTGTCAGCGGCTGGCCGGGGCGGTACAGCTCGCCGCCGATGCCGGCGCCGATCGCGCCGGCGGCCAGGTAGTCGTGCAGGGTCTCGGTGTTGACGCCGCCGACCACGAACAGCGGCACCTGCGCCGGCAGCACCGCGCGCAGGGCGCGCACGTGGCCGGGGCCGTAGGTGGCGGCGGGGAACAGCTTGAGCATCTGTGCGCCGGCGTCCAGCGCGTCGAACGCCTCGGTGGCGGTGGCGAAGCCAGCCACCACCTGCAGGCCGCGCGCCACCGCATGGCGGATCACCGGCGGGCGGGTGTTGGGGGTGACGATGAAGCGCGCGCCGAGATCGGCCAGTGCGTCGACGTCGCCGATCTGCAGCACGGTGCCGCCGCCGATCCAGCAGCGCTGCCCGAACGCCTGCGCGGCCGGGCCGATGCTGTCGGCCCAGCGCGGCGAGTTGAGCGGGATCTCGATCGCGTCGTAGCCGGCGTCGGCCAGCGCGCCGACGTGCGCCAGCGCGTCCTCGGGAGTGAGGCCGCGCAGGATCGCGATCAACGGGAGTCGGAACGGGGAAGCGGCGGACATCGGAGTACCTGGCGGAAGCGGCGGTGACGGAGGCGCCGGGCCAGCGCGGCGCAGCGGCGGGACCGGACGGCCGCGGCCGCGGTCCGCGCCCGTGCGTCGGCGCGCTGGCACGAACCCGGCTGCCTCCACGTCCGGCGGGGCGGTGCCCGACGACGGCGGCGCCAGCGGGGGCGCGATGGGTGGTTAGCCTGCGCGTGTGAGCTATGCGCTGCAAATGAAATTTTAGGCATATCCTATTCCGCCGCCGAATACACGGTGGCGCCCTCAGGATGCCTGCCCACGATGAATGCTTCCGCCAATCCCTGGTTCAATGCCGCGCGCCTGAAGACCCGGCACCTGTTGCTGCTGCTGCAGTTGCATGAGCATCGCTCGGTACTGCGTGCGGCCGAGGCGGCCAGCATGACCCAGCCGGCGGCGTCCAAGCTGCTGGCGGAAATGGAGGACCTGCTGGGGGTGAAGCTGTTCGAGCGCCACGCGCGCGGGGTCGAGCCGACCTGGTACGGACAGGTGCTGATCCGCCGCGCGCGTGCGGCGATGTCGGAGATCGGCCGCGCCCAGGAAGAGATCGCGGCGCTGTGCGAAGGGCGCATGGGCCAGGTCTCGATCGGCACCGTGGTCAATCCGGGCACCAACCTGGTGCCGCAGGCGATCGCCGAGGTGAAGCGCGAGTTTCCCGGCATCCTGGTGCGGGTGGAGATGGACTACAGCCGGCCGCTGGTGGCCAAACTGCTGGACGGCCAGCTCGACATCGTGATCGGGCGCATCCTCGGCCCCTACGGCGCCGAGGCGCTGGAGTTCGAGCCGCTGGCCGACGAGCCGCACTCGGTGATCGCCCGCGCCGGCCACCCGCTGTCCAGCCGCGCCGACCTGCGCCATGCCGACCTGGCCCGCTACGGCTGGGTGCTGCCGCCGGCCGACAGCGTGCTGCGCGCACGCCTGGATGCGATGTTCCTGGAACACGCGGTGCCCGCGCCGCAGAACGTCATCGAGACCTCGTCGCTGCCGGTGATGACCAGCCTGCTGCGCGGCAGCGACCTGCTGGCCGCGCTGCCGGCCGAGGCGGTGGCGCCGTACGTGCAGGCCAAGCTGCTGACGGTCCTGCCGATCGCGCTGGGCGTGCGCATGGAATCGTTCGGCATCGTGCGCCGCCGCGACTACCTGCTGCCGCCGGGCGCCGAGCGTGTGCTGCTGGCGTTGCGCAATGCCGCCAAGCGGCTCTATCCCGAGCGAGCGGCGAGCCTCTGACCGCCGCCGCGGGCGCCGCCCGCGACAACTGGACGATGGCGTAGACATGCTGTGGTACGCATCCCGCTAGTCGTGAATCGCATAGCTGGACGGGAAATTTTCATTTGCTTCACGCAGATTGCATTTCTAGTCTCGGCCGATCGTGATCGCGACCCTGCCGAGCTGCGCAGCGTCGCCATCCGATACGGCAGCGGCTGAGACCGTGGCCGTCACAACTCGCAGGACGGCGCCCTGGCGCGACCGTCGCCCGTGTCTGTGTGCATGTCTCCTGGGAGGGAAACAGCATGGCATCGCAGCATCCCCGTGGTCCGGCCTGGCCGACCGCAGCGTCACGCCGTCCCCGCGTTTTGCCGCGTTCCCTGATCGCCCTGAGCATCGGCCTGCTGCTGAGCGCACAGGCGCTGGCGCAGGAGGCGGCGCCCGCCGCCAAGCAGCCGGCCGCCAGGCAGAAGGGCGACCCGGTGACCCAGCTCGACGCGGTCGAGGTCAAGGGCGTGCGCGGCAGCCTGATCAAGTCGCAGTCGATCAAGCACGATGCCGAGCAGATCGTCGATTCGGTCAGCGCCGAGGACATCGGCGCGCTGCCGGACCGCAGCGTCACCGAGACCCTGCAGCGGGTCAGCGGCGTGACCATCGATCACTTCATGGCGCGCAACGACCCGGACCACTTCTCGGCCGAAGGCAGCGGGGTGATGATCCGCGGCATGACCCAGGTGCGCGGCGAACTCAACGGCCGCGACAGCTTCAGCGCCGCCAGCGGGCGCGGGCTCAGTTTCGAGGACGTGCCGGCCGAACTGATGGCCGGGGTGGACGTGTACAAGAATCCATCGGCCGAGATCATCGAAGGCGGCCTCGGCGGCACGGTCAACCTGCGCACGCGCATGCCGTTCGACCAGCCGGGGCGGCTGATCGGCTTCACCGCCGATGCCAACTACGGCGATCTGAGCAAGACCTACAAGCCGTCGGGCTCGTTCCTGTTCAGCGATCGCTGGAACACCGGCCTGGGCGACATGGGCTTCATGCTCGATGTCGCGTACTCGCAACTGGCCACGCGCAGCGACGGCATCCAGGTCGAGCCGTTCGTGCGCCGCACCGATCCGGCGCTGCTGGCCGGCACCAGCTTCGACAAGGTGTACGTGCCGGGCGGGGTCAACTGGCGGCAGATGGAATTCGAACGCAAGCGCAAGGGCGTGGCGGCCGCATTCCAGTGGCGGCCCAGCGACGCCACCGACCTCTACGTGCAATACCTGCGCTCGTCCTACGACATGAACTGGCAGGAGCGCGCGGCGTTCTTCAACGACGACACCAACGCGATCGCACCGGCACCCGGCACCACCTTCACCTACGACGACGCGGGCCGTTTCGTCAGCGGTTCGCCGATGTCCAGTTCCTGGCGCGGCAACGTCACCGGCAACGACGGCGTGCGCTTCTACACCGACAACCGCTACGCCCGGCAGAGCACCACCACCTCCGACCTGTCCGGCGGCTTCACCCATCGCCTGACCGACCGGCTGACCGTGCGCGGCGACATGCAACTGGTGCAGTCGCAGAGCGACACGTTGGATTTCACCCTGTTCAGCTCGATCTATCTGCCGGGCCTGACCTTCGACCTCGGCGGCAAATACCCGGCGGTGACCCTCGCCGACCCCAGCTACACCGCAAATCCCTCCAACTATTTCTGGAGCGCGGCGATGGACCACCTGGCGAAGAACCGTGGCCGCGAACTGGCCACGCGCTTCGACCTGGAGTACAGCTACGACGACAACCCGTGGCTGCGCACGTTCCGTGCCGGCATCCGCGCCACCGACCGCACCCAGACCAACAAGAACTCCGGCTACAACTGGGGCGTGATCAGCGACAACTGGGCCACCATCCCCGGCACCGCCACCGGCCTGGCCGACCTGGCCAGCTACATGACCGCCTCCTCGTCGCTGTACTCGTTTTCGAACCTGCTGCGCGGCAATGTGCGCGTGCCCAACAACCTGTACTTCCCGCGCAACAGCGCGGTCAAGGACTATGCCGGCACCTCGGCGCTGATCGAGCAGATCGTCGCGCTGCGCGGGTATGGCTGGGCACCGGACCAGTACCAGTTGCAGGACACCAACCGCCAGTTCGAGCGCACCCAGGCCGCGTACATGGTGCTGTACTTCGGCAACGATACGGCGCTGGGCGTGCCGGTGGACGGCAACATCGGCGTGCGCGTGGTGCAGACCAGGACCGAGGCGTCCGGCTATGGCCAGTATCCCGATCTGTCCGCCACCTCGGCCTCGGACGCGCTCAAGGCGCAGTACGACGGGCAGTACTTCCCGAACAACGCGCGGGGCCGCTACACCGACGTACTGCCGAGCCTGAACCTGCGCTTCAAGTTCTCCGACGCGCTGCAGCTGCGCCTGGCCGCCTCCAAGGCGATGGCGCGGCCGGACTACACCCAGTTGCAGCCGTACCTGCTGTTGGCGGCCACCATGAACGACGACGGCTCGCCGAAGGACTGGACCGGCACCGCCGGCAATCCGAACCTCAAGCCGATGAAGGCCGACCAGTACGACGCCGCGCTGGAGTGGTACTTCGACAGCAGCGACATGATGTACCTGACGCTGTTCTACAAGAGCGTCAAGGACTACTTCTCCAACCAGACCGTCACCGAGAACTACGGCGGCCAGGACTTCCTGGTGACGCGCCCGTACAACATGGACAAGGGCCGCATCCGCGGCTTCGAGTACGGCTACACTCAGTTCTTCGATTCGCTGCCGGGCTGGATGAGCGGTTTCGGCGTCAATGCCAACTTCACCTTCGTCGACAGCAGTGGCGGCGTGAACACGGCCACCGATCCCTACACCAAGACCACCGTTACCGGCGTGGCACTGCCGCTGGAAGGCCTGTCGCGGCGCAGCTACAACCTCGCCGGCATCTACGAGAAGGGTCCGCTGTCGGTGCGCCTGGCCTACAACTGGCGCTCGCGCTACCTGCTGACCGCCAGCGACGTGTCGACCAAGCTGCCGACCTGGTCGGACGACTACGGCCAGCTCGACGGCTCGGTGTTCTACCGCTTCACGCCGCACCTGCAATTGGGCATCCAGGCCAACAACATCACCAACGCGGAGACCAAGGTGCTGATGGGGCCGACCTCCTACAGCGATGGCGAGGTCGACCGGCATCTGTACACCCGCAGCTGGTTCGTCAACGATCGTCGCTACTCGCTGGTGCTGCGCGCCAACTGGTAGGCGCCGCAGCCGCGTCCGGTAAGCGGTCCGCCTGCGGCGAGGCGGGCGGCCGCTGCCGGCCTTTCCTCCATGCAGGATCCACTTATGGCCGTCCCGTTGCTCACCATCGTTCGCCGCGTTGCGCTGCTGGCTTTGGCGCTCGCGTCATGGCCGGCCGCGGCGGAACTGCAACTGCCGTTGCTGTTCGACGACGGCGCGGTGCTGCAGCGCGATGCGCCGATCCCGGTGTGGGGCTGGGCCACGCCCGGCGCCAGCGTGCAGGCGCGCCTGGACGGCGCCAGCGCCAGTGCGGTCGCGGGCGCCGATGGCCGCTGGCAGCTGCAGTTGCCGGCGCACGCGGCCGGTGGTCCGTACGTGCTGGAGGTGCAGGGCGATGGCCGCCGCCGCCGCATCGGCGACGTGCTGATCGGCGACGTGTGGCTGGCCAGCGGCCAGTCCAACATGGAGTGGCCGCTGGCGCAGGCACGCGACGGCGCGCGCGAGGTGGCGGCGGCGAGGGATCCGCAACTGCGCAACTTCAAGGTGCCCAAGGCCTGGGCGGCGCAGCCGCAGCCGCGCCTGCCCGGCGGCAACTGGGTCGCGGCGACGCCGGCCAGCGCCGGCGCGTTCTCGGCGGTGGCGTACTTCTTCGCACGCGACCTGCGCCAGCACACCGGGGTGCCGATCGGCATCATCGACAGCACCTGGGGCGGCAGCGCGATCGAGGCCTGGATGGACGCGTCCTCGCCCGGCGTGGACGCGGCGCAGGTGCGCACGCGCATCGCGCAGATGCGGGTCAAGGACGCGAAGGAACTGGGCGAGACCCGGCGGCGCCTGGCGCGCTGGCCGCAGGTCACGTCGGCGCAGACGGACGCGGGCTGGGCAGCCGTCGATCTGGACGATCGCGACTGGGACCGCCAGCCGCTGCCGGGGATGTGGGAGCAGCACGGCTACGTCGGCATGGACGGCATCGCCTGGTACCGCACCACCTTCACCCTCAGCGCGGCCGAGGCCAGGGCCGGCGCGGTCGTGGGCATCGGCCCGGCCGACGATGCCGACACCACCTACGTCAACGGCGTCGAGGTCGGCCATACCGAAGGGCGCTACACCGAGCCGCGCCGTTACCGCGTGCCACCGACGGCGTTGCGCGCCGGCGTCAACCACATCGCGATCCGGATCCTGGATACCGGCGGCTTCGGCGGCATTGCCGGCGATGCCAGCGCGTTCTTCGTGCAGCCCGACGGCGGCCAGCCGCGCGCGCTGGCCGGCGACTGGGCGTTCCGTCCGGGCAAGGTCACGCTGGCCGCCAACGACGACAAGAACCAGGTCCCGACGCTGCTGTACAACGCGATGATCCATCCGCTGCAGCCGTTCCCGGTCAAGGGTGTGATCTGGTACCAGGGCGAGAGCAACGCCTACCCGTACGGCGCGCTGCGCTACCGCGCGCAGTTCGCGTCGCTGATCGGGCGCTGGCGGCAGGAGCGCGGCCAGCCGCAACTGCCGTTCCTGTGGGTGCAACTGGCCAACTGGAAGGCCGGCAACGACCAGGGCGACCTGAGCCCCTGGGCGCAACTGCGCGAATCGCAGACCAGGACGCTGGCGTTGCCGGCGACCGGGCAGGCGGTGACCATCGACATCGGCATGCCGGACAACATCCATCCCACCAACAAGCAGGACGTGGGGCATCGCCTGGCACTGGTCGCGCGGCATGTGGCCTACGGCGAAACCCTGGTCTACAGCGCGCCGGTGTTCGCGCGCGCCACCTTCGCCGATGGCCAGGCGCGGGTGATGTTCGACATGATGGGCAGCACCCTGGCGGTGCGCGGTGGCGGCAGCGCGGTGCGCGGTTTCGCCCTGGCCGGGGCCGATCGCCGCTTCCATCCGGCGCAGGCGCGCATCGAAGGCGAGCAGGTGGTGGTCCGCAGCGACGAGGTACCGCAGCCGCAGGCACTGCGCTACGCCTGGAGCGAGAACCCCGAAGACGCCAACCTGGTCAACCGCGAGCAGTTGCCGGTGGGCTCGTTCCGCACCGACAACTGGTGAGGCAGGGCACGCACCGCATGGGGCAGACCGGGCCGCAGCCGCGTGCCGCACGCCGCGGCTGGCGGCTGCCGGTCCTGCTGTCGCTGCTGCTGGCCGCCTGCCAGGCCGCGCCGGATGCACCGCCGACCCATGCGCCCGCGGCTGCCGGCACCGCTGCAGCATCCGCGCCGGCACAGCGACCGATCCCGCGCCTGGTCAGCACCGATGGCCGGCACGCATTGTGGGTCGATGGCGCGCCGTTCCTGATCCTCGGCGCGCAGGTCAACAACTCCAGCAACGCGCCGCCGGCGCTGGCGCAAGTGTGGCCGGCGATCCGCGCGCTGGGGCCGAACACCGTGCAGGTGCCGATCGCCTGGGAACAGGTGGAGCCGGAAGAGGGCCGTTTCGACTTCTCCTTCGTCGACACGCTGCTGGCGCAGGCGCGCACGCAGCGGGTGCGGCTGGTGCTGCTGTGGTTTGCGACCTGGAAGAACAACGGCCCCAACTACACGCCGCACTGGGTCAAGACCGACGATGCGCGCTTCCCGCGCGTGGTCACCCGCGACGGTCGACGCCTGGGCTCGCTGTCGCCGCTGTCGCCGGCCACGCTGGACGCCGACCGCAAGGCCTTCGTCGCCTTCATGCGGCATCTGCGCCAGGCCGATCCGCAGCGCACGGTGATCATGGTGCAGGCGGAGAACGAACCGGGCACCTACGGCAGCGCACGCGACTTCTCGCCGATGGCGCAGCACGTGTTCGACGGCCCGGTGCCGCTAGTCTTGCTGCAGCGGCTCGGCAAACCGCCGGGCACCTGGGCACAGGTGTTCGGTGGCGACGCCGACGAGATCTTCCATGCCTGGCACATCGCGCGCTTCATCGACCGCATCGCCGAGGCCGGCAAGGCCGTGTATCCCTTGCCGATCTACGTCAACGCGGCGTTGCGCGGCCCGTTCAATCCCGGCCAGCCCGGGCAGTACGCCAGCGGCGGCCCCACCGACAACGTGCTGGACGTGTGGAAGGCGGCGGCGCCGCACATCGATCTGCTGGCGCCGGACATCTACCTGCCCGAGTACCCGCTGTACACCACGGTGCTGCAGCGCTATGCGCGCGCGGACAACGCGCTGTTCGTCGCCGAGACCGGCAACCGCCCCGAGTACGCGCGCTACCTGTATCCGGCGCTGGGCCACGACGGCATCGGCTGGTCGACTTTCGGCATCGACTACACCGGCTATTCCAACTATCCGCTCGGTGCCAAGCGCGTGGACGCGCAGGCGCTGGCGCCGTTCGCGCTGGGCTACCGCGCGGTGGGCATGGGCATGCGCGTGTTCGCCCGGGCCGCGGCGGCGGGCAAGCTGCACGGCACCGCCGAGGCGCCCGGACAGGCGGTGCAGGAACTGCCGCTCAATGCGCGCTGGCGCGCCACCGTCACCTACGGCGTGCCGCAGTTCTGGTTCCAGGGTGAGCCGCCCGGCAATCCCACGCCGATCGGCGCGGCGCTGATCGCCGAACTCGGACCGGACACCTTCCTGATCACCGCCCAGCACGCGCGGGTGACCCTGCATCCGGCCAGTGCGGCGACCGCCGACATGCTCTACGACCGCGTGGAGGAGGGCGTGTACGCGGGCGAGCAATGGCGGTTCCGGCGCAACTGGAACGGCGACCAGACCGATTACGGGCTGAATTTCTCCGACGTGCCGCAGTTGCTGCGCGTCAGCCTGGCGACCTACTGACGACGCGACGGCGCCTGTGGCGCCGTGCTGCGCGACCACCCAAGGAGTGAACATGCACAACGCGAACCGTCCTCTGCCGCCCTCGTTGCCACGCTTGTTAGCGCTAGCGTTGGGCGTGGTCGCCGCGTCTGCCGGCGCGCAGCAGGTGACCCGCGATGCCGACGGGGTCACCGTGCGTCCCCGCGTGCAGGGCGCGGCGCCGGTGCGCCTGCAGGTGATCGACCGTGGCATCGTCCGGGTCAGCGCCGATCCCACCGGCACGTTCCAGCGCACACCCAGCCTGATGCGGGTGCCGGTGCAGGGCGACACCGGCTTTACGCTGGAGCAACACGGCGACACGGTGCTGCTCAAGACCGCCAGGCTGAGCGCGCAGGTGTCCACCGTCGACGGTCATGTCGGCTTCACCGATGCGCACGGCACGCCCTTGCTGGCGGAGGTGGCGGGCGGGCGCAGCTTCGCGCCGCTGCAGGTCGAAGGGCGCCGCTACCTGAGCGTGCGCCAGCGCTTCGTGTCGTCGCCCGAGGAAGCCATCTACGGGTTCGGGCAGCACCAGCAGGGCTGGATGAACCAGAAGGGCCGCAACATCGAACTGCTGCAGAGCAATCTCGACATGGCGGTGCCGTACCTGGTGTCCAGCCGCAACTACGGCCTCCTCTGGGACAACAATGCGATCACTCGCTTCGGCGATCCGCGCGGATTGCAGCCGCTGCCGGCGACGCTGCGCCTGTACGACGCGCAGGGCAAGCCCGGTGCGCTCACCGCGCGCTACGCGATCGACGGCAAGCCGGTGCTGGAGCGTCGCGAGCCCGACATCGACTATCAGTACATCAAGGACCTGACGACCTTTCCCGCCACGGCCAAGCCCGGCGACAAGCGCCGCATGCAGGTCCGCTGGGAAGGCCAGATCGAGGCCGAGCGCGGCGGCACGCATACCTTTTCGCTGTATGCCAGCGAGTACGCCAGGCTGTGGGTCGACGGCAAGCTGCGCGTCGATCGCTGGCGGCAGAACTGGAACCCTTGGCACCACGAGTTCGCGCTGCCGCTGCAGCCCGGCCAGCGGCATACCCTGAAGGTCGAGTGGGACCTGATCGATCCGAGCTACATCGCGCTGCTGCATCGCGATCCGCTGCCGGCGGCCGAGGCCGGCGACCTGTCGCTGTGGTCCGAAGCGGGGCAGATGATCGACTACTACGTCGTTGCCGGCGACAACGCCGACCAGGTCATCGCCGGCTACCGGCAACTGACCGGCAAGGCGGTATTGCTGCCGAAGTGGGCCTACGGTTTCTGGCAGAGCCGCGAGCGCTACAAGACCCAGGACGAGCTGCTCGGCGCGCTGGCCGAGTACCGCCGGCGCCAGTTGCCGATCGACAACATCGTGCTCGACTGGTCGTACTGGCCGGAGAACGCCTGGGGCTCGCACGACTTCGACCGCAGCCGGTTCCCCGATCCGGACGGCATGGTCGAGGCGGTGCACGCCAGCCACGCGCACCTGATGATCTCGGTCTGGCCGAAGTTCTATCCGGGCACCGACCACTACAAGGAACTGGACGTGGCCGGACACATCTACCGGCGCAACGTCGCCGTGGGCGAACTGGACTGGATCGGCAAGGGCTACACCAACGCGTTCTACGATCCGTACGCGGCCGACGCGCAGGCGATCTACTGGCGGCAGATCGACGAAAAACTCAACCGCAAGGGCATCGACGCCTGGTGGCTGGACGCCGACGAGCCCGACGTGCATTCCAACCTGGACATCGCCGAGCGCAAGGCGCGCACCACGCCGACCGCGCTGGGGCCGTCCACCGAGTTCTTCAATTCCTACCCGTTGCCGCACACTCACGGCGTCTACGCCGGCGATCGCGCTGCCGATGGCAAGCGCGTGTTCATCCTCTCGCGCAAGGGCTACGCCGGCATCCAGCGCAACGCCGTGGCGGTGTGGAGCGGCGATATCGCCTCGCGCTGGGAGGACATGCGCGAGCAGATCTCCGCCGGCGTCAACGTGTCGATGTCGGGCCTGCCGAACTGGACCTTCGACATCGGCGGCTTCGCCGTGGAGAAGCGCTACGAAAGCCAGGATCCGGCGCATCTGCCCGAGTGGCGCGAACTCAACACGCGCTGGTTCCAGTTCGGCGCCTTCGTGCCGCTGTTCCGCTCGCATGGCCAGTTCCCGTACCGCGAGATCTGGAACATCGCGCCGGAAGGCACGCCGTACTATGCCAGCATGGCCTACTACAGTCGCCTGCGCTACGCGCTGCTGCCCTACATCTACACGCTCGCCGGCGACACCTACCACCATGACGGGGTGATCATGCGCGGCCTGCCGATGGATTTCCCGCACGATCCCAAGGTCGCCGACATCGACGACGAGTACCTGTTCGGGCCGGCGTTCCTTGTGGCGCCGGTGACCCGCTTCGGCGCGACCTCGCGCCCGGTGTACCTGCCGGCGGGCGCCGACTGGATCGACTTCAACAGCGGCGCGCGCCACGCCGGCGGCCAGACCATCGAGGCCGCCGCGCCGCTGCAGCGCATGCCGCTGTTCGTGCGCGCCGGCGCCATCGTGCCGATGACCCGCGTGCAGCAGTACGTCGACGAGACCCCGGATGCGCCGTTGACCGTGGTGGTCTACACCGGCGCCGACGGCCGCTTCTCGCTGTACGAGGACGACGGCACCGGCTACGGCTACGAGAAGGGCGAGTTCAGCCGCATCCCGCTGCAGTGGGACCAGGCCAGGGGCGTGTTGCGCATCGGCGCGCGCCAGGGGCGCTGGCCGGGCATGCAGGCGCAGCGCACCATCCACGTGCATTTCGTCGATGGCGCGCGCGAGGAGGCGGGCGCGCTCGAACCCAAGGCCGATGCCAGCGTGGAGTACCGCGGCCAGCCCTTGGATGTGCTGCGCAAGGATGTTGCCCATGCCGCCGCGACGCAGGCCGGATGAGCCCGGCGCGAGGTGC
>JBEVKG010000261.1:0-7919 GCA_040509765.1 Xanthomonas sp.
TACACCGACATGCACGTGCGGGACATCTGCCAGCTCAAGTAGGCCGTCGTCCCGCGCGCCGCCCCCATCCCCGCTGTCCGCATCCCCTTCAAGGAGTCCACGCAATGACCCACCCGTTCAGTCTCGAAGGCAAGGTCGCCCTGGTCACCGGCGCCAACACCGGCCTCGGCCACGGCCTCGCCCTGGCCCTGGCGCAGGCCGGTGCCGACATCGCCGCCGCCGGCATCGCCGCGCCCACCGAGACCGAGGCCAAGGTCACCGCGCTGGGCCGTCGCTTCGTCGCCATCGAGGCCAACCTGATCAGCATCGAGCCGGTGCAGCGCATCCTCGACGCGACCCTGGCCGGGCTCGGCCGCCTCGACATCCTGGTCAACAACGCCGGGCTGATCCGCCGCGCCGATGCGGTGGACTTCAGCGAGCAGGACTGGGACGACGTCATGAACGTCAACATCAAGTCCGCCTTCTTCATGTGCCAGGCCGCCGGCCGCCACTTCATCGCCCAGGGCAGCGGCAAGATCATCAACATCGCCTCGATGCTGTCGTTCCAGGGCGGCATCCGCGTGCCGTCCTATACCGCCAGCAAGTCCGGCATCGCCGGCATCACCCGCCTGCTGGCCAACGAGTGGGGCGCCAAGGGCGTCAACATCAACGCCATCGCCCCGGGCTACATGGCCACCGACAACACCGCGCAGCTGCGCGCCGACGCCGCGCGCAACCAGGCGATCCTGGACCGCATCCCGGCCGGCCGCTGGGGCGTGCCGGAAGACCTGGGCGGCACCGCGGTGTTCCTGGCCAGCAGTGCGTCGGACTACGTCAACGGCACCGTGATTCCGGTCGACGGCGGCTGGCTCGCCCGCTAACCAGAGCGCGTGGCCGACTCCCTTCCCCCACCGGGGGAAGATGCCCGAAGGGCGGATGGGGTGCGACCACCGCCGACCCATCCCAACCAACCCACCAACAAATCCCCCACCCCAGAGGACCCCCATGAAAATCGCCCTAATGAACGAGTTCAGCCAGGCCGCCAAGAACCCGGTGATCCTGCAGCAGCTCAACGACGTCGCCGCCGCACAGGGCCACAGCGTGTTCAACGTCGGCATGGACGGCGACGCCGACCACCGCCTGACCTACATCCACCTGGGCATCTGCGCCGGCCTGCTGCTCAATGCCGGGGCGGTGGACTTCGTGGTCGCCGGCTGCGGCACCGGCCAGGGCGCGATGATGTCGCTCAACGCGCACCCGGGCGTGTTCTGCGGCTACTGCATCGAACCCACCGACGCCTACCTGTTCGCCCAGGTCAACAACGGCAACGCGCTGGCGCTGGCCTTCGCCAAGGGCTACGGCTGGGGCGCGGAGATCAACGTGCGCACCATCTTCGAGAAGGCCTTCGGCGGCGAGCGCGGCATGGGCTACCCGGCCGAGCGTCGCGAATCGCAGCAGGCCAACGCGGGCATCCTGACCCAGGTCAAGCAGGCCCTGGCCAAGTCCTACCTGGACGGCCTGCGCGCGCTGGACCCGGAACTGGTCAAGCAGGCCGTCGGCGGCCCGCGCTTCCAGCAGTGCTTCTTCGACAACGCCCAGGACGCGGACCTGCGCGCCTTCGTCGCCGGCGTGCTGGGCAAGGCCGACGCCGCCGCGGCCTGAGGCCGCACAGACACCCGCGCGCCGCGCGCGGCCGTTCGTTCGCCAAACGCCCCGCACCTGCGGGGCGTTTGCATCCGGGCTACTGCACCAGCAGTAGACCTTCCTGTAGCGGATAGTTCCGCTCCGGGCAGGCGATGTGCATGCTGTCCACCACGTAGAAGCGCTGGCCCGACTTCTGCTCGGTGTGCACGACGTAGGTCAGGGTGCCGCGCGGCGCGTACAGCTTGGCAAGGATGCCGTGGCCGACCAGCAGCCGCTTCAGGTCCTTGGCGAAGTTGTTGACGATGGAGTTGGTCTGGCTCTGTGCGCCGACCTGGCACGCCATCAGCACGATCTCCTCGAACGACTCCTTGCCCAGGCCCTTGTCCAGCAGTTGCTGCAGGAATGCCTCCGGCGTCAGCCCGGCGAAGACGTTGACGTTGCCGTGCGAATTGATCACCAGGCGCTTGCCGCGCGTTTTATTGCCGGGCGACAGCGATGTCGCGTCGAGCATGGTCAAGGCATGCGACTGGGTTTCGCCGAAGTGGGACTGCAAGGCCTTCAGCTTGGCGCCGCGCTGATCCGCCTGATCGCCGTCCAGGCCGACATAAATGAGCATGAGCATTCTCCCGACGCACAGGACCGCCAACACGCGTTGGGCGGGAGCGTCCGGGAGTCCGGGGTGGCCGCGTCGTGGCGCACCGATGTCGCTCGCTGCGCAGCGTAGGTTCGGCATGCGTGGCGCGGGATCGGGCCGCAACCGATTTGCCGGGGCGCGGACGCCGATGCAGTGGACGCGATCGGCGTGTGCGTGCGCCGCGGACGCTTACACGTCGCCGCCGTCCGCCCAGCCTTCGCCGCTACCGGCATGGAACACGCGGTCCTGCGCCTGCACCTGGCCCGCCGGCAACTGCGCCTGGTCGGCCAGTGCCGCGTAGATCGGGGTGAAGTCCGGCGAGGTCGCCTGCATCAGCTGTTCGAAGCTGTCGATGACGAAGTAGGTCTTCTGGTAGGTGTCGATGCGGTAGCGGGTGCGCATGATCCGCTGCAGGTCGAAGCCGATGCGGTTGGGCGCGTCCGACTCCAGCGAATACAGCGATTCGCCCTTGGAGGACACGATGCCGGCGCCGTAGATGCGCAGGCCGTCCGCGGTGTCGATCAGGCCGAACTCCACCGTGTACCAGTACAGCCGGGTCAGGTTCTGCAGCGCCTCCGGGCCGATCGCATGCGCCTTCACCCCGCCGCGGCCATAGGCCTGCATGTAGTCGGCGAACAGCGGATTCATCAGCAGCGGCACGTGGCCGAACAGGTCGTGGAACAGGTCCGGCTCGGCGATGTAGTCGATCTGCTCGGGACGGCGGATCCACCAGGTCACCGGGAAGCGGCGGTTGGCCAGGTGGTCGAAGAAGTCGAGCTCCGGCAGCAGTCCTTCGACGCCGACCAGGGTCCAGCCGGTGGTCGCCTGCAAGACCGCATTGAGCTGGTCGAAGCGCGGGATCGCCTGCGGGCTCATGCCCATCGCGTCCTGCGCCTGCAGGAACTCGTCGCAGGCGCGGCCGACCAGCAGCTCGCGCTGGCGCTGGTACAGCGTGCCCCAGGTGGCGAGGTCGTCGGCGCTGTAGCGGTCCCATGGCTGGGTCACCACGGCCGTGGTGTAGACCGGCACATAGCCCTTGTCGGTCTGCTGGTGTTCGACGCGGCGCGGTGCGGTGTCCATGGTCGACGCTCCGGAAAGGGATGCCACGATGGTAGGCGCGGGGCCGCGCAATGGGCTTGCGAAGTTGCACAGATCCACGGGCTGCGCGCAAGATTGTTGCGTAGATGCCATGTTGCAGGGCAATAAATGACCGGATCGCCCATCTTCGACCGCACCGACCTGCGCCTGCTGGCCCTGCTGCAGCGGCAGGGCCGCGCCAGCAATGCCGACCTGGCGGCGCAGGTGAACCTGTCGCCGTCGGCCTGCCTGCGCCGGGTGCAGCGGCTGGAGGCCGAAGGCGTGGTCGCCGGCTACGCCGCGCGGCTGGTGCCGGCGGCGATCGGCCTGGGCCTGCAGGCCTTCGTTCGCGTGCAGTTGGAAAAGCACGGCCAGAGCGGCATCGCCCATTTCGCCGACAGCGTGCAGGGCTGGGACGAGGTGGTCGCCTGCCATGCGTTGACCGGCGACATGGACTACCTGCTGCACGTCTACGTCCGCGATCTGGCGCACTTCTCCGCGTTTCTGCTGGACAAGTTGCTCAACGCCGCCGGTGTCGCCGACGTCAATTCCAGTTTCGTGCTGCGCACGGTCAAGGACTTCGCCGGCCTGCCGTTGCCGCGCGCCTAGAGCCCCGACACCGGCGTGTCGCCGCGTGTCGGCAGATGGCAGCCCTTGTTAAGTTGTTGCTAACGATTTACATTTGCGTTCTGCGACGGCCATCCACGGCCACAGCCCCTCCGCCAGCCCTGCCGGGCCAGCCACGCCGGTTTCCGCCGTGGGGCGTGGCTGCGCCTGTTCCTTTCCTCCACCTGCGGCGCGACCGGGTCGCGGCCGCGCCACAGCCCCCACGAGATCGATCCATGCTTCCGTCCGCTCCACGCCGCCTGCTGTCCCTTGCCGTGCTGTCCGCGCTCTCCGCCGCCTCCACCCCGTTGTTCGCCGCCGAGGCCGCGGCCGACGCGCAGCCGACCACGCTGGACAAGGTCGAGGTCAGCGGCAGCCCGAGCCGCGCGCAGCCGTCCACCACCACCCGCCTGCCGCTGACGCTGCAGGAGACGCCGCAATCGGTGAGCGTGCTGGGCCAGCAGCGGCTGGAAGAGGAATCGCTGTTCAGCATCAACGACGTCATGCGCAACGTCACCGGCGTCAACGTGTCCTTCTACGACACCCAGCGCCCGCTGTACTTCGCGCGCGGCTTCCAGATCACCGACTTCCAGGTCGACGGCCTGCCCACCTACAGCGGCTCCACCAACCAGGAATACGACATGGTCTTCTACGACCGCGTCGAGGTGATCCGCGGCGCCAACGGCCTGCTCAGCGGCGCCGGCATTCCCTCGGCCACGGTCAACCTGCTGCGCAAGCGCCCCGGCAAGACCTTCGATGCGTCGTTCGCGGCCTCGCTGGGCACGTGGGACTTCCGCCGCACCCAGGCCGACGTCACTGCGCCGCTGACCGCCGACGGCCGCTTCCGCAGCCGCTTCGTCGCCGCCTGGCAGGACCGCGGCTACTACTACGACCACTACAGCGACCAGAAGATGTCCGGCATGGCGGTGCTGGAGGGCGACCTGACCGACACCACCACGGTCACCGTCGGCTACCAGCGCCAGGACAACGACCCGGTCGGCGCAACCTGGGGCACGGTGCCGTACTTCTTCGCCGACGGTGCGTACGCCGATCTGCCCACGTCCACCAACCTGGCGCCGAAGTGGACGCGCTGGCAGCGCAACACCCACACCACGTTCGCCAACCTGGAGCAGCGCTTCGGCGAGAACTGGCTGCTGAAGGTCAACCTGGCGCGCACCGAAGGCGAGGTCAACAACCTGCGCGTGTACGGCAGCGGCTATCCCCAGCGCGACGGCAGCGGCATCTACCTGCGCGCCGCCGCCGGGCAGACCACCGACACCCGCGACGGCCTGGACGTGTACCTGTCCGGCACCTTCCCGCTGTTCGGCCGCGACCACGACGTGGTGGTCGGCGGCAGTTGGCAGGATCTGCAATCGAACACGCCGACCCTGGCGCTGCGCTATCCGGGCGACTGGACCACCTGCGGCCGCGAACGTTGCTACTACATCCCCAACGTCTACGACTGGCAGGGCGACGTGGGGCAGATCACCACGGCCCGCACCGGCGCGCGGCGCGAGGCGCGCACCACCCAGCGCGGCGTGTATGCCTCCACCCGGCTGCGCCTGGCCGAGCCGCTGTCGCTGATCGCCGGCGCGCGCCTGAGCTCGTGGCAGACCCGTACCCAGGCCTTCGCCGCCGATGGCCGCTACACCGGCACCAGCGGCCGCTACCGGGTCAGCGACGAGCTCACGCCCTACGTCGGCCTGGTCTACGCCATCACCCCGGCCATTTCGACCTACGCCAGCTACACCGAGATCTTCAATCCGCAGAACTACAAGGACAAGGACAACAACCTGCTGGCGCCGGTGCAGGGCTCCAACCTGGAAGCGGGCGTCAAGGCGCAGCTGGCCGATGGCCGCGCGCTGCTCAGCGCGGCGGTGTTCGAGGCCAAGCAGGACAACTACGCGGTGCGCGACATGACCCAGCCGGAAGCCTCGTTGCCCGACGGCAGCTCGGCCTACATCGGCGTCGACGGCACCAAGAGCCGCGGCTGGGAACTGGAGTACAACGGCGAACTGCGCCCGGGCTGGACGCTCAATGCCGGTTACACCCGCGCCAAGGTCACCCGCGCGCCCACCGATGCGATCTACGCCAACCTGCCGGAGGACTACCTGCAGCTGTCCACCCAGGTGCGCCTGCCCGGCGCCTGGCAGCGCCTGAGCCTGGGCGGCGGCGTGAGCTGGCAGAGCGCGGTGCGCGGCTACAACATCCAGCGCCCGCTCGGCGACGGCAGCGCCGTCACCCGCCCGGTCACCGTGGTGCAGGACCCGTACGCGCTCGTGCATTTCAATGCCAACTACCAGCTCAGCACGCAGTGGACTGCGACCCTGGCGGTGACCAATGCGCTGAACAAGAAGTACTGGGCCAACCTGGACTACCAGAACTACGGCGAACCGCGCTTCGTCAGCTTCACCCTGCGCTGGCGGTACTGAGTTGCGGCACAAGGCGGGCAGGGACGCCCGTCGCGCAGCCTGACGTTGCGGCGGCGGTGCGTGCCGATGGCCCGCACCGCGCGTCTATACTGCCGCCGCCATCATCGGAGGATGCAGATGAGACCCGCCACGCGCTTGGCCCAGTGCTTGTTGCTTGCCGGCATTCTGCCGCTGGCAGGGTGCGCCCAGTCCGACTCTGCCGACACGCCGGCGGCCACCTCCACCAACGCGCAAGGCTGCGTGAGAAAGCGCCACCTCGGTCCACAGGATCCGTTCAAGACGCCGCCGCCACTGATGGAGGCATGCCTGGGACCGTACAAGCTGCGCATCCCGGCCAACTACTTCGGCGACCAGATGGGGCCGAACTTCGACGACAGTTTCGGCCTGTACCTGGAATACCCGTCGCTGCAGCCGTTCGCACCGGGCGAACGCACGCATCTGCGCCTGGATGTGTCGACGCGGACGGTCGATATCGGGTATCACTATCTGGATCGGGTCGATGTGCACGAGGCGCTGCGCAGGCGCTATACCGGCTATTCCGCAGACAAGGAAAATCCGGCGGAGCATCTGGAGAGCCGTCTAGAACAACGCCCGGTGTATGGGCTGACTCCCTACTATGCGGACCTTCCGAAAGTGTTTGCCTACTACAAGGCGAAGGGATACCGGGCGTCGGCGCCTGTGTTCAACGCGGAGGAGCACGATGATTGGTACGTCGAGCGGGATGCGCATGGCGAAATTCGCACCTTCATTAAATGCACCTCGCATGTAGTGGCCGAAACCGGTGTGGAGTACCAGAAAGGAAAGCTGGTGCGTAGCCAAGACGCCGAACTTCCAGAGTGCCGTCATATCTTCGTGCTTCCCGACGTCAGTACGCTTGTGGAGGTGCGCTACGTGCGCGCGGCATTGCCGGACTGGAAGAGAATCGAGGATGCAGCGCGTAGCTATCTGGAGAAGTTCATGGTGAAGGGGAATCGGGCGCAGAACAGGTAGTTCTGTAGGAAAACGGCAAACGAGCTCTGGGAATGAGTGGTCTGGACAAGCGCGATATCGCAGTTCTCGGTTACTACGCCGAACAGGGAAATCGAGAGCTTTATTGGAACTACCTCGCAAACAAACAAGGCAACGATGGCTACGGGTTGCTCGCGCTCGGTGTCGTCCGCAACGATAACGCACCAGGCGCCACGGCAAACGCGTTCGCCGAGAGCCAGGCCCGTCGTGACGGCGTCCCGATGAGCGAACGGCAGTGGAACAAATTCGGCATTGATTTGATGAAGAGCGACTTCGAGAGTCGGCGAAGCTACTTCGACAATGGCCAACCCGCGCAGGCTCTGAATCTTCCCGTCAAGGACGTCGAAGCCGTCCACGACGCCACCTTCCAGAAGCATCACATCAACCCCAACGGCTGGACGCCGCGCGAGCTGCTCGACGCCGCGCGCCGCCATGGGGGCGAGCCCGAGGCGGAGAAGGTCTGGTCGATGATGCGCGACAACTCCGCGCTGGGCCTGGATCGTGCTGGCGCCACGCTGAACGAAGTGCGCAAGTACGAC
>JBEVKG010000262.1:0-5235 GCA_040509765.1 Xanthomonas sp.
CACCGAAGCTCTCTCCCTTCGCATCCGGCGGCGCGGCCGGCCCCACTCCCGGCCGATTCCCGCCCCCCCACGCACGCAGCCGCTCTGGCTGCGTGCGCTTCCCCAGTCACCGCCCTCAGGCCGCCTGCGCCACGCGCGCCTGGCGCCGTGCGCGCACCGCCTGCGCCAGCCGTTCGAGCACCTGCACCGAGCTGTCCCAGTCGATGCAGCCGTCGGTGATGCTCTGCCCGTAGACCAGCGGCTGGCCGGCGACCAGGTCCTGGCGGCCGCCGCGCAGGTGGCTCTCGACCATCGCGCCGACGATGCGGGTCTGGCCGGCCTCGAGCTGGCGGGCGATGTCCTCGATCACCTTGGGCTGGTTGTCCGGGTTCTTGCCGCTGTTGGCGTGGCTGGCATCGACCATCAGCCGCGCCGGCAGACCGGCCTTCTCCAGCACCAGCGCCGCCGCGGCGATGCTGTCGGCATCGTAGTTGGGCTGGGTGCCGCCGCGCAGGATCACGTGGCAGTCGGGATTGCCGGCAGTGGCCGCGACGGCGGTCTGCCCGTCCTTGGTCACCGCCAGGAAATGATGCGGATGCGAGGCCGCGCCGACCGCATCGACGGCGATCTTGACGTCGCCGCTGGTGCCGTTCTTGAAGCCCACCGGGCACGACCGGCCCGACGCCATCTCGCGGTTCACCTGGCTCTCGGTGGTGCGCGCGCCGATCGCGCCCCAGGCCACCAGGTCGGCGATGTACTGCGGCGAGATGATGTCGAGGAACTCCACGCCGGCCGGCAGGCCGAGGCGGTTGATGTCGCGCAGCAGGCCGCGCGCCAGGCGCAGGCCCTTGTTGATGTCGAAGCTGCCGTCGAGGTTGGGATCGTTGATCAGGCCCTTCCAGCCGACCGTGGTGCGCGGCTTCTCGAAGTACACCCGCATCACGATCTCCAGCGCATCGCCGTAGGTGTCGCGCAGCGGACGCAGGCGCTGCGCGTACTCCATCGCCGCGACCGGGTCGTGGATCGAGCAGGGGCCGATCACCACCGCCAGGCGGTCGTCGCGGCCGTGCAGGATCTCGTGCAGCGCCGCGCGCGAAGCGGCGACGGTCTGCGAGGCCTCCTCGTCGCAGGGCAGCAGCGCCAGCAACTGGGAGGGCGGGGTCAACGGTTCGATCTTGCGAATGCGCAGATCGTCGGTGTGGGGGGCCATGTGCATGTCTCGTCGGGGGCTTGGGTGGGGCCAGGTCCGGCGGCATGAAAAAAGCCGCCAGGTTCGCTGGCGGCTTTCGGGATTGCGGCTGAAGTCTCCTTCAGGGTGAACGCGATCCTTCCTCCGCCAGCGGCATCGGAAAACCGTAGTACCAAAAATAAAAGCTGCGGCAGGAAGCGTTCATGGGACGTAGTGATAACACAGGGTTTGCGGCAGCGCCACAGTTGCATCGGCAACTTGTGGAGCCGGGAAAGGGGAACCGGAAATGCGGAATCGGGAAAGCAGCGCCGCCGCTCCGCTTTCGAGTCCCCGTTCCCGACTCCCCATTCCCAGCCCCTCAGAAATCCAGCACATACTCCGCCGCCACTTCGCGGCCGATCGCGTCGTAGAGGGTGGTGTTGTAGAACTGGTAGCCGTAGTAGCGTTCCTTGTTGTCGTAGCCGACCGTGTCGAGCACGTTGTTGATGTACAGATTGACCTTCATCTTCGGGGTGATGCGGTAGCCGGCGGTGAGGTTCCAGTACAGCGCCGGGCCGACGCGGCCGAAGTAGCGGGTGGTGCTCTGGCCGAAGTGGCGGTTGCCGCTGTCGGTGACGCGGCAGGCGTCGGAGGGGCTGGGCTGGTAGCCGTCGTCGAAGCGGGTGCAGGTGCCCCAGTTGACCGCCTGGGTGGAGCCGAAGCGTTTGGCGTACACGGTCAGGTCCAGCGGGCCGCCGTTCTCCCAGTGCACGCTGCCGCGCAGCTTGCTGCGGATCTTCTGGTCGCGCAGGTTCTTGTCGTCGTCGGTGCGGTAGGTCTGTTCGTGGTAGCCGATCAGGTTGTTGTAATCCAGGGCGAAGCTGAAGTTGCCCCAGCGCGCGGTGTTCAGGCGGTACTTCAACGAAGCGTCGACGCCGGACACGTGCATCTGCGCGATGTTGATCGGCCCCTGCTCGATGCCGGTGACGCGGCCGGCGGCATCGCGCGACACGCGCGAGAGGATGCGCGCGCAGTACTCGGCGCCGCCGGGATTGACCCACACGCCGCCGGCGGTGGTCAGGCCCGTGCGGCAGCCGGCTTCGGCGCTGAGCACCTCGTCGCGGTTGAGGTCCTTGATCATGTCCTGCAGCCGGATCCGGTAGTAGTCCGCGGTCAGCGACAGGCCCTCGGCGATGTCCCAGACGAAGCCGGCGGTGACCGAGCGGCCGTGTTCGGATTCCAGGTCGGGCGTGCCGCGGCGGTTGACCTGCATCAGGTAGAACACGTCGCTGTTCTCGGCGCTGCAGCCGCCGGTGAGGTAGTAACCCTTCTGGATGCAGCGGTACTGGTCGATCACGGTCTGCTGGGTGGAGCTGGGTTCGCCGAGCACGTAGTGCATGTCCGGGGCGCGGAAGCTGGTGGCGACGCTGCCGCGCAGCAGCAGCGTGCTCAACGGCCGCCATTCCAGGCCGGCGCTCCAGGTGGTGTCGCGCTGCGTGCCGATCGCCGCGCCCAGGTCGCTGCCGTAGGCGCGGTAGTCGCCGTAGCGGTCGTGGCGCGCGGCCAGGCTGGCGTTGAGCGAGGACAGCAGCGGCACGTCGAACTCGATGCCGCCGGAGTAGCGCAGGCGCTCGCCGCCGCCGTAGTCGACCACGTCCAGCGGATAGCAGGTGTTGGCGCAGGGGTCCGGCGCCAGCCGGTAACCCTGCCTGGCCACTTCGCCGACCGCGGCGAACTTGATCGGCCCGGCCCAGCCCTGCAGCAGTTCGCCGGTGATGTTGGCGCTGGCCTGGTTGACCCAGGAATCGGCGCGGTTGTGCGCCTTCACCGCCAGGTCGTCGTATTGCGCGCCGGTCAGCGGCTGGTACCAGCGCGCCTCGTTCAGATCGTGGATCGGCGTGCCGTCGGCGGTGCTGCCCAGCTGCGGGCCGAGGAAGTAGGCGGTCGCCTTCTGCGTATCCACGGTGCGCACGTATTCGTCGACAGTGTAGCGCGCGCGGCCCACCGCCACTTCCCAGTCGAAGCGGTCGGCGAGGCGGCCCTTGAGGCCGGCGCTCAGATCCCAGGACAGTTCCTTGGTGGTGTTGGCCAGGTTCTTCCAGCCGCCGGCTTCGAAGCGGGTCAGCTGGCGGATCGCGTACAGGTCGCGGTCGCTGCCGGTGTCGTGGAACGGGCCGAGGTAGACGTAGGGCGGGTCGTAGGTCCAATAGCCGAGGCTCTTGGTCGTGGACAGCGTGCTCCAGGCCTGCACGCCGTTGTCGAAGTCGAAGGTGCCGTACAGATAGGCCGAGCCGCTGTCGCCGCCGCTGGCGGCGAGCCAGTCGGCGTAGTCGCGGGCCATGCCGCAGTAGCCGCCGAGGTTGCGCACGGTGTCGCTGTTGTAGTCGTAGCTCAGCCGCTGCGCGTCGACGAACTGGCCACCGAAGCGCGCGCAGGTGCCGGCCGGCGGCGCCAGCCGGGTGTTGTTGCCGGCGTCGACCAGGCTCAGGCCGGTGAACGGATTGAAGCCGTACTTGCGCGCCTGCGCGGTCCAGTTGCTGTAGGACTCGTCGTCCTGGTCGTCCATCTTCGGGCGCTCGCCGACCGAGAGCGGGTCGCGCCGGGTCCACTGCAGCGCGTAGGTCAGGTTCCACCGGTCGCCGCTGCGCCCGCCGACCCAGGACAGGTCGACCACGTCGCGCCCGCCGGCGGTGGCGGTGCCGCCGCGCAGGCGCACCTGGTTGCCTTCGTAGCCCTGCTTGAGGATCACGTTGATGACGCCGGCGACCGCGTCGGAGCCGTAGATCGCCTAGGCGCCGCCGGTGAGGATCTCGATGCGCTCCACTGCTGCCGAGGGGATGTTGGCGTAGTTGGCGAAGTTGCTCTCGCCGGCGTAGGGCTGCGGGTAGTCGGCGACGCGGTGGCCGTTGACCAGCAGCAGCGTGCGTCCCGGCCCGAGGTCGCGCAGGCTCACCGGCGAGGCGTTGGGCGTGTGCGAGCCGTACTTGGTGTCGGCCTCGACGCTGCCCTGCTGGTTGAGCGTGCTGAGCACGTCGTAGACGGTGAGGAAGCCTTCCTGCTGGATCTGCTGCGCACTGATCGTCAGCACCGGTTCGGCGCCCTCCACCTCCGAGCGCCTGATCCGCGAGCCGGTGACCACGACCTGGCCCAGGTCGGTGGCGGCCTTGGCCGCGGCGGTGTCGGCATCGGCGTTCTGCGCGCGCGCCTCGGAGGCGCCATGCAGCGCCAGCACGATGCCGAACGCGAGGGTGGTGAGTGGGCGAAGTGGCATGCGATGTCCCCGGCAGCGGATGGAAGCAGCGCCGTGCGAGCACGACGTTCGGTGTCCTCTTCGCTGCGCCGCGCCCACGACCGTGCCGCGCATGCCGCAGGCACACGCCGCCCTGCGCCGGCCGCGGCGCACAGAAGAAGACGAACATGCGGGCGTGCAGATCCCCCTGGACGCCCGTGCTTTCTAACCTGCATGGCGCTGAAAACGCTGTCAACACGCGGCCACGCCGCGCTCGTAGACGATTGCGCGTTGTGCGCGATTCTCTGTGCAGCGCGCCGATTCTGGCCGCATCGCCATCGCAGGCGGTGCCAGGCGCCTTAGCTCTGGCGCAAGCGCTGGTGGGCGACGACGTGCCGTACCCGCATCGCGGTGGCGTGGGATGTCGCATGCGCGCAGCTGCAGGCTGCCTGCTGCGGCTCGGCCAGACACGCCAGCGTCCTCGCAGGAGCGGCTTCAGCCGCGACGGGGCGTTACCGACACCGCCTGTCGCGGCTGAAGCCGCTCCTACACGTGGCCATCCATCTCCATCGGAGGCGCCCGACAGACGCTCGCCGGGCAATCCTCGATCTGCGCGACCGGGCGGATGCGCCGCATCGTTGTTGGTCAGGGCGCACGAACGCGTGTGCGTGCGCCTCGGCGTGCCGCCGTACGAACCAAAAAAAAGAGCCCCGCATCGCTGCGGGGCTCCTTTCGTCTGCGTGGATCAGGTCGGCCGAGGCCGGCTGGATCAGATATCCATGCCGCCCATGGGGCGCATGCCGGCTCCCTTGCCACGCGGCGCGGCCGGCTCTTCCTTCTTCGGGGCCTCGGCCACCAT
>JBEVKG010000263.1:0-3471 GCA_040509765.1 Xanthomonas sp.
GCGCCGCGCAAGCGCCGCCGCCGTCGTGGCGGACGCCCGCTGGAAGGCGCCGAGGGCGCACCGGCCGGCAACGGCGCCGCCGCTCCGGCGACCGCGGCCCCGGCCAAGCCGGTGCAGGTCGTGGCGACCCCGGTCAAGGCCGCGCGCCAGGCCGATCGCGGTGCGGCGGCGACGAACGATTCGTTCCTGACCCGCCTGGGCCGCAAGCTGCGCTCGCTGGTCTCCAGCTCCTGAGCAGGACCGGCCGTCCGCCGCGTGCGATGCGCGCGGTGGACGAACACCCGCTCCGCTCCGGCATAATCGCCGGATGAGCGTTCTGCGGTTCGACAATGTCAGCAAACAGTACGCCGGCGGCCACGCGGCGCTGGTGGACGTCAGCTTCGAGGTCGAGGAGGGCGAGATGCTGTTCGTCACCGGCCATTCCGGTGCCGGCAAGAGCACCCTGCTCAAGCTGATCCACCTGAGCGAGCGGCCCTCGCGCGGCGCCGTGCTGTTCGGCGAGCGCAACCTGCTGAAGGTGCGCGGCCGTCGCGTGCCCCTGCACCGGCGCGAGGTCGGCGTGGTCTACCAGGACCACCGCCTGCTCACCGACCGCAGCATCGCCGAGAACGTGGCGCTGCCGCTGATCCTGCGCGGCACCCGCCGCGCCGAGATCGGCAAGCGCGTGCGCTCGGTGCTCGAGCGCATGGGCCTGGGCCACCGCGAGAAGGCGCTGCCCTCGCAGCTGTCGGCCGGCGAGCAGCAGCGCGTGGGCATCGCCCGGGCGATGGTCGGCGAGCCGCGGCTGCTGGTCGCCGACGAGCCCACCGGCAACCTCGACCCGACCCTGGCCGCGGAAATCATGCAACTGTTCGCCGAACTGCCGGCGCGCGGCACCAGCGTGCTGGTGGTCAGCCACGACCTGGCGCTGCTGAAGCAGATGCGCAAGCGCGTGCTGATCCTGGACCACGGTCGCCTGATCGACGACATCTCGCCGCAGGATCTGGCCGAATGAGCGCGCGCAACGCCGGCGCCGCGGCGCCCTCGCGGCTGGGCGTGTGGTGGGACCACCACCTGCACAGCATCGTCTACAGCCTCGGCCGCGCCATGCGCAAGCCGTGGGCGACGCTGCTGACCATGGCGGTGATGGCGCTGGCGCTGACCCTGCCGCTGGGCCTGTCGATCGCCCTGGACAACCTCAAGCAGTTCGCCGGCAGCGTGCAGCAGTCGCGCGACATCAACGTGTTCCTGAAGACCGACGTCGACGCCGCCGCGGCGCAGGCGCTGGCGCAGACCCTGCGCGGCCGCGCCGACGTGGCCGCGGTGACGCTGCGCACGCCTGCCGAGGGCATGGCCGAACTGCGCGACAGCGCCGGTCTGGGCGAAGCCCTGGATGCGCTGCAGGACAATCCGCTGCCGACGCTGCTGATCGTCACCCCGGCCGCGTCCGACGACACCCCGCTGGCGACCGCGCTGACCGCCCTGCCGCAGGCCGACCTGGTCCAGCACGATGCGCTGTGGCGCAAGCGCCTGGACGGCTGGCTGCATTTCGGCGAACGCCTGGTGCAGGTGCTGTCGTTGCTGCTCGGCGCCGGTGCGGTGCTGGTGGTCGGCAACACCGTGCGCCTGGACATCCAGTCGCGGCGCGAGGAGATCGGCGTGCTGCAGCTGCTCGGCGCCAGCGACGGTTTCATCCGCCGCCCGTTCCTGTACCTGGGCGCCTGGTACGGCTTCGGCGCCGGGGTGCTGGCGCTGGGCCTGCTCGCCGCCTCCGGGATGGCCCTGGGCCAGCCGCTGGCGGCGCTGGCCGACAGCTACGGCAGCCATTTCGTGCTGCATGGGCTGGATGCGCTGCACGCCGGCTTCGTCCTGTTCGGTACCCTGCTGCTGGGCTGGCTCGGCGCCTGGCTGGTGACCGGCCACTTCCTGCGCCAGACGCGGCCCACCGACACCTGAGGCGCACATGGCCGGGCACGAGCTCAAGCATCTGATCAGCGCCGCCCCCCGGGTGATGGTGGTCGACGGCTCGAAGCTGGTGCGCAAGCTGATCGCCGACGTGCTGCACCGCGAACTGCCCGACGTGACCGTGGTCGGCTGCGCCAGCATCGCCGAGGCGCGCGCCGCGCTGGAGGCCGGCCCGGTCGACCTGGTCACCACCTCGCTCGGGCTGCCCGACGGCGACGGCCTGACCCTGGCCCGCAGCGTGCGCGAGGCCGCCGGCCAGGCCTACGTGCCGGTGATCGTGGTCTCCGGCGACGCCCAGCAGCACCTGGTCGAGCGCCGCTTCACCGAGTACGTCACCGACTACTTCGACAAGGCGCTCGGCCACGAGGCGCTGGCCACCTTCATCCGCGGCTATGTGCAGCCGCAGCCGGTGGCCGGCGCCACCGTGCTCTACGTCGAAGACAGCCGGGTAGTGGCCGAGGCGACCAAGCGCATGCTCGAACGCCAGCAGCTGCACGTGGTGCACGTGCTCAGCGCCGAGGACGCGTTCGCCCTGCTCACCGCCGAGTCGCTGGGCCGCACCACCCGCCGCATCGACCTGGTGCTGACCGACGTCACCCTCAAGGGCGAGCTCAACGGCCGCGACGTGGTCCAGCGCATCCGCGTCGACTTCGCCTACGGCAAGCGGCGCATGCCGGTGCTGGTGATGACCGGCGACAGCAACCCGCACACGCAGTCCGAGCTGCTGCGCGCCGGCGCCAACGACCTGGTGCAGAAACCGATCGAAGAGCGCCTGCTGGTCACCAAGGTGCTGTTCCAGTTGCGCCTGGCCCGGCTCGACGAGATCGCCGTGACCTTCTGACCCCGATGTCCCGAGCCTGGAAGCGATGAGCAGCAACGAAGACGAAAACCGGATCCAGCTGGAGCCGTCGTGGAAGGCGCAGGTCGGCGACTGGCTGCTGCGTCCGGAGATGCGCGAGCTGGCCGCGTTCCTGCGCCAGCGCAAGGCCGCCGGCGCGCGGGTGTTTCCGCCGGGGCGGCAGATCTTCGCCGCCTTCGACGCCACCCCGTTCGAGCGGGTGGAAGTGGTGATCCTCGGCCAGGACCCGTACCACGGCCACGGCCAGGCCCACGGGCTGTGCTTCTCGGTGCTGCCCGGGGTGCCGGTGCCGCCGTCGCTGCTGAACATCTACAAGGAAATCGAGGACGACCTGGGCATCCGCCGTCCCGACCACGGCTGCCTGCTGCCGTGGGCGCAGCGCGGCGTGCTGCTGCTCAACGCGGTGCTGACGGTGGAGGAGGGCCGCGCCGGCGCGCACCAGGGCAAGGGCTGGGAGGGCTTCACCGACCACGTCGTGGAGACCCTCAACCGCGAGCGCGAGGGCCTGGTGTTCCTGCTCTGGGGCAGCTACGCCCAGGCCAAGGGCAAGGTCATCGACACCCGCCGCCACCGCGTGCTCAAGGCGCCGCACCCCTCGCCGCTGTCGGCGCACCGCGGCTTCCTCGGCTGCAAGCATTTCTCCGCGGCCAACGAGTACCTGCGGCGGC
>JBEVKG010000264.1:0-5161 GCA_040509765.1 Xanthomonas sp.
CGCCGGGCAGTGGCGGCTTCCGCTTCCGCAACACCTGGGCCGACGAGATGCTGCCGGCCATCGACGATTTCCGGCCCCAGCTGCTGCTGATCTCGGCCGGCTTCGATGCGCACATGCGCGATCCGCAGGCCGACCTGATGCTGGAAACCGAGGACTTCGCCTGGATCACCGCCGAGCTGCGGACCCTGGCCCGGCGCCACGCCGGCGGCAGGGTGGTCTCGATGCTGGAGGGCGGTTACGACCTGCAGGCGCTGGCCGAATGCAGCGTGGCCCACGTCGGCCAACTGCGCTGAGCGCCGGCGCGGCAGGGCCCGCGCATGAACCCGGCCCCCTCGCCGGCCCAGACCTTCATTGCCCCTATGCAAGGGATGGGGCAAGCTACGGTCCGTTTTCGCCCGAATCCGAATCCCGCGTGCGCCGAGCCCTCCGCCTGCTGCCTCTCCCCCTCAGTATCGCCATCTGCCTGCCGGCCATGGCCGACGACAAACCGGTGAACTGGGGCCTGTGCCCAGCCACCGACGTCTTGCCAGTCTTTGACGATGCGCCCAAAGCCGACAAGGCTGCTGCCGCCACCCGCGACCAGCAGGACACCGACATCGAGGGGGACCAGCTGTTCGGCACCACCACGGTGCCGCAGTACCAGGGCAATGTCGCGATCAAACGCGGCGACCAGTTCCTGGGCACCGACCACCTGAGCTTCGACACCGAGAGCGGCAACTACATCGCCGAGGGCAATGTCCGCTACCAGGACTCCTCGATCCGGATGGTGGCCAAGCGCGCCGAAGGCAACCAGGACGCGGACACCCACAAGATCAGCGACATCCAGTACCAGCTGGTGTCCCGCCGCGGCAACGGCGTGGCCGAATCGGTCGACCTGCAGGGCGCGGTGGGGCAGATGCACCGCTCCACCTACACCACCTGCGACCCGTCGCAGCCGGTCTGGAAGCTGACCGCGCCGCAGATCGAAGTGGACAACGACGAAGGCTTCGGTACCGCGCGCAACGCGGTGCTGCGGATCGGCAACGTGCCGGTGCTGTGGGCGCCGTACTTCAAGTTCCCGATCGACGACCGTCGCCAGACCGGCCTGCTCTACCCGCAGATCGGCCTGTCCGGGCGCAACGGCTTCGACTATGCCCAGCCGATCTACTTCAACCTGGCGCCGAACTACGACGACACCCTGACCCCGCGCTACATGAGCAAGCGCGGCCTGATGTTGACCAACGAGTTCCGCTATCTGTACGACGGTGGCCGCGGCGAGCTGGAAACCAGCTACCTGCCCAACGACAAGCTGCGCGATCGCGATCGTGGCCAGTTCGAGTTCGGCGGCTACCACAACCTCAATTCGCACTGGCAGGCCCGCGCCAACCTGGCCTGGGTCAGTGACGAGCGCTACACCGAAGACTTCGCCAACCGCCTGCTCGGGGTGACCGCGTCCAACCTGCAGAGCCAGGTGGGCATCTACGGCACCGGGGAAAACTGGACCGGCGGCCTGATGGCCGACTACTGGCAGCTGACCGACTACACCCTGACCGAAGCCGCGCTGCCCTACGCGCGCCAGCCGCGCGCCTTCTTCACCTGGGACAAGCCGGTCCTGCCGTGGCTGGAAACCGGCGTGTACGCCGAGGCCGTGCGCTTCACCCACAAGGACATCAACGGCAAGATCGTCGATGCCGACGGCGAGTACGTGCGCGACGGGACCCGCACCGAGATGTTCGGTGGCTCGCGACTGGACGTCAAACCGTATGTGTCCATGCCCTTCAGTGGCGCGGCCTGGTATGTGACCCCGACCCTGGCCTACCGCTACACCGGCTATGAACTGGACCGTGGGCTGGCTGACCAGATCCGCCTGCAGAACATGACTGCCGAGGAAATCGCCAACGCCACCCCGGAACAGCTGCGCGGCAACACCTCGCCGAGCCGCAGCCTGCCGATCGGCACGATCGACGCCGGCCTGTTCTTCGACCGCGAGACCACCATCGGCGGCACCTCGTACCTGCACACGCTGGAGCCGCGCCTGTTCTACCTGCGCACGCCCTACCGCGACCAGAGCGACCTGCCGATCTTCGATACCCGCGATTTCACCTTCAGCTGGGGCCAGCTGTTCCGCGATTCGCGCTATACCGGCGCGGACCGCCAGAACGACGCCAACCAGCTGACCATGGCGCTGAGTACCCGCTTCATCAACCAGGAAACGGGCCGCGAGCGCTTCTCCGCCAGCATCGGCCAGATCCTGTACTTCGACGACTCGCGGGTGACCATCAACAACGCGCAGTCGCCGGTCGAACAGGGCAAGTCGGCCTGGATCGCCGATGCCAATTACGCCATCAACGACCGCTGGAACCTGGGCGCCACCTACCAGTGGGACCCCAAGTACAAGCGCGAGGACCTGGCCAGCGTGCGCGCGCGCTACCTGATGTCCAACGACGGCATCGTCAACATCACCTACCGCCACCGCCTCAACCCCGATGGCACCGACCTGCTCAAGCAGGCCGACCTGTCCTTCCTGTACCCGCTGAGCCCGCGCTGGAGCCTGGTGGGGCGCTACTACTACTCCATCGAAGACAAGAAGCCGCTGGAAATCATCGGTGGCGTGCAGTGGGACAGCTGCTGCCTGGCCGTCCGCGCGATTGCCCGCCGCTACGTGCGCAACCGCGAGGGAGACCTGAACAATTCCTTCCAGATCGAGTTCGTGCTCAAGGGCCTGAGCTCCATCGGCCAGAACACGGACCGCACCTTGCGCCGTGCTATTCTCGGCTACTACCGAGACGACCTCTATCTCGTGCCGCCCAGCAATACCAGTGCTGACCGCGATGACTACGATCCGAACCTGATCCCATGACCAAAACCCTTCCCGTACTCCTCGCCTCGCTGCTGGCGGTCTCCACCGCGACGACCCCCTTGCAGGTGCTGGCCCAGCAGGGTCAGCCGCTGGACCGCATCGCGGCGATCGTCGATGAAGACGTCGTGCTGCAGAGCGAACTCGAGCGTGCCGTCCAGAACATCAAGGCCCAGTACGCCGGCCGCGAAACCCAGCTGCCGCCGGACGACGTGCTGCGCCGCCAGGTGCTCGAGCGCCTGGTCCTGGTCAAGCTGCAGGTGGCCCGCGCGGAGAGCAGCGGCATCAAGGTCAGCGATCAGGAACTGAACCAGGCGATCAACGCGATCGCCCAGCAGAACGGCTCCACGCTGGACGCCCTGCGCCAGCGCCTGGCCAGCGACGGCCTGGATTACAACGACTTCCGCAACTCGGTGCGCGATGAAATCACCGTGCAGCGCCTGCGCCAGAGTTTCGCGCAGAGCCGCATCAGCGTCAGCGAGGGCGAAGTGGATGCCGCGCTGACGCAGCAGGCCGCCGTGGGCACCCAGTACCACCTGGCGCACATCCTGATCGGCCTGCCCGAAGGGGCCACCGCCGAGCAGATCGGCATCGGCCAGAAGAAGGCCGATGGCGTGAAGGCGCTGCTGGACAAGGGCGAGCTGGACTTCAATGCCGCCGCCGTGCGCTATTCCGACAGCCCCAACGCGCTGGAAGGCGGCGATCTGGGCTGGCGTTCGCTGGATGAAATCCCGAACGCGTTTGCGCAGATGATGACGGACATGAAGGCTGGCGACGTGATCGGCCCGCTGCGTGGCCCGAGCGGTTTCCAGCTGCTCAAGCTGGTGGAAGTGCGCGATGCCAGCGCGGCTGCCGGCGGCAGTGGCCAGACCATCACCGAATACCAGGCCCGCCATATCCTGGTGCGTGTCACCGACCAGCAGGACAACGCGGCCGCCAAGGCCAAGATCGACACCCTGCGCGCACGCATCGCCGGCGGTGCCGCGTTCGACGCGGTAGCCCGCGAGTCGTCCGAAGACACCAACAGCAAGGGCCAGGGCGGCGATCTGGGCTGGGTCCCGGCCGACGCGTTCGGTCCGGACTTCGGCAAGCAGGTCGAAGGCGTCAGCGACGGCGGCATCAGCCAGCCGTTCCGCACCGATGCCGGCTGGCACATCGTGCAGCGCGTGGCGACGCGCCAGACCGATGCCACCAACGACAACCAGCGCGCACAGATCCGCGAAACGATCGGCCGCCGCAAGCTGGAGGAAGAGTACAACCGCTTCCTGCAGGAACTGCGTGGCGAAGCGTACGTGAACCTGCGTACCGGTGACGCGGCCGACGGCGCTGCCGCCACCCCGCCGAAGTCCTGATCGGTGCTCCCGCAGCTCGCTCTGGTTCCGGGCGAGCCCGCCGGGATCGGCCCGGAGCTCTGCCTCCGCCTGATCCAGCAGCCGCGCACCGATTGCCGGCTGCTGGGGTTCGCCGACCCGGATACGCTGCAGGCCGCCGCCGACGCGCTGGGCCTGCCGCTTCACCTCCTGCCTGAAGATGCCATCGCCCGCCAGCCGGGCGATCTGCCGTTGCGCGTGGTCCCCAATGCCGTCCCCAGCCGGTTCGGCAGCACCGACCCGGCCAATGCCGGCGCGGTGATCGGCGCGCTGCTGCAGGCCGGCCAGGCCTGCCTGACCGGTGAACTGGCCGGCGTGGTGACCGGCCCGGTGCACAAGGCGGTGATCAACCAGGGCGGGATCGCCTACAGCGGCACCACCGAACTGCTGGCCGACCAGGCCGGCACCCCGGTGGTGATGATGCTGGCCAACGCCATCGTGCGCGTTGCGCTGGCCACCACCCACCTGCCCCTGCGGGCGGTGGCCGATGCGATCACGCCGGCCGGGCTGGAGCAGACGCTGAGCATCATCGACACCGCGCTGCGCCGGGACTTCGGCCTGGCCGCCCCGCGCATCGCCGTGCTCGGGCTCAACCCGCATGCCGGCGAAGACGGCCACCTCGGCCGCGAGGAGCTGGATCTGGTCATTCCGCTGCTGGAGCGCCTGCGCGCCGGGGGCATGGACCTGATCGGCCCGCTGCCGGCCGATACCGCCTTCCTGCCGGGCAAGCTCACCGGCTTCGACACCGTGCTGGCGATGTACCACGACCAGGGCCTGCCGGTGCTGAAGTACAGCGGTTTCGAACAGGCCGTCAACATCACCCTGGGCCTGCCCTACCCGCGCGTTGCGGTCGACCACGGCACCGCGCTGGACCTGGCCGGGCGCGGCACCGCCGACCCGTCCAGCCTGCTCGCCGCCACGCAGTGGTGTGCCCGGCTGGCGCGCCAACGTACAC
>JBEVKG010000265.1:0-14197 GCA_040509765.1 Xanthomonas sp.
GCCGCGCGCCGCTGCCACACCGTGCAGTCGGCGCTGAGCCACCAGATCGCCAAGATCGAGCAGGCGCTGGGCGCGCGGCTGTTCGAACGCGGGGCGCGGCAGGTGCGCGCCACCGCCGCCGGCGAGGTGTTCCTGCACAATGCCCGCGCCACCCTGCGCGCCGCCGAGCGCCTGCACGAGGAGATGGCGCAGACCCTGGGCACGGTGCGCGGCCGCCTGCAGATCGGGCAGATCTCCTCGTTGAACGCGGTGCAGGTGCCGGCGGTACTGCGCCGCTTCCGCGAGGCGCACAGCGCGGTGGACGTGCACCTGCGCACCGGCATGAGCGATGCGCTGCTGCTGGACCTGAGCGAAGGCCGGCTCGACGTGGCCCTGGTCGGGGTCGGCCCGCACGTGGCGCTGCCGCCGCAGCACCTGCTGCTGCACGAAGAGCCGCTGGCGCTGATCGCCGCGCCCGGCAACCGCTTCGCCGCGCGCCGCGAGGTCGCCCTGCGCGAACTGGAGGACGCGCCGATGGCCGGACTGACTCCCGGCGCCGGCGTACGCGGCATCATCGATCGCGCCTTCGCCGCCGCCGGCCTGCGCCAGCGCCTGCAGTACGAGGTCACCCACGCCGACCTGCAGCGGCAACTGGTGGCCGAGGACCTGGGCCTGGCGGTGGTGCCGCAGACCATGGCCACCGGCATGCAGGGAGTGGCGACGGTGGCGCTGCGCGAGCGCTTCCGCTTCCTCACCTATGCCGTGTGGCGGCCGGACCCGACCCCGGCCGCACGCGCCTTCATCGCCCTGCTGCGCGCGCAGCGCGACGCCATCCAGGCCGCAGCCGACAGCGCCGGGAGCGGCCGCCGCGCGCCGCGCCTGCGCGCGCGGCGAACCTGCTAGGCTGCGCGCGTTCGCAAAGGAGCCTGCATGTCCGCCCACAGCCAGTTCGCCCTGCTGCGGCAACGCCGCTTTCTGCCGTTCTTCGTGGTCCAGGCGCTGGGCGCCTTCAACGACAACGTGTACCGGCAGGCGATCATCGGCCTGCTGTTCTATCTGGGCGTGACCCCGGAGCAGCGCACGCTGTACACCAACCTGGCGCCGGCGCTGTTCATCCTGCCGTACTTCCTGTTCTCCTCGCTGGCCGGGCAGATCGCCGAGAAGCTGGAGAAGTCGCGGCTGGTGGTCATCACCACCACGATGGAGATCGCGATCATGTCGCTGGCCGCGGTCGGCTTCCTGACCGAGAACATGGCGGTGCTGCTGGTGGCGCTGTTCTGCACCGGCCTGCAGTCGACCCTGTTCGGGCCGGTGAAGTATTCGATCCTGCCGTCGGTGCTCAAGCCGGAGGAACTGACCGGCGGCAACGGCCTGGTCGAGATGGGCACTTCGATCTCGATCCTGTGCGGCATGATCCTGGGCGGACTGATCTTCCAGATCGCCGGCAGCCACGGGCCGGTGGCCGCGGCCACCGCGGTGGTCGCGTTGGCGGTCACCGGCAACCTGATGGCGCGCTGCATCCCCAAGGTCGACGCCGGCGCGCCGGACCTGAAGATCAACTGGAACCCGCTGCCGGAATCGCTGGCGATCATGCGCCTGACCCGGCGCCAGCTGGCGGTGCGCAACGCGGTACTCGGCGTGTCCTGGTTCTGGTTCGTCGGCACCGTGCTCACCGCGCAGTTGCCGACCTACGCCGAACTCAACCTGGGCGGCGCGCAGGACCTGTACATCTTCGCCCTGGCGCTGTTCTCGATCGGCACCGGCACCGGCTCGCTGCTGTGCGAGAAGCTGTCCGGGCGCACCGTGGAAATCGGCCTGGTGCCGCTGGGCGCGTTCGGCATCAGCGCGTTCATGCTCGACCTGTACTTCGCCCGGCCCGGCGCCGCGCTGCAGACCGGCCTGGGCATCGGCCAGTTCGTCCACCAGACCGGCAGCTGGCGGATCATGCTCGACCTGGTCGGCATCGGCCTGTGCACCGGCCTGTTCGTGGTGCCGCTGTTCGCGCTGATCCAGAGCCGCACGCCGAAGGCGGAACTGTCGCGCGTCATCGCCGGGCTCAACATCCAGAACTCGCTGTTCATCGTGCTGGCGGCGATGATCGGCATCGCCCTGCAGATGCAGCAGTTGCACCTGTTCGGCGTGCGCATCGCGATGCCCGGGCTGAGCATCCCGCAGGTGTTCCTGGCGCTGGCCATCGCCAACGCGCTGGTGGCGATCTGGATCTTCAGCATCGTCCCCGAATTCCTGATGCGCTTCCTCAGCTGGGTGATGGTGCGCACCCTGTACCGGCTGCGCCTGCATGGGATCGAACGCCACGTGCCCGACGAGGGCGCGGCGCTGATCGTGTGCAACCACGTCAGCTACATGGACGCGCTGGTGCTGGCCGCGGCGATCCCGCGGCCGGTGCGCTTCGTCATGTACTACCGCATCTTCAACATTCCGGTGATGCGCTGGATCTTCCGCACCGCCAAGGCGATCCCGATCGCTGGCGCGCGCGAGGACCCCGAGCTGATGCAGCGCGCGTTCGACGCCATCGACGCCGCGCTGGCCGAGGGCGAACTGGTGTGCATCTTCCCCGAGGGCGCCCTGACCAAGGACGGCGAGATCGCCGCGTTCAAGTCCGGCGTGGAGAAGATCCTGGTCCGGCGCGCGGTGCCGGTGGTGCCGATGGCCTTGCGCAACATGTGGACGAGCATGTGGAGCAAGCGCGATTCGCGGCTGCGGCGCATGCGCGTGCCGCGGCGCTTCCGCGCGCATGTCGAGGTCGTCGCCGACGCGCCGGTGGCAGGCGCGCAGGCCACGGCCGAGATCCTGGAAGCGCAGGTGCGACGTCTGCGCGGCGATGCCGCCTGAGCACGGCGCAGGTGCCGCAGGCGCGCGCTTCAGGTAGATTAGCGGGCGGGGAGACGCCACAAGCGGTGGCGTCCATGACGAAGGACCGAGCGGACCGTGAACCAGGTCGTACCACCACCGGCGCCCAACGCGACCGGCATCTATGTGCCCAACAACCTGGTCTGGGCGATCCTGTCCACGCTGTTCTGCTGCCTGCCGCTGGGCATCGTCTCCATCGTCTACGCCTCGCAGGTGGATGGCCGCCGCGCTGCCGGCGACATCGCCGGCGCCCGCGAGGCCTCGCGCAAGGCCGGCCTGTGGGCACTGTGGTCCGCGTTCGCGCTGCCGATCCTGATGGCGCTGTGGTTCCTGCTGTTCGGCGGCCTGGCCTTCCTCGGCGCGCTGGTCGACCACTAGCGCACGCCCCTACCCGTTTCACCACCCAACCGGAGCAACACGGATGAATACCACCGCACCGCAAGTGTCCAACAACCTCGTCTGGGCGATCCTGACCACGCTGTTCTGCTGCCTGCCGCTGGGCATCGTGTCCATCGTCTACGCCGCCCAGGTCAACACCAAGCTCGCCGCGGGCGACGTGAGCGGCGCGCGCGAGTCGGCGGACAAGGCCAAGAAGTGGGCGATCTACTCGGCGATCACCTCGGTGGTGCTGATCGTGCTGTACCTGATCTTCATCTTCGCCCTGGGCGGCCTGGGCATGATGCAGCAGTCGTCCATGTCCTGAGGACCGCGGCCGCCGTCGCCTGCGACGGCGGCCGGCCACCTGCGATCGCCCGCCTGCCATGTCCCTGTCGCGCCTGCAGTCCCTGCCCCGCTGGCTGCCGCTGGCCGCACTGAGCGGCGCCGCGGTGGTCGCCACCGTGGTGCTGCGCCGGGTCGATCCCAACGTCCCCGGCAATCCGCTGCCCGGCTGTCCGTTCCGTGCCCTCACCGGGTTGTACTGCCCCGGCTGCGGCAGCACCCGCTGCCTGCACGCGCTGGTGCATCTGGACCTGACCCACGCCTGGAGCAGCAATCCCTTGCTGGTGGTGGCGCTGCCGCTGCTGGCGATCATGGCGCTCAATGCCGCCGGCCTGCGCCTGCGCCCGCTGGCGCCGCTGCTGAAGATCCTCGCCGACCCACGCCTGTGGCTGTGGGTGCTGCTCGGCTACGCGCTGCTGCGCAATCTGCCCTGGTACCCCTTCACCCTGCTCGCGCCGCACTGACGGCCCGCCACACCCGCACCGCAGCGACTCGTCTAGACTCACCGACTGCCGTGCACCACCCATCAAGGAGATCCACATGAGCACCGTCAGTCCCGTCACGCCGCCGCCTGCCCCCGCCTCCGGCGTTCCCGGCCCGGTCCCCAACCACCTGGCCTGGGCGATCATTTCCACCGTGCTCGGCTTCTGCCTGTGCTGCCCGGCGCTGATCACCGGCATCGTCGCCATCGTGTTCTCCAGCAAGGTCAACGGCCTGCTCAACCAGGGCGACCTGGAGGGCGCGCGCCGCGCGTCCAACACCGCCAAGACCTGGTGCTGGGTGACCACCGCGCTGGCCATCATCGGCCTGTTGATCAACATCGGCATGCTCGCCACCGGCGGCATGCAGAGCTACATGGACTACATGCAGCAGATCCCGCACGCGAGCTGATCGGCATGCGCGCCTGGCAACAACGGGCGTGCCTGGGCGCCGCCGCCGCACTCGCGGCCGGCGGCGCCACGCTGTTGTATCGCTTCGATCCCAACGCCGCCGACAGCCCGTTCGCGCCGTGCATGTTCCATGCACTCACCGGCTACTACTGCCCGGGCTGCGGCATGACCCGCGCCCTGCATGCGTTGGTGCACCTGGATCCGGTGGGGGCCTTCGCGATGAATCCCGGCGCGATGCTCGGCCTGGCCCTGCTGCCCGGCCTGATCGCCTGGAAGGCCGGCTGGCGCGCGGCCTGGTTCGCGCCGGTGATCAACGTGGTCTCACGGCCCAACTTCTGGCTGGTCGCGCTACCGGGCTACTGGATCGCGCGCAACCTGCCGTGGTTTCCGTTCACCCTGCTGGCACCGCACTAGCCGGCCCGGCCAAGCGACACAGCACGCCTGGCGCCGGCCTCAGCTGACCCAGCCGGCGATCACCAGCAGCGCCAGCAGCACCAGCCACAGCAACAGCACCCGCCAGACCTGGCTCATCGCATCGCGCAGCTCCGGCAGGCGCCGCAGCGCCGGTACCACCATGCCCGCATCGCTGTAGTCGTGCGCCTCGGCATCGAGTTCGCCGCGCACGCTGGCGCAGGCCACCGGCCCGAGGAAGCCGGTGTCCAACTGCCACCGCTTGCCGCCGGCGGCGCGCCAGGCGCCGAACACCGCCTCGAAATTGCCGACCAGCGCCAGCGAGAAGGTCATCAGATGCGCCACCGGCCATTCCATCGCCGCCAGCAGCAGGCGCGCACCGGCGGCGGTGACCGGTGGCAGCCGTGGCGCATACGGCCCGACCGCGGCCAGCGCCAGCAACCGGTAGCCCAGCGCGCCGAACGGCCCCAGCAGCAGGAACCAGAACAGCACCGCGAACCAGCGCCGCATCGCGCTGACCGCCACCGCCTCGACCAGCCCGGCCGGATCGGCGCGCAGCGGCGCGCCATCGGCCTGCAACTGCGCCACCGCCAGCTGCCGCGCGGCGGCATCGTCGGCCTCGATGATCGCCTCCACGTCGGTGTCCAGGTCGCGCGGCCCCCAGCTGAAGGCCAGCACCGCGATCCCGAACAGCAGGGTCAGCAGGCCCAGGTGCGGCGCCGCCAGCAGCCACTGCAGCAGGCCGACCAGCAGCAGCGGCGGCAGCAGCGCCAGCGCGATGCCGTAACGGCCGCGCCAGGCGCTGCCCTCGCCGGCATGCGTGTCCAGCCAGCTCAGCCAGTCGCCGAAGGCGTCGAAGCGGCGCAACGAGGCCACCATGCCGGGCGCGACATGGCCCAGCACCAGGGCGACGATCACAGCGACGAGGGTCGTGAACATGCAGGTCCTCCGGGACCGTTCTGAAACGGATGCGCGCAATGCGCCGGCGCGGTCAGGCCGGCGCGCCGTGCCGGTACCAGTCCTCGATCAGCGCGCGGGCGATGGAGATGCGCGGCGGCAGGCGCAGGCCATGGCCGTCGTCGGCGCTGTCGCCGTGCGCCGCCAGCCGCGCCAGTGCAGCGCCGACCTCCTCGCGCTCGAACCAGCGCGCGTCTTCCAGTTCGCCGTCCACCTGCGGCGTGTCCGCCTCGGCCTGCGCGCTGAAGCCGAGCATCAGCGCGCCGGGAAACGGCCACGGCTGCGCGCCGTAGTAGCGGCAACTGCCGGGCCGCACCCGCACCTGGGTCTCTTCGGCCACCTCGCGCGCCACCGTCTGTTCCAGCGATTCGCCCGGCTCGACGAAGCCGGCGATCACCGAGTAGCGCCGCGCCGGCCAGCTTGCCTGGCGCCCCAGCAACAGGCGCCGACCGTCGCTGACCGCCACGATCACTGCCGGATCGACCCGTGGGTAGTGTTCGCTGGCGCACTGCGTGCAGACGCCGAGGAAGCCGCCGCGCTGCAATGCGGTGGTGCCGCCGCACACGCCGCAGAAGCGGGTGCGCGACTGCCAGTGCAGCATCGCCCGGGCGTAGGCGAACAGGCCCGCCTCCAGCGCCGGCCACTCGGCCGCGGCACGGCGCAGGTCGATGCGCTGCGCCGGCGGCGCCAGTTGCGGCACCGCGTCGGCGGCCAGCGCGAACCAGGCCTGGCCGTCGTCCAGGCCGAGAAAGAGCGCCTGTTCCGCCAGCGCGCCGAGGGCGGCCGCGCTGACGATCAGCGGGCGACCGTCGGTATCGGCATGCGCGTGGCCATCGGCGTCCAGCACCAGCACACGGGCCTGTGCCCAGGCCTGGCACAGCGCGGCCGGGTCGTTGCGCACGGCATCGGCACGGTCGATCGCAGGACCGGCGAAGGCGAAGGAAGCGGGCGTCGGATCGGACATGCGCCGCAGGGTGCAGGCAAACCGTGCATCCCGCAAGCCGCAGCGTGTCTACACGCTGAAGCTGCTGCCGCACCCGCAGGTGGTCTTGGCGTTGGGATTGCGGATCACGAACTGCGCCCCGTGCAGGCCCTCGCTGTAATCCACTTCCGCGCCCATCAGATACTGCAGGCTGAGCGGGTCGACCAGCAGGGTGACCTGGTCGGTCTGCACCGCCAGGTCGTCCTCGGCGCGGTTCTCGTCGAACTCGAAGCCGTACTGGAAGCCGGAACAGCCGCCGCCCTGAATGTACACGCGCAACGCCAGCGCGTCGTTGCCTTCCTCGCGGATCAACTCGCGCACCTTGGCCGCGGCGGCCGCGGTGAAGTTCAGCGGCCGCTCCAGCGACTGGTAGTCGGGCGTGGGCGCGGCGCCCGGCAGGGAAACGAGAGTGCTCATGGCGCCAGGATGGGGACGGCGGGCGGCCGAATCAAGCCTCGGCGGTGAGCGCGCGCGGCGGCTCGGCGTCGCCGGCGGCCTCGCGATGCGCCTCCGGCGGCGCCAGCGCGGCCAGGCTGCCGGCGTGGATCAGGCGCCCGGTCAGCTGCGCGCCGGCGTTCATCTCCACCACCTGGTAGTGCACGTTGCCCTGCACCCGCGCCTTCGGCGCCAGTTCCACGCGCTCGGCGGCATGCACGTCGCCGATCAGCTGGCCGTTGATGATGACCACCGGCGCGCGCACCTCGCCCTCGATGCTGCCGTGTTCGGACAGGGTCAGCGTGGCCGGCGCGCCGTCCTCGGCCACGACCTTGCCGAGAATGCGCCCTTCCACGTAGAGCCCACCGCTGAACACCAGGTCGCCGCGGATCACCACCTGCGCGCCGATCAGCGTATCGACCACGGTCTGGCCGCTGCTGCGGCTGTTCTTGTTTCCAAACATAGGCTGATTATTCCCCTTTGCCGTTACCGGCCAATGTCCAATCGAAGGTCTGGCTGACCGGCGCCCCACCGCCGCTCAATGCCACCCGCACCCGTTGCGGAGTGAAGCCCTTGGGCAGGATCACGCTGCCATCCAGTTGCTGGAAGTAGCGGAACGAGTAGTCCTGCCCGGGCACACCGGTCTTCTGGTGCAATTCGTCCCAGCCGACGCTGGTGAGCTTGCCGCCGCGCACGCCTTCCACGGTCAGCCGCAGCTGCCCCTGGCTGATCGCCCCGCGGTTGAGGTTCTGGGTCAGCACCACGTTGTAGCGCCAGGTGCCGCCGGCCTCGGCGGAGAATTCCACCGAATGCACGCTCAGGCCCTTGCGCTGGCTGGTCGCGCCGACCAGGCGCTCGTAGAACGCCACGTCGGCGCGCAGCCCGGCGATCTCCTCGTCGCGCTCGGCCAGCGAACTCTGCACCTCGTTGTTGGCGGCGCGGCTGATCTGGTCGGAACGGGCCAGGGTGGCCTGGCGCTGGTTGAGCGTCTCGATCTGCCGCTGCTGCGCCTGCAGGTTGCGCTCGGCCTCGCGCAACTGCGCACTGACCGCGCTGAGCCGCGGCGCGGCCTGGCGGCTGGCCAGCCACCAGGTCAGCGCCAGCGACAGCAGCCACAGCCCGGCCAGCAGCAGCCACAGCCCGCGGCCGCGGCGGGGCGCGGCGCCGTTGGGCACGATCTGGAAACGGGGAACGGGTCGGTTCATGCGCGCTGCCGCGCCACCGAGGCGGCGCCGGCGTCGATCCTCGCGGGTCGGCCTGCTGGGCCACCTAGTGTAAGCCACCCTCCTGAGCGGCGCCGGACTGCGCGGCCGGCCCGCGCCGCGGGCTGGCCTTCGTGGCGGGCTTGGCCGATAGTGGCCGGCATCCGTGCAGTTGCAGGAGCGCCTGCCATGACCGACGCCCATCTCTTCGTAATCGGCATCCTGCTGGCCTGGCTGGCCGGCATCCGCGTGTACCTGACCGTGTTCGGCATCGGCCTGGCCGGCCTGCTCGGCTGGCTGGAGCTGCCGCCGGCGCTGCAGGCGACGCAGTCGTGGTGGGTGCTCGGCACCTCCGGCGCGCTGGCGCTGGCCGAGTTCTTCGCCGACAAGATCCCCGGCGTGGATTCGGTGTGGGACCTGCTGCAGACCCTGACCCGGATTCCGGCCGGCGCGTTCCTGGCCGCGGCCACGCTCTCGCCCGACGGGCAGTTGGGCGCCGGCGCGCTGGCCACCGGGGCCGGCGTGGCCCTGACCAGCCACGCGCTCAAGGCCGGCACCCGCGCCCTGCTCAATACCTCGCCGGAGCCGGCCAGCAACTGGATCGCCTCGCTGGCGGAGGATTCGGTGGTGATCGCCGCGCTGGCCCTGGCCCTCGCGCACCCGTGGCTGGCGCTGGTGCTGGTGCTGGCGGCGAGCGCGCTCGGCGCACTGCTGGTGTGGTGGACGTGGCGCCTGCTTTGGCGGGGCATGCGCCGCCTGCTGGCCTCGCCCGCAGCGGCAGCCGGCGACACCACGCACACGGGCGCCCTGCCATCGTGAAGTTCGTCGCATAATTGGACGCGCCCCAGGAACCAGACGCGATGCCCGTCAACGACACCGCTCCGCTTTCGCACCGCGAGGACGCGCGTGCGCGCCACGTGCGCGCCGAGACCCCACCGCCGCACTACTGGCGCCGCTGGGTCGGCGACGCCGAGCGCGTGGCCGCGGCCACCGACGTCGCCTCCGACCTTGCGCCTGCCGACGCCGCCGCGGCCGCCATGCCGCTGGCCAGCAGCGAACACGACGATGGCCCGGCCGACACCAGCGCGGCCGCCTTCGTGGTCGCCGACGCCGCCACCGATCCCACCGCGCAGGCCGCGGCCGCGCCGTACCGCGTGCTGATCGTGGAGGACGACCGCGCACAGGCGCTGTTCGCGCAGAGCGTGCTGCATGGCGCCGGCATGCATGCGCAGGTGCAGATGGACGCAGAAGGCGTGCAGCAGGCCATCGTCGACTACCGGCCGGACCTGATCCTGATGGACCTGCACATGCCGGGACTGGACGGCATGCGCCTGACCGCGCTGATCCGCCAGCAGCCGCAGCACCAGTTGCTGCCGATCGTGTTCCTGTCCGGCGACGCCGATCCGGAGCTGGAATACGAGGTGCTCGACAGCGGCGCCGACGATTTCCTGACCAAGCCGATCCGGCCGCGGCACCTGATCGCCGCGGTCTCCAACCGTATCCGCCGCGCCCGCCAGCAGGCCCAGCAAGGCCACGCCGAGGCGGTGCCGCTGAACAACCCCGAGACCGGCCTGCCGACCCGCGCCCATCTGCTGCAGCAGCTGGACGCGACGCTGCGCGCGCGCCGCGCCGGCAGCCTGTACTTCATCGAGATCGCCAGCGCGCTCGGCCTGCGCGAACGCTACGGCTACGCCGCGTTCGAGCGGCTGATGGTGCAGGCCGGGCGCCGCCTGTCCGGGGTCACCGCGCCGCAACCGCTGGCGCGGCTCAACGACAACAGCTTCCTGCTGCTGGCCGAGGACGCCGATGCCGAGACGCAGCGGCAACGCGCGCAGGGCCTGCGCGACACCCTGTCCGGCCACGCCTTCCCGCTGCGCGAGGACGAGGCGCTGCACCTGCGCTGCGCGGTCGGCTACGCCGACTTCGGCCATGGCTTCGAGGACGCCGGCAGCGCGCTGGAAGCGGTCGAACGCAGCGCGCTGCAGGCGCGGCTGCATCCGCAGGGCATCGCCGCCTACGTGCCGCCGAGCGCGGACGAGGACCTGCAGCGCATCGCGATGCTGGAGGGACAACTGGAGCCGGCCTACCAGCCGATCGTCGCCGTCGCCGGCGGCGACATCGCCCAGTACCAGGTGCTGCTGCGCCTGCGCCAGCGCGATGGCAGCCTGCTCTCGGCCGGCCAGGTGCTGCCGGCCGCCGAAGCCGGCGGCCGCATCGCCGACCTCGACCAGCAGGTGCTGGACCATGCGCTGGGCCTGCTGCATCTGTACCAGCACGCCACCCCGCCGCTGCGCCTGTTCGTCTCGCAGTCCACCCGCACGCTGGCGCGCACCGCCTTCGCCGAGTGGCTGATCGACACCATCGGCCGCCGCGGCGTCACCGGCACCTCGCTGGTGATCGACCTGCGCCTGGACGATGCGCTGATCCACACCGCCACGCTGCAGCAGTTCTGCGCGCGGCTGATGCCGCTGGGCGTGCAGTTCTGCATCAGCCAGTTCGAACCGGGCGCCGAGGCCGAGGCGCTGCTCGCGCACCTGCCGCTGGGCTATCTGCGCCTGTCGGCGCGCTTCGCCGGTGCGCATGCCGACCCTGAACTGCGCGACCAACTGCGCGCCACCATCGATCTGGCGCACCGCGCCGGCCTGCTGATCATCGGCCAGCAGATCGAGCAGGCGCAGGCGGCGGCCGCGATGTGGATGGGCGGGGTCGATTTCATCCAGGGCAATCTGGTGCAGTCGGTCGGCGACCAGTTGAACTTCGACTTCCAGAACGCGGTGCTGTAGCCATGTCCGTCCGTCGACGCCGGCCCCTTCCGCGGCCGGCGGCCTTCGCCGCGGCGCTCGCCGTCGCCGGCACCCTGCTGGCGCTGCCGCCGCTGACGCTGCCGTTGCCGGCGCCGTGGCACTGGGTGGCGCCGGCGTGCATGGCCGCCGCCGCTGCCCTGGCCACCGTCGCCGGCTGCCGCGCGCGCCAACAGATCGAACGCCTGGATGCGGCGCTGGCGCGTGCGGCACTGGCCGAGTCCGAACGCAACGCCCTGCAGCACGACGTGCACGTGCGCGAACGGCTGGAACAGGAACTGCTGCAGGCCAAGCAGGCCGCCGAGGCGGCCACCCAGGCGGCCGAAGCGGCGGTGCTGGCCAAGGGCGAGTTCCTGGCGACGATGAGCCACGAGATCCGCACCCCGCTCAACGGCATCATCCCGATGCTGGAACTGATCGGGCGCGGCCCGCTCGGCCTGGACCAGCGCGAGATGCTGCGCGCGGCCAGCACCTCCTCGCTGCAGTTGCTGCGCATCGTCGACGACATCCTCGACTACTCCAAGCTGGAAGCGAACCGGCTGGAGCTGGAGATCACCACCTTCAACCTGCGCGAACTGCTCGACGGCGTGCTGGAACTGATGCAGCGCGCGGCCGAGGCCAAGGGCTTGCGCATGGCGCTGCAACTGGACCAGGCGGTGCGCCTGCCGGTGCGCGGCGATCCGGTGCGCCTGCGCCAGGTGCTGAGCAACCTGCTCGGCAACGCGGTCAAGTTCACCGCGCGCGGCGGCATCGACCTGGGCGTGCGCCGGCTCGGCGAGACCCCGGCGCAGCACCTGCTGCGCTTCGAGGTGCGCGACACCGGCATCGGCATCAGCACCGAGCGCCAGGAGCACCTGTTCCAGGCCTTCACCCAGGCCGATGCCTCCACCACCCGCCTGTACGGCGGCACCGGCCTGGGCCTGACCATCTGCAAGCGCATCGTCGAGCTGATGGGCGGGCGCATCGGCGTCGTGTCGCGGCAGGGCCAGGGCGCTACGTTCTGGTTCGAGATTCCGCTGCTGAAGGTGATCGGCGACCTGCCGCAGAACCCGGGCGGCCTGCCGCGGCTGCATGCGCTGCTGGTCGGCGCCGACCAGCGCCTGCAGCAGCGCCTGAGCGTGCTGCTGCCGAACTGGGGCGTGCAGGTGAGCAAGGTCGATTCGACCCAGGAGGCGCTGGAGCGACTGCGCGGCAACGGCAGCGGCCTGCGCCCGGCCTACGATCTGGTGATCGGCGATCTGGACGGCCTGCGGCAGAGCGCGCGCGCCCTGCAGCGCGCGGTGGCGCGGCTGCCGGCGCCGCAGACCGCACGGCTGATCTGGCTGTACGGCGAGGCCGACATTCCCGAGGAGATCCGCACGCACGGCGCCTTGCTGTCGCGGCAGGCCGCGGACATCGACCTGCGCAGTATGCTGGCGTTGGCTCCGGCGACGCCGAGCATGGGCAGAGAGACCGCGGGCGACAACGCCGACACCGTCGACGAGATCTATCACGACGCGTTCGCACTGGACGCCGCGGGCACGCGCGCGCCGGCCCGCGCCACGGACCCGTCGACCGCCGTGGCCGAAGCGCCACCGCCGCGCAGCGGCTACCGGCTGCTGCTGGTCGAGGACAATCCGGTCAACCTGATGGTGGCACGGCGGCTGCTGGAGTCGCTCGGCCACCACGCCGACAGCGTCGAGGACGGCGCCGCCGCACTGGCGCAGTTGTCGCGGCAGCCGTACGACCTGGTGCTGATGGACTGCCAGATGCCGGTGCTGGACGGCTACGCTGCCACCCGGCAGTGGCGCCAGCGCGAGACCGAGACGGGGCGCCCGCGCCTGCCGATCGTGGCGATGACCGCCAACGCGATGGCCGGCGACCGCCAGCGCTGCCTCGATGCCGGCATGGACGACTCTCTGTCCAAGCCGATCGACCGCGCGCGGCTGGAGGCCTGCCTGCAGCGCTGGTTGCCGCTGCAGCCGGCGGCCATGCCGGCCAGTGCGGCATTCGCGCCCGCGCCGACCGCAGCAGCGCCCGGAGCACGAGCGCCGGCGATCGCCGCGAGCGGCCAGGTGGCGGAGACGAGCACCGTCGCCGAGACGATCGCGCAGGCACCGCCCGCTTCGCAGATCGAAGCGCAGGCAGCGGCGGCCGCGCCGCCTACTGCCGCGACGGCATCCAGTTCGACGGCGTCCGCACCGACCGACGCGAGCGATGCCGATGCCGATGCCGATGCCGATGCAATCATCGAGCCCTCCGCGGTGCCGGCGCCGGTGCTGGAGATCGCCGTGCTCGACGAACTGCGCGAGGTCATCGGCAGCGCCAGCGTGGCGCAGATCGTCGAACTGTTCCTGGCCGATGCGCCGCTGCTGATCCAGCGCCTGGAGCAGGCCGCGGCGACGGCACAAAGCGACGCGCTGCGCGAGGCCGCGCACACGCTGAAGTCCTCGGCCGCCAACCTCGGTGCGCTGGCGCTGTCGGCAGCGGCACTGCGCATCGAATCGGGCGTGCGCACCGGCACATTGGAGCGTCCCGCGGTCGCGGTCGCGCTGGTGATCGCCGAGTTCGCGCGCGCGCGCCTGGCGCTGAGCGGCTACCGCGCCAGCGTCCGCGACAGCGCCGAACCCGCCGCGCCGTAACCCGGCGCGCTGCCCCACGCCTGCAGGCAAACAGCGCTCGCAGGACCTGGCCAAACGCACCGCCCAAGGCCCAGACGCGCGCCCAATGGTGTTCTCGTAGGAGCGGCTTCAGCCGCGACAGGCGTTACCGTTGACGCTTGTCGCAGCGAACGATCAACTGCAGAACCCAACCACCTGCCCCCAAGGAGCAGAGGCGCTTGCGGCTGCCGTTCTCGTAGGAGCGGCTTCAGCCGCGACAGGCGTACCGTTGACGTTTGTCGCAGCGAACCATCACCTGCAGGACCCAACCACCTGCCCCCAAGGGGCAGAGGCGCTTGCGGCTGCCGTT
>JBEVKG010000266.1:0-3418 GCA_040509765.1 Xanthomonas sp.
GCGGCATGCCGCATTGCAGCACGGGCCTGCCCTGCGACAAACGCTGGTCGCCGCTTCGGCGTCGTGATAAGAGTGTGACGAGCGCCCCATCCTGCGACAGGTATGTCCGTCCATTCCGCTGTGTCTTCTCCCCGATCGCTGGCCGCTTCCGGGCTTCCGCCGCGCGTGCGCCGCACGCTGGAACGCGCGCTCGCCATGGTCTCGGAAGAACTCGACCAGAGCCTCAATGCGCTGCTGTTCGAGTTCGAACAGGAACTGTTCCGACTGGCCGACCAGGCGCGCAATCCGGGCGTGGAGTCGGGCCACATGGGCACGCTGCGCAACTTCCGGGTCAACCGTGCCGACCTCGTGCCGCGGTTCGTGCTCGCGCTCGAAGCCTCGCTGGCCGGCATCCGCACGGCGGTGCCGGCGCCTGCGCGGCAACATGCCGATGACGCGCCGTCGTCTGCCGGCTTCGGCGCGCTGAGCCTGGTCGACGATGCGGTGATGGACGAAGGCACCGTACTGCGCGAGATCGCATCGCGGCAGGAAGGCCGGGCCAACCTGTCGCTGCATCTGCTCGGCCAGCGCTTCGGCGTGCTGGCCGGCGCACCGGCCTTCGATTCGGACCGCCTGCCGCTTGGCCCCCAATGCCTGTGCCGCGCGCTGGCGAGCGCGGCGCGCACGCTGGAGATCGAACACGATGCGCGCCTGCTGCTGTACCGCATCTTCGATCGCGAAGTGATGTCCGGTTACGCGCGCATCCTCGAACGCCTGGACGCGCAACTCGCCGAAGCCGGCATCCTGCCTGCGTTGACGTTCGTGCCGATGCGCGTACGCGCGAGCGCGCCGGACGATGCGGCTGCACCGGAACGACGCAAGGCCGGGCCCGCCCCGCGCCCGACCGCCCCGCCCGACCCGCAGCGCCCCTACACCGCGTGGGCGGCGAGTGCGCCGGCAACGGCGGAGCCGGACGACGAGGATCACGAGGCCGCGTACCGCACCCTGCAGCAGCTGATGTCCGGACGGCGCGAGCTGCTGCGCAAGTTCAAGCCCGGCACCGAGGCCCGCTCGAACCGGCCGCAGTTGCAGACCAGCGATGTGTCCCAGGCGCTGCGCCAGCTGCAGCAGCAACCGCTCGCGCCGGGCAAGGCCTCGCGCAATCTCGCCGAAGTGCGGCGGTCGCTGCTGGCCCAGGCGCGCCAGCGCGATGGCGAGGCCGCGACGCTGGCGCCGCAGGACGAGGATGCCTTCGAACTGCTGGGCATGCTGTACGGCCACATCGAGGACGAGATCCGCAGCGACGCGCCCGCCGCGGCGCTGGTGCGCGAGCTGCAGATCCCGCTGCTGCGTGCGGCGCTGCAGGACCACTCCTTCTTCACCCGCAAGCGGCATCCGGCCCGGCAGCTGCTCAACTCGGTGGCGGAAAGTGCGGCCAACTGGCACGACGATGCCGCGTTCGATCCGCGCGTGCAGGCGGTGCTGCGCCAGGCGGTCGCGCACGTGGTGCGCAATTTCGAACAGGACGTGGCCGTGTTCGCCGAGGGCAACGCCCAGGTCGACGCGCAGATCCAGGCCCAGTCGCGCACCGCGGAACTGCAGGAGCGCCGGCACGTCGAGGCCGCGCGCGGCAAGGAGCGCCTCGAGGCCGCGAAGCTGCGCGGCGGCGCGCTGATGCGCGAGATCATCGGCGACCAGCGCCTGCCGCGCTTCTCGCGCGCATTGCTGGATCAGGCCTGGGCCGATGTGCTTACGCTGACCCTGCTGCGCCACGGCGAGCGCTCGGACGAGTTCCTGCAGCAGCTTGCGGCGACGCGCCGGATCGTCGACGCCGCGGTGCATGCCGACACGCCGCCGGACGGCGCGCTGCTGGCCCATGTCGAAACCGCACTCGGCCAGGTGGGCTACCACGGCGACGAAGCATCGGTGATCGCCCAGCGCTTGACCAGCCACCGCGCCGACGACGAGGACGACACCGCCTCGCGCACCGAACTGGCGATGAAGCTCAAGGCGCGCACGCGGCTGGGCGAGGATGCCGAACGCGCGCGCCGACCCGCGCCGCCACCGCGCACACCCGACGAGCAGGTCCAGTACGAACATCTGCGCACGTTGCCGTTCGGCACGTGGATCGAATTCACCACCAACCAGCAGGGGGACGTCGTGCGCCGCAGGATGTCGTGGTACAGCCCGATCACCGATCACGTGCTGTTCGTGAACCAGCGCGGCCAGCGCGCCGACGAGCAATCGCTCGACGCGGTGTCGCGTCTGCTGGCCTCGGGCAACGCGCGTGTGGTCACCGAAGACCGCGGCCACCTGGTGGATCGCGCCTGGCAGGCGGCGATGAGTGCATTGCGCAGCTTCGCCGGCCGCAGCGAAGCCACCCCGTCGGGAGCGCCGGCATGATCCAGGAATTCCGCCGCGCCAAGCGGCGCAAGGCGTCGGACGTCATCCTGGTCACCGACACGATGACCGATCGCGTCATCGGCCGCGTCGGCAACCTGTCCGAGACCGGCATGCTGCTGATCGCGAACGAACCGCTGGCCGAAGATGCGCTGTACCAGTTCGGCTTCCAGCTGCCCGACGGCTCCGAGCCGGTCGAACTCGGCGCGCACCTGCTGTGGATCGACGAAGAGACGCTGGCCGGCAGCACGTGGGCGGGCTTCCGTTTCATCGCCACCACGCCTGCGCTGGTGTATCGCCTGCACGGCTGGGTCAACGCGCCGGGCAGCCGTTACGAATGACCCCCGCGTGAGCGGAGGGCATGCGGCAGAATAGGTGGATCCATGCCGTCCGGGATCGTGATGTCCAACCAGCCTGCTCCGTCGATTGCCACCCTTTACGCCGCCCACCTGTCCACACTGCTCGAGCGCACCGCTGCCGCGCTCGCCCGGGGCGGGTTCGACCACCTGGTGGTGCCCAGCGGCTCGCTGCACTACCACGTGTTCGACGACCGCGATTACCCCTATGCGGTGAATCCGCAGTTCAAGGCCTGGCTGCCGCTGACGCGCAACCCCGGCAGCTGGCTGGTGATCACGCCCGGCGCGAAGCCGAAACTGGTCTATCTGCAGCCGCGCGATTACTGGCATGTCGTGCCCGAGGCGCCCGCGGGCGTCTGGGTGGACCACTTCGACATCGTCGTGATCCGCAAGCCCGAAGACGCGCAACAGCATCTGCCCAAGAATGCGGCGCGCTGCGCGATTCTCGGTGAGCCGCAGAGCGCGCTGGGGCATTACGGCGCATACAAGCCGAACAACCCGCAGGCGGTCGTCGACTATCTCGACTACCACCGCGCCTACAAGACGCCGTACGAGATCGCGATGCTGCGCCGCGCGTCCGAACGCGCGGTGCGCGCCCATGCCGAAGCCGAGCGCGGCTTCCGCGCCGGTGCCAGCGAGTTCGGCATCCATCTCGCCTATTGCCAGGCCGCCGGCCAGGACGC
>JBEVKG010000267.1:0-3100 GCA_040509765.1 Xanthomonas sp.
GTACTGCTCGGCGCGGCCGGTGATCTCGGTGATCTCCGGCACGTCCGCCATGGCGAAGGCACCATTCATCGTGTGGAACGCGCGCAGCAGGGGATCGGTCGCAGCGGCGGTCTGCGCGGCCGCAGCCGGCTCCAGCCAGCGATCGACGGTCCGCAGGTGGGTGGCGACCTCCACTTCCAGGATCTCGCGCAGGACGCTGTCCACCGACGCCAGGGTGCCCTGCAGGTCAGGCACATAGGCAGCCTCGTCGGCCGGCTCGGCCGCTTCGACATCGGCAGCAGGCGCCGCCTGCGCACCGAGGCCTGGCGCGGAATAAAAGATGTCCTCGCCGGCGGCCACACGATCGGCTACCGACTCGATGCCGGCCAGGTCGGCCTGCACACCGGTGGCGCCGCGCAGCGCCTGGTTGAGCCGGGGCAGCGTTTCGGTCGCCTGCTCCAGCAGGGCCATCACCGCAGGCGTGGCCGGACGCGAACCGTCCAGCACACGGTTGAGCATGTTCTCCACCTTCCAGGCGAACTCACCGAGCTGGCGCGCGCCGACCAGGCGGCCGCTGCCCTTGAGCGTGTGGAAGACGCGGCGGATCGGACGCAGCTTGTCCAGGTTCTCGACGTTCTCCGTCCAGGCCGGGAGCATCTGGCGCAGGTTGTCGATCTCCTCGTCGAATTCCTCCAGGAACACGTCGCGGATCTCATCGTCGATGTCGTTGCCGGTCAGATCGAAGCCACCGTCGAGCGACGGCAGGTCGGATGCGGCAGCAGTGTCGGCCGCGACGACGGCGGCAGCTTGAACCGCCTCGTCCGCGAGCGGCGCTTCGATGGCTTCAGGCGCTTCAGCCACTGCTGCGACGCCGGATCGATCGGATGCTTCGATCGTGGTCGGCGCCTCGGATACGGCATCCGGCACGGAGGCGACTGACGCGCTCTCCGGGGCGGAGGCGACGAATGCAGGCGCGTCGGCACGCTCGATCTCATCGGACGGCAAGCCAAAGGCGGCCTCCGCAAGTTCCGCCTCTTCCCAGGCCGGATGATCTGCGGCCACGGCATCGAATTCGCTGGCCACCGGATCGAACGCCGAGGCGCTTTCCGCGGCCGGGACGAACGCCGGCAGCTCCGGGCCGCGCTCGAGCACGATCTCCTCGTCCACGACCGGTGCGGCGTATTCCCCATCGACGTGACCTTCGAACGCCGGGATGCCCAGCTCGGCGGCCGGTGCGATCGTCGCTTCGGGCGCGGCCACTGCAGGCGCAGCCAGCTGGGGCGCGCTCACTTCCGACACCGGCGAAGGCAGCGGCCAGTAGCGCAGCGCCTCCAGGCTGGAACGGGTGATGCCAAGGATTTCCTCGCGATTGGGGCGGTGCTCGCGCAGCGCCTCCAGGTAGTACTCCAGGCTGGCCATCGCGTCGGCCAGCGTGTCCAGCTGGATGCCGCCAGGCACGCGCTGGCGCTCGATCAGCTCAATGCCGATGTAGCGACGCACGCCTTCGACATAGTCGGCCGGTTCGGCCAGTTCCAGCATGCGCAGGGCGCCACCGACCTCGCCCAGCAGGCGCGGCATGTCCTGCAGCTGGGCGTGTTCCCAGCCGGTTTCGATGAAGGCGACGAACTGCTGGCGTGCTTCGGCGAAATTGCGGATTGCTTCGCCGGCGAGGGCCTCGACCGTGCGCTGCGATTCGACCGCCTGGGTATCGGGCGCATTGGTTTCGCCCAGGTTGGCGACCTGGTCGTCCAGCGAGGCATCCACGTACAGCAGCGCCCCGGCGATATCCATCAACGCACTTTCATCGGAGGCGCGACGGCCATCGACGAGTTCGGCCAGCGACTCGCGCTGCTGCAACACCACGTTGCGCGCCAGTCCCAGGCCCATCATGCCGAGCGTGTCGGCCACGCTCCCCAACTGCGCCACCTGCGGTGCAAGGCCGGCAATATCGGCATTGGTGCGCAGCTGCAGGTCCAGCGCGTCCTTGACGCGCATCAGCTCTTCCTTGACCACGCCACCCACGGTATCGAGCAGGGCGCGGTTGCGCCCGCTGATGCTGCTGCGGGCGTGTTCGATCTCGGCCTGGCTCGGCGAGGCGGCCTGCAGGTCGAAAGCCTTGCGCAGGTCTTCCAGCGCCGGATGGGCAGCCGTGGAATGGGCCACCTGATACAGCAACTGGCGGGTCGGCTCCTGGCCCGGTGCGGCGCCGGGCACCACGCCCTGCCTGATCTGGCGCACCGCGCGCAGCACGCCGGCAAAGCCCTGGTGCAGGGCCGGCATCGTCGGCAGCGCGCCATCGCGCAGCGCCTCGGCCACGTTCACCGCGACCCACAGCATGCGCCGGGCAGCCGTGTGCTCGGCCAAGCGTTGCAACGGGATCAGCGCCGACACCAGCGCTGCGGCATCGGCCGGGGAGCCGTCTTCAGGCCAACTGGCCAGGACCCGTTCCAGGTGCTCGTGCGCCTGGGCAAAGCGGCTGTCGCGGGCGCCGCCGGGCATCGGCTCGGTCGCCGGCACGTCGTGGGGCAAGGGGCGGTCCAGGTCGGGCGCGAACAGCACGCTCTCGCTCAGCCCGGTCTCGCCGCGCGCGGCACGGATATCGTTGAGCAGCGGCAGCAGCACGATCGGGATGTCCCGATGGCCGCTCTGCAGGCGTTCCAGGTAATCGGGCAGCAGCACGGTGCCGCGCATCAGCGTGGCGCAGGCCTCGTTGGCATCGGCCACCTCGCCGTCCTGCAGCGCCTGGGCGAGCTTTTCCAGCTCCTCGGCAACCATTGCCGGGGCGTACAGCTCGACCATGTGCAGGGTGCCCTGCACTTGATGCAGATAGCCCACGCACACATGCATGCGCGAGGTATCGGCCGGGTTGTCGGCGAAGGATTCGATCTCGCCGCGGACCAGCCGCAGGGTCTGGTCCAGCTCCGGCTTGACCCAGCCGAGCACGGCATGGCTCATCGCCTCACGCAGGGCGCTCATCGCTGGCCCCGTACGTGGGTGTCGGACGTGTTGTCACTGATGCACTTCATCCGTGTCGTTCCTCAGCCCGGCAGCTTGAAGTCAGCCACCGAGCGGCGCAGGTCCGACGCCAGCTGCGTCAGGTGTCCGATGGACTCGGCCGTCT
>JBEVKG010000268.1:0-16704 GCA_040509765.1 Xanthomonas sp.
ATTGGTGCTGGACACACGCAGGTACTCCGGCACGTCGGCGGCATGCGTCGCCAGTGGGAGCAGGGCGAGCAGCAGCGGGCCCACGGCCCATCTGGTGCGCCAAGCGCGACTCCGCCCGTTTCCGACCGCCCTACGGTTGCGCCTGTGCATCCGCCCGCTCCCTGCTGGTTGCCGATGGCGCGACGATAGCACCATCGGCGGCGACGCCCGCCAGCGTGGCGCGGGGTGTCGCCGGCCACGTCCGCGCTCAGTGCTTGCCGGGGCGATCGACCAGGGAGGCCTGCAGGGCGGTGGCCAATGCGGCGTCGCCGCTGACCAGTGCGCTCCAGCGCAGCTCCAGGCCCTTGCGCCTGCCCTTTTCGGTGAGCTTGAGCCCCTCCGGGTCCACGGTCAGGGTGTAGCGCGTGCCGTCGATCTCCAGTTCGCGGCGCAAGGGTTTGTCGAGCGGGGTCATGCGGCAGCTCCCGTTTTCACGATGCGGCGAGGGTAGCGGGGCGAAGGTGACGGCAGCTTCTGCAGGCGCGCCGAATGAAAACGCTCAAGATCGCCACCTACAACGTCAAGGGCATCCGCAGCCGCTTGCCGCACCTGCTGCAGTGGCTGCAGCGGGAAGCGCCGGACATCGTCGGGCTGCAGGAACTCAAGCGCGTGGATGCGGGCTTTCCGCTCGCCGAGCTGCATGCCGCCGGCTACGGTGCGGTGTGGAGGGGGCAGTCCGGCTGGAACGGCGTGGCGCTGCTGGCCAAGGGCTGCGATCCGGTCGAGAGCCGGCGCAGCCTGCCCGGCGATCCGCACGATACCCAGAGCCGCTACATCGAGGCGATGGCGCATGGCGTGCTGGTCGGCTGCCTGTACCTGCCCAACGGCAATCCGCGCCCGGGCCCGAAGTTCGACTACAAGCTGGATTGGTTCGCACGCCTGCAGCGGCATGCGCAGCAACTGGTGGCGCTGCCGCATCCGGTGGCCCTGATCGGCGACTTCAACGTGGTGCCCACCGATGCGGACATCTACAACCCGGCCTCGTGGCGGCGCGATGCGCTGCTGCAGCCGGAGAGCCGCCAGGCCTATGCGGAACTGCTGGCGCAGGGCTGGACCGACAGCCTGCGCGACGTGCACGGCGAGCGCCGCGTGTACACGTTCTGGGACTATTTTCGCCAGCACTGGCAGCGCGATGCCGGGCTGCGCATCGACCATCTGCTGCTGAATCCGCCGCTGGCCGCGCGTCTGCGCGACGCCGGTGTGGATCGCTGGGTGCGCGACCTGCCGCATGCCAGCGACCATGCGCCGACCTGGGTCGCGCTGGGCGCGTCGCCGGCCACGCCGAGGCGCGCTCACGCGAGCGCTGGAGACAAGGCCAACCGCGGCACGACGAAGAAAACCACACGCCCATCCGCGTCCGGCGCGACGTCGCTGGTGGAGAAGGCGGCAACGCGGAGCAAGGGCAAGACGACGGCCAGCGTCGCGGCGAAATCGGCGGTGCCAGCGCAGGCAGCAAAGAAGACCAGCGCAACAAAGGCGGCAGCCGCGAAGACGCCGAACGCGCGCAAACCGCGCGCTACGGCCGCGGTGCCGCCTGAACCCGGCCGCCGCGGCGCACGCCGCAAACCATCCCTTCTCCCGCCGGGAGAAGGTGGCGCGTAGCGCCGGATGAGGGGGCGGCGAAGCGGGAAAGGTACCGATCCCTTGCTGCCGCCGCGTCCCGGCGGCTTGCCTTACTTCAGCATCTCGGTGAAGGCACGATCGGCCTCGATCACGTCCGGCAGCGCGGCGAACAGCGCGTCCAGGTCCACGTCGTCCATCAGCGGGCCGGTCACCGCCTGCCGCGCCTGCGCGCTGGCGCCGCCGTGGCGTTCCAGCGCGTCGGCGACCAGCGCCGCCTGGGCGACCACCTTCGGCATCGCCTCGCCTTCCGGCGCCTGCAGCGGCCGTGCCTGGAAGGCGATGGCGGTCTGGATCACCTGCGGCAGTTGCCAGCGCCGTGCCAGCTCGGCGCCCACTTCCGGGTAGCCGAAGCCCAGTTGCACGGTCTCGTCGGCGGCGCGGCCGCTGGACGATGCATCCGGATGCAGTTGCGCGGCGTAGTCGGGCGCGCCGGTCTGGATCAGCAGTTCGCCGATGTTGTGCATCATCCCGCAGGTGAAAGCGGTCTCCGGGTCCAGGCCCTTCTGCCGCGCCAGCAGCCGGCACACGCCGGCCACTTCGAAGCTGTGCAGCCAGAACGCGCGCAGGTCGAAATGCGCCGGGGCATGGAACGCGCCGGTCACCGAGGAGGCCAGCACCAGGGTGCGCAAGGTGTTGAAGCCCAGGCGCAGCGCCGCGTCTTCCACCGTGGTGGAATCGCGCGCGCCGCGGAAGCGCGCCGAATTGGCCAGCCGCAGCACCTTGGCCGCGATCACCGGGTCCCGCTCGATGTTGCGCGCCACCGCATCCAGGCTGGTGCCCGGCGCATCGAACTGCTGGATCAGGTCCTGCGCCACCTGGGGAATGGTCGGCAGGGTGTGCAACTGGTCGAACAGCGCCTCTAGCTTCATGGGGACCCTCGGAACGGAAACGGGAGGCGGGCAGGGCCGGCAGCCGGCCGCGCCGCCACGGTGGCGGAATGCGCGCATCCTACCGATTCGCGATGGCCGGCGTGTGGATGGCCGGCCTCGCGGCGACGGTCGCGCCCTGACGCAACGGTGCGCGCGGCTCAGCCGGCGGCGCGCACGCGCAGGGTCAGGCCCTTGAGGAAATTGCGCAGCAACTGGTCGCCGCACAGGCGGAAATTCTTGTGCTCCGGCTGCCGGAACAGCGCCGACAGTTCCGGCTTGGACACCGGGAAACCGGCGGCGTCGAAGATCTGGTGCATGTCCACGTCCTTGAGCTGGAACGCCACGCGCAGCTTCTTCAGCACCACGTTGTTGGTGATGCGCGCTTCCACCGGGCGCGGCGGCAGGCTCTCGTCGCGGCCGCGGTAGTGGAACACCAGCCCGTCCAGCACGTGCGCCAGCACCGCGTCGCTGCATTCGACGAAGCCGTCTTCGTCCTCCTTCTTCAGCCACGCCGGAATCTGCGCCTTGTCGATCGGGAAGGCGGGATCGGCGAGGTGCGCCAGATCGACGATCTTCTGGTCGCTCAGGTCGAGCATATAGCGGATGGAACGCAGGATGTCGTTGTTGAGCATGGCAGGTGCGGGAGTGCCGGGAGGCCCGGCGAGGGGCGCTAGTCTAGGCGCTGGCCCGCATCGACGCGTAGACCGCGCAGGCCCAGGCCATGGCTGCGGTTCACCGAGGGTGTGCGCGCCGCGCGGCGCCATGCAGCACGGCGGCGCGGTTGCATCCGCCGGCGCATGCGCCATCATCGGGGCATGGACCATTCGATTCCCAAGCCGAACGCGGTATCCGCGCTGAATCCGCGCCAGGAGCAGCTGGTGGCGCTGGTGCGCCAGCAGGGCTATGCCGAAGTGGAAGGGCTGGCGGCGCGGTTCGAGGTGACGCCGCAGACCATCCGCCGCGACCTGACCCTGCTGTGCGAGGCCGGCGTGCTGCGCCGCTACCACGGCGGGGTGAGCCTGCCCTCGAGCGTGGAGAACCTGGCCTACGCGGCGCGCAAGTCGCTGCAGGCGCAGGAGAAGCGGCGCATCGCCACGCTGCTGGCGCAGCACATTCCCGACGATGCCTCGCTGTTCATCAACATCGGCACCACCAACGAGGATGTGGCGCGCGCGCTGATGGGCCACAGCGGCCTGCGCGTGATCACCAACAACCTCAACGTCGCGGTGATGATGAGCGCCAATCCCAGCTTCGAGGTGATGGTGGCTGGCGGGCGCGTGCGCGGCCGCGACCAGGGCGTCACCGGCGAGGCGACCATCGAGCTGATCCGCCAGTTCAAGGTGGACTTCGGCGTGATCGGCATTTCCGGCATCGACCCCGACGGCACCCTGCTCGACTTCGACTTCCACGAAGTGCGGGTGGCGCAGGCGATCATCGAGCACTCGCGGCAGGTGTTCCTGGCCGCCGACCACAGCAAGCTGGGCCGCAACGCGATGGTGCGGCTGGGGCCGATCGGGCGGGTGCACGCCTGGTTCACCGACCGGGCGCCGCCGGCCGAGCTGGCCGCGGTGCTGGACGCGGCCGGCACCCGCGTGTTCGTCGCCGACGGCGCGGCCGCCGATCCGGTGGCGCCTGAGCCGGACGCACCTGCCGAGTGAGGTGCGTCGGCTCTGGCTGCAGGCCAGGGTTTGGATATCGGCTGCTTGTGTTCGAATTGTTTCGTTAATGTTGCGTGACGTGGCCGATGCGGCACGGCATGGCCGCGCCGTGGGTGCGGCCGGCTGTCTCGAGCCTAAGCTGCTGGCCTTCTGGCCCGTTTTTCGGACGCTGTCGACGCCACGCTGCAGTGCAGCGTGCTATGTTCGGAAATGTTCGTTTACGATCTTTTCGTCCTCAGTCCTGCGCTTGGTCCCTGTCGCCGAGCCCGGACACGACACTTCCGGAGTCGGCTATGCGTGAGATCTACGATGTGCTGGTGGTCGGTGGCGGCATCAACGGTGTGGGCATCGCCCGCGATGCCGTGGGCCGCGGGTTGTCGGTGTGCCTGTGCGAGCGCGACGACCTGGCCGCGCATACCTCCAGCGCCAGCACCAAGCTGATCCATGGCGGCCTGCGCTACCTGGAGCAGTACGAGTTCGCCCTGGTCGGCAAGGCCCTGGCCGAGCGCGAGGTGTTGCTGCGGCTGGCCCCGCACATCATCTGGCCGCTGCGTTTCCTGCTGCCGCACCAGCCGCACCTGCGCCCGGCGTGGATGATCCGCACCGGCCTGTTCCTGTACGACCACCTCGGCCGCGGCCGCCGCACCCTGCCGGGTTCGCGGCGCCTGGCGCTGCGCACGCATCCGGTGGGCGCGCCGCTGCGCGAGGAGTTCCGCACCGGCTTCGTCTATTCCGACGCCTGGGTGCAGGACGCGCGGCTGGTGGTGCTCAATGCGATGGACGCCGCGCAGCGCGGCGCGCGCATTCTTACCCGCACCCGCTGCGTCGGCGCGCGCCGGATCGATGGCTTGTGGCAGGTCCAGCTGCAGCACGCCGACGGCCGCCGCGAGGAACTGCGCGCGCGGGCGCTGGTCAATGCCGCCGGGCCGTGGGCGGTGCAGTTCCTGGACGAGGTGGCGCACGTCGGCCACGACCACGCGCTGCGCCTGGTCAAGGGCAGCCACATCGTGGTGCCGCGGCTGTTCGAGCACGACCACGCCTACATCTTCCAGCAGCCGGACCGGCGCATCGTCTTCGCCATCCCCTACGAGCAGGACTACACCCTGATCGGCACCACCGACGTCGACTACCGTGCCGACCCGGCCGCGCCGCGCATCGACGGCGAGGAGACGCGCTATCTGTGCGAGGCGGCCAACCGCTACTTCCGCAAGCAGATCGTGCCCGAGGACGTGGTGTGGAGCTACAGCGGCGTGCGTCCGCTGCTCGACGACGAGGAGGACAACGCCGCCGAGGTCACCCGCGACTATCTGCTGGAGCTGGACGCGCGCGACGGCGCCGCCCTGCTCAACGTGTTCGGCGGCAAGCTCACCACCTACCGCAAGCTGGCCGAGGAGGCGGTGGACCGGCTGACCGCGCACGCCGGGCGCAAGGCGCCGGCCTGGACCGCGCACGGCGCGCCGCTGCCCGGCGGCGAGCGCAGCGACATCGCCGCACTGGCGCGCGAGCTGCGCGCGGCGCGGCCGTGGCTGGGCGAGGCCACCGCGCAGCGGCTGGCGCGCAATTACGGCACTCGCGCGGCCACGTTGCTGGGCGACGCCGCCTCGCTGCAGGACCTGGGCCAGCACTTCGGTGCCGACCTGTACCAGGCCGAGGTCGATTACCTGCGCCAGCACGAGTGGGTGGTGGAGGCCGAGGACCTGCTGTGGCGCCGCAGCAAGCTCGGCCTGCGCGTGGACGCCGCCGGCCGCCAGCGTCTGGTCGCCTATCTGCAACAGGCGCCGGCCACGCTGGCCGCGGCACCGGCATGAGCAAACCGCTGCCGCCGGCCCGGTTCGGGCCGCGGCAGCGCGTGCACAATCGCGCTGCGCCCGGCCCCCGCCGCGGCGCAGGAACCTGGACGCAACCGTGGAGGGTGGCAGGCATGGGTGGATCGACAGCGGCAACGACGGCAGGCCGGGAGGCATGGGCATGAGCCGGCAACTGGTGGGCGAACTGATTTCCGAGGCGATCGCGATGCTGATCATCATCGCCTTCGGCTGCTCGGTGGCGTGCATGTACGTGCTCTACGATCCCAGCCCCTACCAGCACGCCTACTGGGGCGTGTGCATCGCCTGGGGCCTGGCGGTGACCATCGCCATCTACGTCACCGGTTCGGTGTCCGGCACCCACGCCAATCCGGCGGTGACCCTGGCGCTGGCGCTGTACCGGGGCTTTCCCTGGCCCAAGGTGCTGCCGTACTGGGTGGCCCAGGTGATCGGCGCGTTCCTCGGTGCGTGGATCGTCTACCTGCTGTTCGCGCCGGTGATCGACCACTACAACCAGGCCCAGCAGCTCACCCGCGCCGGCGGCGGTGCGGCCGGGGTGTTCTTCACCGCGCCGGGGCTGGCGATCACGCCGATGCATGCGCTGCGCGACCAGGTGATCCTGACCGCGTTCCTGATCTTCGGCATCTTCGCCATCACCGAGCGCTACAACGAGGCCGCGCCCACCGCCAACTCCGGTGCGCTGATCATCGGCCTGCTGGTGGCGACCATCGGCGCTTCGATGGGCTATCTCGAAGCCTGGGCGATCAATCCGGCCCGCGACTTCGGCCCGCGCCTGTTCGCCTACGTCGCCGGCTGGGGCTCCTCGGCGCTGCCGTCGGCCGACAACTATTGGTGGATCCCGATCGTCGGCCCGCTCATCGGCGGCGTGATCGGCGGCGCCGCCTACCAGTGGCTGATCTATCCGTTCCTGCCGGCGCGGGTGAAGGCGCTGGAAGAAGAGCAGGCGGCCGCGCGCCGCGCCTAGCGCCGGCACCGCGCGCGCGTTGCCGCGCGCGGCGTGCGCGCATTCCCATTCCCCGTTGGCGCCGCGCCTGCGCGCGGCGTGCATCCCGCAGGAGTCTCCGATGGAAAAGCAGTTCATCCTGGCCATCGACCAGGGCACCACCAGTTCGCGCGCGATCCTGTTCGACCGCCAGGGCCGCATCGTCGGCATGGCCCAGCGCGAGTTCTCGCAGATCTTCCCGCAGCCGGGCTGGGTCGAGCACAACCCGCGCGAGATCATGACCAGCGTCTACACCACGATCACCGAGCTGCTCAACAACCACCAGGTGGACGCCAGCGCCATCGCCGGCATCGGCATCACCAACCAGCGCGAGACCGCGGTGGTCTGGGATCGGGCCACCGGCCAGCCGATCTACAACGCCATCGTCTGGCAGTCGCGGCAGACCAAGGACATCTGCGACCAGCTCAAGGCCGACGGCCACGAGGACATGGTGCGGGCCAAGACCGGCCTGCTGATCGATGCGTATTTTTCCGGCACCAAGGTCAAGTGGATCCTCGACCACGTCGAGGGCGCGCGCGAACGCGCCCAGCGCGGCGAGCTGGCCTTCGGCACCATCGACAGCTGGCTGATCTGGAATCTCACCGGCGGCAAGGTCCACGTCACCGACTACACCAACGCCTCGCGCACGCTGCTGTACAACATCCATGAACTGCGCTGGGACGAGGAACTGCTGCAGTTGCTGGACGTCCCCGCCTCGATGCTGCCGGAGGTACGCTCGTCCAGCGAGATCTACGGCGACACCCAGGGCCAGTATTTCTACGGCCACGCGGTGCCGATCGCCGGCATCGCCGGCGACCAGCAGGCGGCGCTGTTCGGCCAGGCCTGCTTCGAGCCGGGCATGGCCAAGAACACCTACGGTACGGGCTGTTTCATGCTGATGAACACCGGCGAGAAGGCGGTGGCCTCGAAGAACGGCCTGCTCACCACCATCGCCTGGGGCGTGGACGGCAAGGTCGAGTACGCGCTGGAAGGCGCGATCTTCGTCGCCGGCTCGGTGGTGCAGTGGCTGCGCGACGGCCTGCGCATGCTCGGCAAGGCCAGCGACTCGCAGGCCTACGCCGAACGCGCCGGCGACAACGACGGCGTGTACTTCGTGCCGGCCTTCGTCGGCCTGGGCGCGCCGTACTGGCGCAGCGACATCCGCGGCGCGGTGTTCGGCCTGACCCGCGGCACCACCAAGGAACACTTCATCCGCGCCGCGATCGAGTCGATGGCCTACCAGACCCGCGACGTGCTGACCGCGATGCAGGTCGATTCGGGCATCGAGCTAAAGGAACTGCGCGCCGACGGCGGCGCCATCGCCAACGATTTCATGGCGCAGTTCCAGAGCGACATCCTGGACGTGCCGGTGCTGCGCCCGGAGGTGGCCGAGACCACCGCGCTGGGCGCGGCCTACCTGGCCGGCCTGGCGACCGGTTTCTGGAAGAACCGTGCCGAGATCGCGCAACAATGGGCGGTGGACCGTCGCTTCGAGCCGGACATGCCGGCCGAGCGCCGCGAAGCCCTGTATGCCGGCTGGCAGCAGGCGGTGGAGGCGACGATGGGGTTCCGGATTCGTTGAGGCGGCCAAAACACGTAGGAGCGGTTTCAACCGCGACCGGGCGTTCCTGGGAAAGCCTTGTCGCGGCTGAAGCCGCTCCTACGACGGTGGATTCTCTCCGCCCGGCGATGGTTCAGACGTACTGCGTCGGCCCGTGCGGACCCGGCACCGGGGCGTCGACGTCGCCGACCGGGTCCTGGATCGGCGGGATGGTCGGGTCGATCGGCTGGTCGGGGATCGGGTCGATCGGTCGATCCGGGGTCGGATCCACGCCCGGGTTCGGGACCTGGCCCGGCACCTCGTTCGGCGGCTGCTGCGGATCCTGGCCGGGATTGGGGGATTGCATGTGCATGGGCGTCTCCGTGCGATGAGGGTCAAGCGTGCGCGCCACGGCAGCGCGTGCGGGTGAAGCGCACGCCAAGGCAGGATGAAAGGCCGACCGATCCGTGCGCCATGCCGCCGCGACCGGCTCGCCCAACGCTGGCGCCGACTCCAACGCTCCGGCATGCTGGCGCCGCATGCGCCATTACGACCTGGTCATCTTCGATTTCGACGGCACCCTAGCCGACTCGTTTCCCTGGTTCCTGGCGACCATCAACGGCGTCGCCGACGAGTTCGGCTTCCGCCGCTTCGACGTGGCGCGGCTGGACGAGATCCGCAGCCTGAGCGCCCGCGAGCTGATGGTGCGCAGCGGCCTGCGCTGGTGGCGGGTGCCGGCGGTGGCGCAACGCATGCGCACGCTGATGAGCGCGCAGATCGAGCGCATCGCGCTGTTCGACGGCGTCGCCGAGTTGCTCGCGCAACTGGCGCAGGCCGGTGTGCAGCTGGCCCTGGTCACGTCCAACAGCCACGCCAACGTCGAGCGCGTGCTCGGCCCCGCATTGCTCGCGCAGTTCCGCGACGTACGCTGCGGCGCGGCGGTACTGGGCAAGCGCCGCAAGCTGCGCGCCAGCCTGCGCGCCTGCGGCGTTCCCGCCGCGCGGGCGCTGTGCGTGGGCGACGAGATCCGCGACGCCGAGGCCGCGCGCCAGGCCTGCATCGCGTTTGCCGGCGTGGCCTGGGGCTACACCTTGCCTGCCGCGTTGCAGCCGCACACGCCGCTGCCGTTGCTGCAGCGGCCGGACGCGCTGCGGGCGCTGGTGCTTGGCGCCGGCGCCTGCGCGCAGTCGCGTCTGCCGCGGGCAGGCGCGCGCGGCGCCTGCGCGGCCGTGGGCGGCGACGCATGACGTGGCTGCCCTACATGGTTGCTGGGGTGATCGCGGTCGTCTTCCTCGGCAGCGCCGTCCTGTCGATCGGCGCGCTGTATCACATGGGGCGCAGCCAGGTGACGGACCTGCTGGAGACTTCGTTCCGCGAGCAGGCGTTTCCGGGCGAGCACGGGCCGTTGCGTGGCAGCGACCTGACCGTGGTCAAGCGATCCAAGCAGACCATCGAGGGTAGCTACGGCCATGTGTATTCGATCGCACCGGGTGCCGCGCTGCAGACCGCCGATGCGTTCTGGTACTGCGTCGGGCCGGGACCGAGCTGGTTCCTCGCCATTCCGGTGGTGACGTCCGGCTTCGGCGAGGCGCAGGTGCGCTGGATCGTGCGGCCGATGACCGAGGGGCGCATGCGCGTGGCGCTGCAGTTCGACCGCAAGGCGACCCGCCTGGCCTTCGGCACGCGGCCGGCTGCGCACTGAGTTCACCGACCCGAGCGAGGCAGCAAGGTGTGCGCGGCGCGAAGGGAACTGCCGATCGCATCGTCGCGCCGTCCATTGTTCCTCGGCGTGCCCGGTGGCATGCGCCGCCACCGACGTTGCGGAGCCCAGCGGCGCATCGAGTGCCATCGGGCGGAGGTCGGCCCGGCCATGTGCCGGCGACTCGGCCGGACGCCGAGCGGAATTGCTGCGCTGCAGGTTGATTGTTCACTTGTGATTGCTATATTCATATGCGAACAGTCGCCGTGCCATCGCCATACCGGGCGTGCATGCTGCGGCCTTCCTTCATCGCGCCCGACCCCGGGCAGAGGCGTGCCATGCGTAACCCCAGCAACTTCCGTCCCTCGCGCGTCCATGGGCGATGCGCGGTGGCCGTCGTTCCGGGCGTGCGCGCATGGCGCTGAGCGCTGTCGCCGCCGACGCCGCCCTGGCGCCGCGCGCGCTGGGCCGCAGTGGTGTGCACCTGTCCACCCTGGGCTTCGGCGCCGCGCCGATCGGCAATCTGTACGCCGAGGTGGACGATGCGGTGGCGCTGGCCGCGGTGGCCGATGCCTATGCCGCCGGCATCCGCCATTTCGACACCGCGCCGTACTACGGCTACGGCCTCAGCGAGCAACGCCTGGGGCAGGGCCTGCGCGGGCTGCCGCGCGCCAGCTACACGCTCTCGACCAAGGTCGGCCGCTGCGTCTACGACGATGCGGCGGCAGCGCCCGGGCGCGAAGGCTTCGCCGTGGCCGGGCGCCGCGCCGAGTTCGACTACAGCCGCGACGGCGTGCTGCGCGCGTTCGAATCCAGCCTGCAGCGGCTCGGCACCGATCACGTCGATGTGCTGCTGCTGCACGACATCGGCCGCCTGACCCACGGCGAGCGCCATCCGGCGATGCTGCGGCAGGCGCTGGACGAGGCGCTGCCGACGATGGCCGCGCTGAAGGCGCAGGGGGCGTGCCGGGCGATCGGCATCGGCGTCAACGAGGAAGACGTGGCGGTGGAGCTGATGCCGCTGTTCCCGCTCGACTGCGTGATGCTGGCCGGCCGCTACACCCTGCTCGAACAGCACGCCGCGCAGCGGATCATGGCGCAGGCGCTGCAGCGGCAGATCGGCATCCTGGTCGCCGGGCCGTACAGTTCCGGCCTGCTGAGCGACGCGCGCGGGCCGGGCGACACCTACAACTACGCGCCGGTGGAGGCGGCCACGCTGCAGCACGCGCAGCGCCTGTTCGCGGCCTGCGCCGCGCACGGCGTGGACGTGGGCGCGGCGGCACTGCAGTTCCCGCTGGCCCATCCGGCGGTGAGCGCGGTGGTCGCGGGCATGCGCACGCCGGCGGAAGTGGCCAGCGCCGCCACGCGCCTGCGCGCGCCGGTTCCCGCTGCGCTGTGGCGACAGTTGCGCGACGACGGCCTGCTGCGCGCGCCGGTGCCGACGCCGTGAAGGCGATCGACGCGCATGTGCATTTCTGGCGCCTGGCGCGCGGCGACTATGCCTGGCTGACGCCGGACCTGGGTGTGCTGTACCGCGACTACCTGCCCGAGGCGTTGGCCGCCACGCTGGACGCGCAGGGCGTGGCCGCGCTGGTGGCGGTGCAGGCGGCGCAGAGCGAGGCGGAAACGCGGTATTTGCTGCAGCTCGCGCGGGCCGAGCCGCGCATTGCCGGCGTGGTCGGCTGGGTGGATTTCGAGGCCGCCGACGTCGCCGCGCGCATCGCCGCGCTGTGCGACGAAGGCGCGGGTCTGCTCAAGGGGCTGCGGCCGATGGTGCAGGACCTGGCCGATCCGCAATGGCTGGCGCGGCCGCAGCTGGACGCGGCGTTCGATGCGCTGCTGCAGCACGATCTGGCGTTCGACGCGTTGGTGCGGCCGCTGCACCTGCCGGCGCTGCTGGCACGGCTGCAGCGCCATCCGCAGTTGCGCGTGGTGCTGGACCATGCCGCCAAGCCGGCCATCGGCGGCGCCGGTTTCCAGGCCTGGGCCGACGGCCTGGCGCACCTGGCGCAGCACCCCACCGTGGTGTGCAAGCTGTCCGGCCTGCTCACCGAACTGCCGGTCGACGCCGCCCTCGACGATCCGCTGCTGGCGCCCTACGTGGCGCACCTGTTCGCCTGCTTCGGCGCGCAGCGGTTGCTGTGGGGCAGCGACTGGCCGGTGCTGACCCAGCGCGCCGACTACGCCGCATGGATGACGCTGGCGCAGGCCTGGGTCGCGCAGCATGCCGCTGGCGCCGCCGAGGCGGTGTTCGCCGGCAATGCGCGGCGCGTCTACCGCCTGTCCGATCCGATTGCTTCCTCCCCCCCCACCTGGAGTTCCGCCCCATGACCACGTTCGCATCCGTTTCCGGGAGCCGCGCATGAGCGGCCGTCTGCAAGGCAAGCGCTGCCTGATCACCGCCGCCGGCGCCGGCATCGGCCGCGAGAGTGCGCTGGCCTGCGCGCGCGAAGGCGCGCAGGTGCTGGCCACCGACATCGACGCCGCCGCGCTGCAGGCCCTGGCCGCCGCGTCCGATGGCATCGTCACCCAGACCCTGGACGTCACCGATGCCGACGCGATCCAGGCGCTGGTGGCGGCGCAGCCGACCTTCGACGTGCTGTTCAACTGCGCCGGCTACGTGCACCAGGGCAGCATCCTCGACTGCGACGCGCCGGCCTGGAAGCGCTCGTTCGCGATCAACGTCGATGCGATGTACTACCTGTGCCAGGCGGTGCTGCCGGGCATGCTCGCGCAGGGCCGCGGCAGCATCGTCAACATGTCCTCGGTGGCGTCCAGCATCAAGGGCGTGCCCAACCGTTTCGCCTACGGCGTGACCAAGGCGGCGGTGATCGGCCTGAGCAAGGCCATCGCCGCCGACTACGTGGCCAAGGGCATCCGCTGCAACGCGATCTGCCCCGGCACGATCAAGACGCCGTCGCTGGGCGAGCGGGTCAAGGCGCTGGGCGGCGACGAGCAGGCGGTGTGGAAGAGCTTCACCGACCGCCAGCCGATGGGCCGGCTGGGCGACCCGCGCGAAATCGCGCAGCTGGTGGTGTATCTGGCCTCGGACGAATCCTCGTTCACCACCGGCCAGACCCACATCATCGACGGCGGCTGGTCGAACTGACCGCGCCTTCCCCCTTCCCGACAGAGGACTTCCCATGAAACTGCTGCGTTACGGCGAACCCGGCCACGAACGCCCGGCCCTGCTCGATGCCGACGGCCACCTGCGCGATCTCTCGGGGGTGATCGACGACATTGCCGGCGAGCATCTCACCGCCGCCGGCCTGGCCAGGCTGCGCGCGCTCGATCCGGCCACGCTGCCGCACGTGGACGGCGCGGTGCGCTACGGCGCCGCCGTGGGCCGCGTCGGCAAGTTCATCTGCGTGGGGTTGAACTACGCCGACCACGCCGCCGAATCGGGCATGGCGGTGCCGGAGATGCCGGTGCTGTTCATGAAGGCCACCAGCGCCATCAGCGGGCCCAACGACACCGTGACGATCCCGCGCGGATCGCTCAAGACCGACTGGGAAGTGGAGTTGGGTGTGGTGATCGGCGATACCGCGCGCGACGTGTCGGTAAACGAGGCGCTGTCGCACGTCGCCGGCTATGCGGTGATCAACGACCTGTCCGAGCGCGCATTCCAGCTCGAGCACGGCGGGCAGTGGGTGAAGGGCAAGAGCTGCGACGGCTTCGGCCCGATCGGCCCGTGGCTGGTCACCGCCGACGAGGTGCCGGATCCGCAGAACCTGTCGATGTGGCTGGAGGTCAACGGCCACCGCTACCAGAACGGCAGCACCCGCACGATGGTGTTCGGCGTGGCCGAGCTGGTCAGCCACATCAGCCGCTACATGACCCTGCTGCCGGGCGACGTGATCAGCACCGGCACGCCGCCGGGCGTGGGCCTGGGGCAGAAACCGCAGGTGTACCTGAAGCCGGGCGACGTGATGGCGCTGGGTATCGAAGGCCTGGGCGAGCAACGCCAGGCCGTGGTCGCGCATCCGCGCGACATGCAGTAGGCACGCCGCGATGCAAAGCCCCTCTCCCCCCGGAGAGGGGTTGGGGTGAGGGTACGGGGCGAAGCCACCTCGCCATGCATCTCGGTGCGGCTTGCGCTCGCGCGTGAGCGACACCGCGACGTGCTCTGACTTCGTTCTTGTTTTGCAGGGTCGGTGACATCACTGCACCACCGCACCCTCACCCCAACCCCTCTCCCGGCGGGAGAGGGGCTGCTCCATCGTGTTTTTTCGGCTGTTCCTCTTACCGTTTCAACGACCAGGATCCCCATGAGCAAAATCGTCGCGCTCGAGACCTTCGACGTCCGTTTTCCCACCTCGCGCGAACTCGACGGTTCCGATGCGATGAACCCGGATCCGGACTACTCGGCCGCCTATCTGCGCCTGCGCACGGATGCCGACGACGGCCTCGCCGGCTACGGCCTGGCGTTCACCATCGGCCGCGGCAACGACGTGCAGAGCGCGGCGGTGGCGGCGCTGGCGCACCATGTGGTCGGCCGCGACGTGGAGACGGTGATCGGCGACCTGGGCGGTTTCGCGCGCAGCCTCACCGACGACTCGCAACTGCGCTGGCTGGGCCCGGAAAAGGGCGTGAGGCACATGGCCATCGGCGCCGTGGTCAATGCCGCCTGGGACATGGCCGCGCGCCGCGCCGGCAAGCCACTGTGGCGCTTCATCGCCGAGTTGTCGCCGGAACAGCTGGTGGCCGCGATCGACTTCCGCTACCTCAGCGACGCACTGACCCCGGACGAGGCGCTGGCCATGTTGCGCGAGGCCGAACCGCTGCGCGCCGAGCGCATCCAGACGCTGCTCGACCGGGGCTATCCGGCCTACACCACTTCGCCCGGCTGGCTCGGCTATTCCGACGAGAAGCTGGTGCGCCTGGCCAAGGAAGCGGTGGCCGACGGCTTCCGCACGATCAAGCTCAAGGTCGGCGCCAACGTGGAGGACGACATCCGCCGCTGCCGCCTGGCGCGCGCGGCGATCGGCCCGGACATCGCCATGGCGGTGGACGCCAACCAGCGCTGGGACGTGGGCCCGGCGATCGCCTGGATGCGCCAACTGGCCGAGTTCGACATCGCCTGGATCGAGGAGCCGACCAGTCCCGACGACGTGCTCGGCCACGCCGCGATCCGCCGCGGCATCGCCCCGGTGCCGGTGTCCACCGGCGAGCACACCCAGAACCGGGTGGTGTTCAAGCAGTTGCTGCAGGCCGGCGCGGTGGACCTGATCCAGATCGACGCCGCGCGCGTGGGCGGGGTCAACGAGAACCTGGCGATCCTGCTGCTGGCGGCCAAGTTCGGCGTGCGCGTGTTCCCGCATGCCGGTGGCGTCGGTCTGTGCGAACTGGTGCAGCACCTGGCGATGGCCGATTTCGTGGCCATCACCGGCAAGATGGAAGACCGCGCGATCGAGTTCGTCGACCACCTGCACCAGCACTTCGTCGATCCGGTGCGGATCGCGCACGGCCGCTATCTGGCGCCGACCGCGCCGGGCTTCTCGGCCGAGATGCATGCCACCTCGGTCAGCGAATTCCTGTATCCGGATGGCCCGTTCTGGAGTGCGGACCTGGCGGCGCAGGGTGCCTGATCCTGGTGGCGTTGGTGCGCTTCCGCTGAAGGAGGCGCACCGGTTGCGGTTCGCCTGTCGCGGCTGAAGCCGCTCCTGCACCGGCAGCGCTAGCGATCCTGGATCGCTTCTTGTGGGAGCGACTTCAGTCGCGACGCATGAACCTGTGAACGTACCGGCTTCGGCAGCAGTCGGGACTGAAGTCCCTCCCACCGTGCACGCGGCCCGCTTGTCGCAAGTCCCTGCAGGAGCGGCTTCAGCCGCGACGAACGCAGCGATGGATACAACGGCACCGGACGCAGTCGGGACCGACGTCCTTCCCAGCGTGCACCAGCCCACTTGCCGCAAGTCCTTGTAGGAGCGGCTTCAGCCGCGACGCTTCGCCGATAACGCCCTGTCGCGGCTGAAGCCGCTCCTACAGGGTGGTTCGGCAGGGCAGGGACGCCATCGCTCAGTCGTGCGCCTGCGTTCGCCCCTGCTCCGCCAGCGCCGCCTGCAGCGAGAAGATCTGTAGCGCCTCGCGCCATTTCTCACCGGGCGCCGAGCCGGGCAGCGGTTTCTGGAAGCGCCACATCAGCGCTTCCCATGCGTGCACCCGCGGGTCGGCGGCGTCGGCGGCGGCCTTGGCCGCGGGCGAGTATTCCTCGTCCACCTCCATCAGCATCACCAGGCGGTCGCCGCAGCGATGGATGTCCAGTTCGCGGATGCCGGCGGCGCGCAGCGAAGCGACGATCTCCGGCCAGACGGTGTCGGGACGGTGCCAGCGTTCGTACTCGGCGATCAGCGCCGGGTCGTCGTGCAGGTCCAGCAGGTAGCAATGGCGCGGCATGTCTCAGGCTCCGTGGGCAGAGGGGAGGGACGCCACGCGGTTTCGCGCCGCATGCAGCGCGAAACCTAGGAT
>JBEVKG010000269.1:0-9972 GCA_040509765.1 Xanthomonas sp.
CCAGGTCGTACACGGCAACCTTGCGGTCACCGCCTGCCTTGTCGAGGCCATAGGCAAGCGCGGCCGCGGTCGGCTCGTTGATGATGCGCTTGACCTCCAGGCCCGCGATCTTGCCCGCGTCCTTGGTGGCCTGGCGCTGCGAATCGTTGAAGTAGGCCGGCACGGTGATCACCGCCTCCGTGACGGTCTCGCCCAGGAAGGCTTCGGCCGTCTTCTTCATCTTTTCCAGCACGCGCGCGGAGATTTCCTGCGGCGCCATCTTCTTGGCATCGCTGGTCTGCACCCAGGCATCGCCGTTGTCGTGCTGGACGATGCCGTACGGCACCAGGCCGATGTCCTTCTGCACTTCGGCGTCGGTGAACTTGCGGCCGATCAGGCGCTTGACCGCGTAGAAGGTGTTCTTGGGGTTGGTGACGGCCTGGCGCTTGGCCGAGGCGCCCACCAGCACTTCGCCGTCCTTGGTGTAGGCGACGATCGAAGGCGTGGTGCGGTCACCCTCGGAATTCTCGATGACGCGGGCCTTGCCGCCGTCCATGATCGCCACGCACGAGTTGGTCGTGCCCAGGTCGATGCCGATGATCTTGCCCATTGCAATGACTCCTGAAAGGTCGTGTAGCCGGCCAGTGCCGGGATCTGGTTCGGATATAGGGATGGCTGCAGGTCATTCAAGCCATCGCCGCAAATTAGCGTTCCACTGCCGCCGCGCCGGATTCAGGCGCGGACGGCCGGCCCCGCTCAGTCGTGCTTGGCCACCACCACCAGCGCGGGCCGCAGCAGGCGGTCGTTGAGCAGGTAGCCCTTCTGGAACACCTGGATGACGTGCCCCGGGGCGACGCCTTCGGCCTCGGCCTGGCTGATCGCCTGGTGATGCTCCGGGTTGAACGGCTCGCCGGTCGGGTCGAGCAGGGTCAGGCCGTTGTCGGCGGCGACCTTGAGCAGCTGCTTGTAGGTCAGTTCCAGGCCGTCGCGCAGCGGGCTGGGCTCGGTGCCGGCGGCGGTCAGCCCCGCATCCAGACTGTCGAACACCGGCAACAGGTCGCCGAGCAGGCGCTCGTTGGCGAACTTGCGCGCCTGCTCCACGTCGCGGGCGATGCGCTTGCGCTGGTTCTCCAGGTCGGCCCGCTCGCGCAGGGCGTCGGCCTTGACCAGGGCCAGTTCGCTGCGCAGCGTCTCCACTTCCGCCTGCAGCGGATCGGTCGAGGGCTGCTGTGCCTCGGTCAGGTGTTCGGAATCGAATTCGGGGTGTTCTTGCGTCATGTCCGGGTCCCTGGCGGGGTGCGTCCCGCCTTACCGGACCACCTATGTGGGCGCCTGGCCCGGATTCAAGTGAATCCGGGACTGGGGAGGCCGGATTGGGGAGTGGCGCGGCCGGATGGCCGGCTGGCGGAGCGCGCGAAACGGGCTGGGCACTGGCTCAGCGGTCGCCGGGCGGGGACGGGTCCAGGCGGGCGCCGAGGACGTCGGCGGCGGTCTGGACCAGGGGAATGACCCGGTCGTAGTCCATGCGCTTGGGGCCGATCACCCCGAGCACGCCCAGCACCTGGCCGCCGGCCATGTACGGCGCGGTCACCAGCGACACGCTCTCCAGCGGCACCATGCCGGTTTCCTCGCCGATGAAGATGCGCACGCCAGGCGCGCGGATGGTGCGTTCGAGCAGTTGCAGGATCTCGCGCTTGCTCGCGAAGACCTCGAACAGTTCGCGCAGCCGCTCCAGGTCCGACAGGTCCTGCACGCCCATCAGCTTGGTCTGCCCGGCCAGCACCATGTCGTCGCCGGCCGGGGCCAGCGCCTGCTCGGCCAGCTCGACGCTGTGCGCCAGCAATTGCTCCATCTCGTCGCGCGCATGGCGCAGGTCGCGCAGCAGGCTGGCGCGGATGTCGGCCAGCGCGCGTCCGGCGAAATGCCGGTTCAGATAATTGGCCACCCGTTCCAGCTCCGCCGGCTCGTAGGCCTTGCGCGGCTCGATGACCCGGTTCTGCACCTCGTTGTCGGCGAACACCAGGATCGCCAGCACCCGCCGCGCGTCCAGCGGCACGAAGTCGATGTGCCGGAACGCGAACTGCTCGCGCTTGGGCGCGCTGACCACGCCGACGAAGTGGGTCATGGCCGACAGCAGTTCCGAGGCGCTGCCCAGCAGCGCCTGGGTGCCGGCGGCGTTGGCCATCTCCGCGCGCAGCCGCGCCACCTCGCCTTCGGCCGGCGGGCGCATCTGCACCAGGCTGTCGACGAACACCCGGTAGCCGGTGGCGGTGGGCACGCGCCCGGCCGAGGTGTGCGGCGAGCTGAGCAGGCCGGCGTCCTCCAGGTCGGCGAGGATGTTGCGGATCGTCGCCGGGCTCACGTCCAGCCCGGCATGGCGGGCCAGGGTCTGCGAGCCGACCGGCTCGCCGTCGCGGATATAGCGCGAGATCAACGTGCGCAGCAGCTGCCGGGCACGCGGATCGAGGCTGGAATGAACCGGGGAAGCGCGCATGGAATCAACCCGTGAGACTGGTCCTTAGATAATGTCTGCACGCCGGCTTGGCAAGTCATTGGCCCACCTACCCGCGCATGCTAGCGTTGCGCGGCCCTGGATGCAGACCCCATGCTCAGACATCTCTCGATCAAGGATTTCGCCGTCGTACGCGGCACCGAACTGGAATTCGGCCCAGGCATGACCGTGGTGTCCGGGGAAACCGGCGCCGGCAAGTCGCTGATGGTGGACGCGCTCGGCTTCCTGTCCGGGCTGCGCGCCGACAGCGGCGTGGTCCGCCACGGCGCCGACCGCGCCGAACTGTCGGCCGAGTTCGTCGCCCCCGCCCAGGCCCGCGCCTGGCTGCGCGAGAACGAGCTCGACGACGAGGAACACTGCCAGTTGCGCCGGGTGATCCGCGCCGACGGCGGCTCGCGTGCCTGGATCAACGGGCGCCCGGTGACCCTGTCGCAACTGGCCGAGCTGGCCGGCCACCTGGTCGAGATCCATGGCCAGCACGAACACCAGGCCCTGCTCTCGCGCGGCAGCCAGCTCGGCCTGCTCGACGCCTACGCCCGCAACGACGCCGAGCGCGCCGCGGTGCGCGCCGCCGCCACCCGCTGGCAGGGCCTGCTGAGCGAGCGCGAGACCCTGCTGGCGCAGGGCGACGTCTCCGACCGCATCGGCTTCCTGCAGCACCAGTTGGCCGAGCTGCAGCGCGAGGACCTGGATCCGGCGGCGATCGCCGCCCTGGATGCCAACCATCGCCGCCAGGCCCACGCTGCCGCGCTGATCGGCGCCTGCGAGGGCGCGGCGCAGCGGCTCAACGGCGACGAGGCGCCGGCGGTGCTGGACCTGTTGCAGCAGACCCGCCACGAACTCGGCAAGGTCGGCGAGTACGACCCGCGCCTGGCCGAGGTGCAGGCGCTGATCGACAGCGCCGGCATCCAGCTGGAGGAAGCGCTGGCGCTGATCGACCGGGTCCGCGACGATCTCGACGCCGATCCGGCACAGTTCGAGGAGATGGAACGCAAGCTCGGCCGCCTGCACGACCTGGCGCGCAAGCACCGGGTCGGGGTGGACACGCTGGCCGACCACCGCGACGCCCTGCTCGCCGAAGTGGAGAGCCTGCGCGGTGCCGGCGAGCGGCTCGACGTGCTCGATGCCGAGATCGCCCAGGCCACCCAGGCCTGGCGCGACGCCGCGGCCGCACTGACCGCCACCCGCGACCGCGGCGCGCAGGCGCTGTCGCACGACACCACCGCCCTGATCGGCGAACTGGGCATGGGCGGCGGCCGCTTCCTGATCCAGCTCGAACCGCACGAGAGCGAACGGCCGGACCCGGCCGGCGCCGAGCGGGTCGAGTTCCTGGTCGCGGCCAATGCCGGGCAGCCGCCGCGCGCGCTGCGCAAGGTCGCCTCCGGCGGCGAACTGTCGCGCATCTCGCTGGCGATCGAAGTCGCCGCATTGGGCCTGGACGCGGTCCCGACCATGGTCTTCGACGAAGTGGACTCGGGCATCGGCGGCGCGGTCGCCGACATCGTCGGCAAGAAACTGCGCGCGCTCGGCGAGCAGCGCCAGGTGCTGTGCGTGACCCACCTTCCGCAGGTCGCAGCGCAGGGCCACGCCCACTACCGGGTCAGCAAGGCCCCGGTCGAGGGCATGACCCAGAGCTCGGTGGAACTGCTGGCGCCGCGCCAGCGCGAGGAAGAACTGGCGCGGATGCTGGGCGGGGTCGAGGTCAGCAAGGAAGCCCGCGCCGCCGCCAAGCGGCTGCTGCTCAGCGCGGGCTGAGCGGCTGGCGATCGGGCAGCGCTGCCAGCGCCTGGCCGTGCGTCCCTGCCCAGGCGCCGCAGGTCACTGAAAGCATCAAAAGCCCCTCTCCCACCGGGAGAGGGGTTGGGGTGAGGGTTCGGCGCGGAGCGACCCGCTGACGTGATCCACGCGGCGCCACCCCGACCCTCATCCGCCCCCGCGGGGCACCTTCTCCCGGTGGGAGAAGGGAGACGCAGCAGCCCCTCTCCCACCGGGAGAAGGGTTGGGGTGAGGGGACGTGGCGAAGCCCTAGCGCATCTGGCGCACAGGGAGGGACCCAGACGCTGACCGGGGTCACCCGGCAGCGGAGAACTCAGCCTTTCTTGCCGCTCGGCCGCTTGCTGCGCACATACAGCACCAGGGAGTGCTCCTCCAGCTCGTAGCCGTGATCGGCGGCGATCTTGCGCTGCAGTTCCTCGATTTCCGCGCTTTCGAACTCGATGATCTTGCCGGTGTCCACGTCCACCATGTGGTCGTGGTGGCCGCCGCGGTCCAGTTCGTACACCGCCTGGCCGCCCTCGAAGTTGTGCTTGAGCACCAGCCCGGCCGCCTCGAACTGGGTCAGCACCCGGTACACCGTGGCCAGGCCGATCTCGTCGCCGTGGTCCAGGAGCTGCCGATAGATCTCCTCGGCGGTCATGTGGTGGCGCGCCGATTTCTGCTCCAGCAGCTCGAGGATGCGCATCCGGGGGTGCGTGACCTTCAGGCCGACTTTGCGCAGATCGTGGGATTCCATGGCGTCTCCGTTCATAGCTGGTTTATCGCCAGCTGCCTGGAAATGGGTCGCGGCGGTCGTCGGGAGTGTATCATCGACGCGATTTCATTCAGCCCTGTCCCCGATGCGCAATCTCCTGCTGGTCGCCGCTGTTGCCCTGTCCACCGCTGGCTGCGGCATCATTTACAAGCAGCCCATCTACCAGGGCAATCTGATCAAGCCGTCGGCCGTGGACCAGCTCAAGGTCGGACAGAGCAAGCAGCAGGTCAGCGCGCTGCTGGGCAGCCCCTCGATCCCGGATCCGTTCCACGCGCAGCGCTGGGACTACACCTCCACCGAGCGTGTCGATCGCCTGGGCCATACCGAGATCAAGAACTTCGTAGTGTTCTTCGACAACGACATGGTCACCCGCTGGGAAGGCGATTACTTCCCGGATCAGGACGAAGAGCTGGCCAAGAACAGCGTGCGCCAGTTCGGCCGCAACCTGGCCAAGGACAAGAAGAAGCAGCGCCGCGGCGAGTGAGCCGGCGGCTGCGTCGCCCCCTGCCGCTCAGCGCGGCTTGGCGCGGCGCCGCCTGGCGTCCTTGGGGTCGATCAGCAACGGCCTGAGCAGTTCCACCCGATCGCCGTCCTGCAGCAGCCGCGTCGGTGCGGCGACTTCGCCATAGACCGCGCACGGCATGCCCGGCGTCGCCTCGGGCAACGCGGCAGCGGCCAGCGCATCGGCGACCGTGGCCCCCTCCGGCAGCTCCAGCCGCTGCGACACGAAGCGCTCCGGCCAGGCCAGCACCACCTCGACCTGCATCGCGGCTAGGCCTGTTCCCGGTCGGCCACGCGCACGAAGTCGTTGACCATGCGGTCGGCCAGGCTCTGGAAACCCAGCGCCAGCGCCGGCCCCAGCAGCCGCGAGGCGGGTTCGAAGTCGAGCATCAGGCTGACCTTGCTGGCGTGCGCGTTGAAGCCCTGGAAGGTCCACTGCCCCTGCAGGCGCTTGAACGGGCCGTCGCGCAGCTGCATATCGATGCGATCCGGGCGCTCCAGGCTGTTTTCGGTGGTGAACCAGGTGCGGAACGAACCCAGCCCCAGATCCAGACGCGCCACCAGGAAGCGGTCGCTCTGCTCGAGGATATGAGCCGCATCGCACCAGGCGAACCGGCGCGGATAGGCGGCGACGTCGTTGACCAGATCGAACATGCGCGTTGCGGCGTGTTCGACCAGTGCGCTGCGGCGGATGATAGGCATTCGGGACGGGAAGTGAGACCAAGACGTTCGGGAGGCCCCGAATCGGAGACAATAGCAAGATGAGCAAGAAACCCGCCAAGGATAAAGCAAACGGCGCGACGGCCAACAAGACCATCGCCCTGAACAAGCGCGCGCGCCACGAATACCACCTGGAGGACCGCTACGAGGCCGGCCTGGCCCTGCAGGGCTGGGAGGTGAAGTCGATCCGCGCCGGTCGCGCCAACATCGGCGAGAGCTACGCCTTCGTGCGCCAGGGCGAGCTGTTCCTGTTCGGCGCGCAGATCACCCCGTTGATCCAGGCGTCCACCCATGTGGTGGCCGACGACCGGCGCACGCGCAAGCTGCTGCTGCACCGGAACGAGATCGACAAGCTGATCGGCCGCGTCGAGCGCGACGGCTACACCCTGGTGCCCACCGCGATGTACTGGAGCAAGAACAAGATCAAGCTCGAGATCGCGCTGGCCAAGGGCAAACAGGACCACGACAAGCGCAACGCGGCCAAGGACCGCGACTGGGCCCGCGACAAGCAGCGGATCATGCGCCGGCACAACAAGAATGCCTGAGGGGCGGGGATGATCAGCCGTTCGGCTGCTGAAAAGCCGGGAAGTCGGGAGTGGGGATTCGCAACGGCGGAACTCCTCCCCGCCTCGCCTTTCCTGCCCACCTCCCCTTTTCTGTAGGAGCGGCTTCAGCCGCGACGCGGTGAGGCCGGGATTGGGGATGGGGGAGTCGCAAGCGCAGCTTCCCGGTGCACCAGTTCAGCCGCAAGCGCGGCGCAGCGACGCCACAATTCGGCACCCGCGAGAACGGCAGAGCGCATCAATGCTCTTGTAGGAGCGGCTTCAGCCGCGACGCGATGAGGCCGGGATTAGGGATTAGGGGTTGGGGAGTCGCAAGCGCAGCTTCCCGGCGCACCAGATCAGCCGCAAGCGCGGCGCAGCGACGCCGCAATTCGGCACCCGCGAGAACGGCCGAGCGCGTCAATGCCCTTGTAGGAGCGGCTTCAGCCGCGACGCAGTGAAGCCGGGATCGCCACATGCGGACGGCGTAGTTACGCCGCGCCATTTGCAGAACGCACGCAAGCCCTTCCTGCCTTCATCCCGAAGGCAGTCATCCATCCCGGTGACAGCAGACTCCTACATGAAAGGCGGTGCCCCATCGGAGTTGCCGTGGCGAATCCCAAATCGCCAATCCCCAATCCCGGCCTCACCGCGTCGCGGCTGAAGCCGCTCCCACAAGGCAGTCCGTGCCGCCAAGGGAGCCGCCGTCGCGATTCCCCACTCCCGATTCCCGATTCCCCAATCCCGGCTCCCCTCACGTCCCACCAAGCATCCGCATCAAGCTCGGCAGCCCGCTGCCCTGCATGTAGCGATCGCGCTGCAGGTCCAGGCACTGCGCCAGCACCAGTTGCTTCACGCGGTCCGGGGCGCCGATGAACTCGCGGCGCACCGACAGGAAGGCGGCGATCAGTCCGGACACGTGCGCCGCGGACATGCTGGTGCCGCTCATCTCCACCATCCAGGTGCCTGGGTCCTCGACCGCATAGCCATGGTGCGCCGACAGGATCTTCTCGCCGGGCGCAACCAAGTCGGGCTTGTAGCGACCATCGGCCGTCGGGCCGCGCGAGGAGAAATACGAAATGCCGTAGCTGTGCGGGCTGCTCTTGTGCACCGAACCCACCGCCAGCGATTCCTCCAGATTGGCCGGGTCGCCGATGCTCAGGTCCAGGTTCAGCGGATAGGCCTCGCCATCGCTCTGCATCAGCCAGGCCAGGCCGTCGTTGCCGGCCGCGACCACCACCACCACGCCCTGCCGCCAGAGCCGGCGCAATTCGTTGCACAGCGGGGTGAAACTGCAGCCATAGCTTTCGGCATCGAAGTAGCCGCCCAGGCTCAGGTTGACCCCGTGCACCACCAGTTCGCCAGCGCGCTCGTTGAGCTCGGCCACCTGCTGCACGCCCTTGATGATCCAGGAGTCGCGGCCGTTGCCGTCGTCGTCCAGCACCTTCAGCCCGTACAGCCGCGCCAGCGGCGCCATGCCGGTGAACTGCAGCGGCGCCGCGGTCGGCACGCCCGGCAGCGGCGCCTGGCATTGCCCGGCGATGATGCCGGCCACGTGGGTGCCGTGGCCGTTGCCATCGAGTGCGTCGAAGCCGGCCTCGCCCGGGCGCAGCGCGCGCGGGCGCCCGCGCCGGGTGCAGTCCCATTGCGCAAGCACCGTCGGCGGCTGCCCGGCGGCGTGGAAGTGCGGATGCGCCGCGGCGATGCCGCTGTCCAGCACCGCCCAGCCGATGCCGGCACCCAGCGCGCGATAGGCCACCTGCGCCGCGTCCACCTGGATCGTGCTGCGCGACTGGTAGATCAGCGCACGCTTGCCCGCGTCGCGCCACAAACGCTTGAGGTTGAGGTCGCGATAGCGCTCGCGCAGGCTCTCGATCTCGAACCGGGTCAGCCGCGCCGAGACGTAGCGCTGCATGGTGTCCTCCAGTTCGATCTGCGCATCCAGCGCCTCGCCCTGCAGGCCGGTGGAGGCCTGGGTGAGCGCGCGCACCGCGGCGATCAGTTCGTGCTTGCGCCGCGCCGGATCGCCGGCATCGGACAACCGCTCCAGTTCGATCAGCACCTCGTGGCGATACTCCGGCGCGCGCGCCTCCAACTGGTCGGACAGGTCCTTGATCAGCACCGGATGCGCGATCGGCTGATCGAAGCTCACCCCCACCGCGCGCCGCACCTCGGCCCGCACGTCGGGGATGGACAGGTAACCGGCGGCCGAATGCGGGTTGTGCTGCCAATCCGGGTTGATCTTCGACCCGGCGATGTTCTGGAAGCGCCCACCGGCATCGGCGATGTCGTCGCTGAGATCGTCGTCCAGGGCCACCGGGTCGCGCCGCTCGGCGACGTTGACCCAGCGCGCCACGCACGGCGGAAACGGCAGCTTCGGCGTGCCGGTCCACTCCTTGAACATGCTGCGCACCACCGGCAACCCCAGCGGCGAGCCGAGCGTGAGCAGCAACGACACCTCGCAGTCCTGCGGCTGCAACTCGCGCAGCACGTCGTAGGCGATCAGCGAGCCCTGGCTGTGCGCGATCACCACGAACGGACCGCCGCCGGCGCGGATGCGCTGCAGCAGGCTCTCGCGCATCTGCGTGCGGCGCGCCGGCACGAAGAAGAAGTCGTGCACGTCCTGCAGCAGCGCCGCGGAGATCAGCTTGAGCAGCGTGCGGTTGAGCACGTCGACCAGGCCTTGCGCATGCACGTCGGCGGCCACCGCAGCCGGTGCCGCCGCCTCCACCTCGTCCAGCAGTTGCTGCAGCCGCGCGCGCTCGGCATCGCTGGTGGCCAGCGTGTCGGCGAGCTGGCGCAGATCGGCCAGTTGCGGGGTCACGCCGAGCGCGCTGAGCACGCGCTGCTCGGCCTGGTTCAGCACCGGGCCGCGGTCCTGATCCTGACAGTCTCCAGGCTCCGGCAACGGATAGCGTTCGCGGTTGACCCAGTAGGCCATGCGCGTGCGCTCGCCCATCGCGCGGCCGAACAGGGCGCGGTCCCACTGGCAACGCAACACCTCGGCCGGCGGCTTGTTGCCGATGCCATGGATGTAGACGACCGTGCGTGCCGGACCCTGCGCCAGCGAACCTTCGCCCGTGGCCCTGGGCCGCAGCGTGGTGCCGGCCGGTGCCACGGCCGCGGGCGCCGCCGCGGCGCGCCTGCCGGCGCCGGCAGGCGCGCCGCGGCGGCGCCCGCGGCCGTGG
>JBEVKG010000270.1:0-4827 GCA_040509765.1 Xanthomonas sp.
GACAAGCTGGTCGACGTGCTGTACAGCAAGAACGTGGAGATGACCCGGCAGAAGCCGGCCAACGGCCCGGGCTTCTGGTCGCTGGTGCTGAACTTCCTGCCGGTCATCCTGATCATCGGCTTCTGGCTGTTCATCATGCGCCAGATGCAGGGCGGTGGCGGCGGTGCCAAGGGCGCGATGAGCTTCGGCAAGTCGCGCGCCAAGCTGCAGGGCGAGGACCAGATCAAGATCACCTTCGCCGACGTCGCCGGCTGCGACGAGGCCAAGGAAGAAGTTGGCGAACTGGTCGACTTCCTGCGCGATCCGACCAAGTTCACCAAGCTCGGCGGCAAGATTCCGCGCGGCGTGCTGATGGTCGGCCCGCCCGGCACCGGCAAGACCCTGCTGGCCAAGGCCATCGCCGGCGAGGCCAAGGTGCCGTTCTTCAGCATCTCCGGTTCGGACTTCGTGGAAATGTTCGTCGGCGTCGGCGCCAGCCGCGTGCGCGACATGTTCGAGCAGGCCAAGAAGCACGCGCCGTGCATCATCTTCATCGACGAAATCGATGCGGTCGGCCGTCACCGCGGCGCCGGCCTGGGCGGCGGTCACGACGAGCGCGAGCAGACCCTCAACCAGTTGCTGGTGGAGATGGACGGCTTCGAGGGCGGCGAGGGCGTGATCGTGATCGCCGCGACCAACCGTCCGGACGTGCTGGATCCGGCGCTGCTGCGCCCGGGCCGGTTCGACCGCCAGGTCGTGGTGGGCCTGCCGGACGTGCGCGGCCGCGAGCAGATCCTCAAGGTGCACATGCGCAAGCTGCCGCTGGCCGATGACATCGAGCCGATGGTGATCGCGCGCGGCACGCCGGGCTTCTCCGGTGCCGACCTGGCCAACCTGTGCAACGAGGCGGCCCTGTTCGCCGCGCGCGAGTCCGGTAAGGAAGTGCGCATGGAGCACTTCGACCGTGCCCGCGACAAGATCCTGATGGGCGCCGAGCGCCGCTCGATGGCGATGAGCGAGGACGAGAAGACCCTCACCGCCTACCACGAGGCCGGCCACGCCATCGTCGGCCGCATGGTGCCCGAGCACGACCCGGTCTATAAGGTCACGATCATTCCGCGCGGCCGCGCCCTGGGCGTGACCATGTACCTGCCCGAGGGCGACAAGTACTCGATGAACCGCGTGGCGATCGAGTCGCAGCTGTGCTCGCTGTACGGCGGCCGCGTCGCCGAGGAACTGATCTTCGGCACCGACAAGGTCACCACCGGCGCTTCCAACGACATCGAGCGCGCGACCAAGATGGCGCGCAACATGGTCACCAAGTGGGGTCTGTCCGACGAGCTGGGGCCGATCGCCTACGGCGAAGAGGACGACGAGGTGTTCCTGGGCCGTTCGGTGACCCAGCACAAGAGCGTCTCCGACGACACCGCGCGGCGCATCGATGAAGTGGTGCGCTCGATCCTCGACAAGGCCTATGCGAAGACCACCCAGATCCTCACCGAGAATCTGGACAAGCTGCACACCATGTCGCAGTTGCTGCTGCAGTACGAGACCATCGACGCGCCGCAGATCGACGCGATCATGGAAGGCCGCGATCCGCCGCCGCCGATGGGCTGGAACAAGTCCGGCAAGGGCGGCGGCAACGACAAGGGCAATTCGCGGCCGCTGCCGCCGATCGCCGGGCCTGCCGAGCAGGTGTAAGCGCGGGGACAGCCGCTAAAGCGCCGAAAAGCCAGGGAGCGATCCCTGGCTTTTTTGCTGGCGGCGGTGCGATGCCCATTGGATCGCCCCAGCCGACTCGCCGCATGCGCGCGCGTGGGCGACAATGGCGATTCGCTGGCCGCATGGTGCCGCGTCGATGCGATGTCCGCGGGAATGCCGCGCGCGGCCGCCGCCATCCGCGCGTGGCAGATGCCGCATGGCGCTCCCGGGCGCCGTCCCGCCGCTGCCGCGGCCACCATCAGGAGACTTGCCGATGTTCGACACCTCGCCCAGCCTGCAATGCGGCGCCCACCGGCTCCTGCTCGATCGCCCGCGGGTGATGGGCATCGTCAACGTCACCCCGGACTCGTTCTCCGACGGTGGCGCGCACGCCAGCGTGGACGCGGCGGTGGCGCATGGCCTGCGCCTGGCCGGGGAGGGCGCCGACCTGCTGGACATCGGCGGCGAATCGACCCGTCCGGGCGCGACCCCGGTGCCGGTGGAGGAGGAACTGCGGCGGGTGATTCCGGTGATCGAGCGGCTGGCCGCGCAGACCGCGCTGCCGCTGAGCGTGGACACCTTCAAGCCGGAGGTGATGCGCGCCGCGGTCGCCGCCGGCGCCGGCATGATCAACGACGTGCAGGCCCTGCGTCAGCCCGGCGCGCTGGATGCCGCCGCGGAACTCGGGGTGCCGGTGGTGCTGATGCACATGCCCGCCGACGCCTATGCCGCCGGCAGCGCGCCCGGCTACGATGACGTGGTCGGCGAGGTGCACCGGTTCCTGGCCGAGCGCATCTTCGCTGCGGAGATGGCCGGCATCGACAAGCGACGCCTGCTGGTCGATCCGGGCTTCGGATTCGGCAAGAGCACCGCCGACAATCTGCAGTTGCTGGCGCAGTTGGCGCGCCTGGTCGAACTGGGCGTGCCGGTGCTGGCCGGCCTGTCGCGCAAGCGCAGCATCGGCGAGCTGACCGGGCGCGAAGCGCCGGAACAGCGGGTGGCCGGCTCGGTCGCCGCGCATCTGCTGGCCGCGCAACGCGGCGCTGCGCTGCTGCGCGTGCACGACGTCGCCGCGACCGTCGACGCGCTGAAGGTCTGGCAGGCGCTGCAGGCGGTGCCGATGCCGCGCGCCACGACGGCGTCCGCCACGGCGACGATCCGCTGGCCGGACGAGGACTGATGGCGGCCGACCGGCGCCCGCGCGCGATCGCGCTGATGGGCCCGACCGCTTCGGGCAAGACCGCCGCGGCGATCGCCCTGGCCGAACGCTGCGGTGGCGAGATCGTCAGCGTCGATTCGGCGCTGGTCTACCGTGGCCTGGACATCGGCGCGGCCAAGCCGGATGCGGCCGAGCGTGCGCGGGTGCCGCACCACCTGCTGGACCTGCGCGATCCCTGGCAGGCCTATTCGGCGGCCGAGTTCGCCGCCGACGCGCGCGCCACGCTGGAGGCGATCGTCGCCCGCGGCCGCCTGCCGATCCTGGCCGGTGGCACCGGCCTGTACTTCCAGGCGCTGCTGGAGGGGCTGGCACCGATGCCGGCGGCCGACCCGCAGTTGCGTGCGGCGCTGGCCGCGCAGGCGCAGGCCGAAGGCTGGGCGGCGCTGCACGCGCAACTGCAGCGGATCGATCCAGTGGCCGCGCAGCGGATCGGCCCCGGCGACGCGCAGCGCATCCAGCGCGCGCTCGAGGTGTACTGGCTCAGCGGCCGGCCGATCAGCGTCTGGCAGGCGCAGCCGGGTCCGCCGCGGCTGCCGCTGCGGGTGCTGAAGCTGGTGCTGGCGCCGGCCGAGCGCGCCGTGCTGCATTGGCGCATCGAGGCCCGCTTCGACGCGATGCTGGAGCAGGGCTTCCTCGACGAAGTGCGCGCCTTGCGCGCGCTGCCCGGGATGCTGGCGGTGGCGCAGCCGCTGGCGCTGCCGGCGGTGCGCGCGGTCGGCTATCGCCAGGCCTGGGAGTACCTGGACGGCGCCGGCGATGCGGCCGACTTCCGTGCCCGCGCCATCGCCGCCACCCGGCAGCTGGCCAAGCGCCAGCTCACCTGGCTGCGCGGCGAGCAGGACGCGCGCTGGTTCGACCCCGCGCGCGACGCCGGCCGCCTGCAGGCGGCCCTGGACGACTTCCTCGGCTGATCGGGTGGCCGGCCGCGCTGTGCTGGCGCCCGCGGTTGTGTAACATCGACGTTCCGGACCACGGCAGGGGAGCTGCAGTGCCGTCCCGGACAATAAAAACAATAATTTGGGAGTAAAGCATGTCCAAGGGGCAATCCTTGCAGGATCCGTTCCTCAACGCGCTGCGTCGCGAACGGGTCCCTGTCTCGGTCTATCTGGTCAACGGCATCAAGCTGCAGGGCACGATCGAGTCGTTCGATCAGTTCGTGGTCCTGCTGCGCAATACCGTCAGCCAGATGGTCTACAAACACGCCATTTCCACCGTGGTGCCGGCGCGCAACGTGCGCGTGGGGCCGGGCGGTGGCTATGTGCAGCAGAACGAAGGTGGCACTGCGGGTGATGATGAAGTCGAGTAGTTCGGTGACCAAGAGCGGAGCCGCGGGTGTTTGATCGGTCCCGCCGCGGCGAACACGCACTGCTGATCCAGCCCTACGCGGGCGGCCCATTGGAAGACGATGTGCTGGAGGAGTTCGCCGACCTGGCGCGCTCGGCCGGCGCCAGCATCGCCGTCACCGTGACCGCGCGCATCGACAAGCCGAGTCCGGCGACGCTGATCGGCAGCGGCAAGCTGGAGGAGGTCAAGGCCGCCGCCGACGCCAGCGGTGCCGATCTGATCCTGGTCAACCACGCGCTCAGCCCGGGCCAGGAGCGCAACCTGGAGAAGTACCTGGAGCGGCGGGTGATCGACCGCACCGGGCTGATCCTGGACATCTTCGCCCAGCGCGCACGCAGCCACGAAGGCAAGCTGCAGGTCGAACTGGCCCAGTTGCGGCACATGGCCACGCGGCTGGTGCGCGGCTGGACCCACCTGGAGCGCCAGCGCGGCGGCTCGATCGGCCTGCGCGGCCCCGGCGAAACCCAGCTGGAAACCGACCGCCGCCTGCTGCAGAAGCGGGTGGAGCAGTTGCAGAAGCGGCTGGAGAAGGTCGAGGTGCAGCACACCCAGATGCGCCGCGCCCGCGTGCGCAGCGAGCTGCC
>JBEVKG010000271.1:0-11399 GCA_040509765.1 Xanthomonas sp.
GGCTCGGCGACGGTGGATGTGAGCTTCTTCGACCTGGTGATCACCCCGCCGCCGCCCTACCCCGCGCTGTTCGGGCTGCCGCGGCAACCGGTCAGCGATGCCGATTACGCCATCGGCCTGTACGCCAGCACCCTGGTGCGCGACGGCGGCACCCTGCAGATCGGCATCGGCACCCTGGCCGATGCGCTGTGCCACGCGCTGGTGCTGCGGCATACCGACAACGCGCGCTACCGGCAGGTGCTGGCGGCGCTGGATCCGACCATTGAGCAACACCCGGCGGTGCGCGAATGCGGCGGGCTGGACCCGTTCGCGGTGGGCCTGTTCGGCTGCAGCGAGATGCTCAACGAGGGCTTCCGGCAACTGGTCCAATGCGGGGTGATCCGGCGCAAGGTGCTCGACGACGCGCCGCTGTTGCAGCGCGTGGCCGACGGCAGCGCCGATGCGCAGGACATGCAGCGCCTGGAGCGCGAGGGCGAATACCTGCAGGGTGCGTTCTACCTGGGCTCGCCGGAGTTCTACGCCTGGTTGCGCGACATGGACCCGGCGGCGCGCGCGGCGATCGGCATGCGCCGCATCAGCGAGATCAACCAGCTCTACGGCGGCGAGGCACTGCGCCGGCTGCAGCGGCGCGAGGCGCGCTTCTTCAACTCCTGCATGATGGCCACCGCGCTCGGCGCGGCGGTGTCCGATGCGCTGGACGACGGCCGCGTGGTGTCCGGCGTCGGCGGCCAGTACAACTTCGTGGCCATGGCGCACGCGCTGGACGACGCACGCAGCGTGCTGATGTTCCGCGCCGTCCGCAGCGATGCCGGCGCAGCGCAGTCCAACGTGCGCTGGAACTACGGCCACACCACCATCCCGCGGCACCTGCGCGACCTCTACGTCAACGAATACGGCATCGCCGACCTGCGCGGCCTGACCGACGAGGACTGCATCGCGGCGATGGCCGGGATCGCCGATGTGCAGGCGCAACCGGGATTGCTGGAAACGGCGAAGGACAACGGCAAGCTGGCCGCCGACTTCGCGGCGCCGACGCACTGGCAGCGCAACCGCGCCGAGCGGGTGTGCGACGCGTTGGCGCCGTTCCGCCGCGACGGCACCCTGCCCGATTACCCGCTGGGCAGCGATTTCACCGAGGTCGAGCAACGCCTGCTGCGCGCCCTGTCCTGGCTGCAGCGACACACTGCCGGCACCGGCGCCAAGCTGAAGACGGTGGCCAGCGCGGTGCTGGCGCGTCCCGCAGCGGATGCGGCCTGCATGCAGCGCATGGGGCTGGACGCACCGCGCAGCGTCGGCGAACGCCTGGAGGCGGCGTTGTTGGCGTTCGCCCTGCAGCGCACGCGCACGCCGCCGTGAAGCGCCGGCGCGCCTGACACGGCAACACGCAGGCGCAGGCCGATCGCGGCCATTGGCACGAGAAGGCGACCTGGGTCGTGCGCGACCACGACGCAGCGCACAGTCTGCGCACGTCGGCAGCGATGACACGATTCGGCAACCTGCTGGCAGGAAGCGCGTCAACTCCACCTGCAATGGTGTCGAGATATCGTTACCAAGCGTGGTCCTGATGCGTTCCCAAGGTTCTGCCCCGATGCCGTCGTCGCGCTCCCGGCGCACCGCGCTGCGCATGCTGCTGACGGTGCTGGCGCTGTTGCCGTTGGCCGCGGTCGCCGCACCCAGGCTCAACGATCTGCAGTACATCGGCAGCCACAACAGCTACCACGCCGGCTTCGCGCCCAGCGAAGCGGCGCTGTGGAAGCGCCTGGACCCGGCGACGTTCGCCTTGCTGGACTACCGGCACCCACCGTTGACGCGGCAACTGGACGACGGCGTGCGCCAGATCGAGCTGGACATCTACGCCGACGCCAAGGGCGGGCGCTACGCGCATCCGGCGATGATCGATCAGCTCGCCAAGGCCGGGCTGCCGCCGGCGCCGCCGATCGCCGCGCCGGGGGTCATGCAGCAACCGGGTTTCAAGGTCATGCACATCCAGGACCTCGACCAGCGCAGCACCTGCCAGCCGCTGCTGGCCTGCCTGCGCGAGGTGCGCGCGTGGTCGCAACAGCACCCCGGACATCTGCCGATCTTCATCCTCCTGGAAACCAAGCAATCGTCGGTGCCGGCGGCGTTTCCGACGGTGCAGCCGGAGCCGTTCGACGGCAAGGCGCTGGATGCGCTGGACGCGGCGCTGCGCTCGGTGTTCGCCGCGAACGAGTACATCAGCCCGGACCAGGTGCGCGGCAGCGCCGCCACGCTCAACGCCGCCGTGCTCGCGCATGGCTGGCCGGCGCTGTCGGCCGCGCGCGGCAAGGTGGTGTTCCTGCTCGACCAACGTGCCGTCGGCCCGGCCTACCTCGCCGGCCATCCGGCCTTGCGCGGCCGCGTGTGCTTCACCAACGCCGATCCCGGCACCGACGATGCCGCCTTCATCGAGCGCAACGATGGCAGCGCCGAGGAGATCGCGACGCTGGTGAAGGCCGGCTACCTGGTGCGCACGCGCACCGATGCCGATCTCAAGGAAGCCGCCCACGCCGATACCGCGCGACGTGACGCCATGCTCGCCAGCGGCGCGCAACTGCTCAGCACCGACTTTCCCGACCACGAACCGGCCGCCTCCGGCTACGTGGTGCGCTTCCCCGGCGACGCCGTCGCTCGCTGCAATCCGCAACGTCCGCAGGCCGACTGCCACGGCGTCGACCTGCGCCACTGATCGCCAAAGGCCGCGCCGCCGCGCTGCGGCCGCGCCCCACACGAACGCAATGGAAGGCCTGGGCGATCCGCGCGCCGGCATCGGCGTGTCCGGACCTCGGATCGCAACCGCTGTTTCCCCCAACGAGTCGCCCCCATGTCCCCGTCCCATCGCCCCCGTCCCTTGTGCTGTGCCATCGCCCTCGCGCTTGCGCTCTCGCCAGCCGCCCACGCCAGCGACGCCACCGACGCCAGCGCGCGCACCACCACCCTGGATTCGGTCAACGTGCAGGCCGCGCAGGCCACCGCCCCGGGCTCGCTGGACGAACAGCGCCTGTCCAACGGCGTCAACAGCGTGATGAGCAAGCAGCAGATCGATGCGATTCCCTCGGCCGGCATCGCCGACGTGGTCGCGCACCTGCCCGGCCTGTCGGCCTACAGCGACATGCACCTGGGCCAGGCCACCACCGGCGAGAACGCCTACGTCAGCATCCGCGGCCTGGATGCCAGCTACAACAGTTACCGCCTCAACGGCTTCGGCATGCCCGAGACCGACTCGTCCACGCGCGCGATCTCGCTGAACATGCTGGCGCCGTTCGGCATCCAGTCGGTCAAGGTCTCCAAGTCGCCGACCCCGGACCTGCCGGGCGACGCGATCGGCGGCGCGATCGACATGCGCACGCCCAGCGCGTTCGATTTCGATGGCGACTTCTACGGCAAGACCACGGCGCAAGGCCAGTTCAACGCGCTCGCTTCCGACCTCGGCGGCAAGCACACCGGCGGCACGCTGCAGCAGGAGCTCGCCTGGAAGTTCGGCGACGACCACGCGTTCGGCGTCTATGCATCGGCCTACTACGGCAAGAACAACAACATGGCGCAGGCACCTGCGCCCAACAGCGCCTACTTCCCGGCGGACCCGGCGCAGGCCAAGGCAGTGGATCTGCGCGATGTCGGCCCGCTGCTCAGCGCCCGCTACAAGTACAGCGTCTACACCAGCCAGATCGAGCGCTACGGCGGCAACCTCGCCTTCGATTGGCAGGGCGAGCACAGCACCTTGTTCGCCCGTGCCATCTACGGCAGCTACGCCGTCACCGGCCAGCAGGACCAGTCCAGCGCACGCCTGGAAACCGTCAACAACCAGCCGACCGCGGTGCGTGGCGGCTACTTCAATACCCACGACATCAAGGAAACCCTGGCCACGCTGCAGTTGGGCGGGCAGACCACGCTGGACCGCCTGCGCTTCGACTACGGCGGCTCGTTCGGACGCGGCACGCGCAGCCGCCCGGACTACGTCGCGGCAAGCCTGTACGGCTTCACCCCGGGCAGTTTTGCGTTCGATCTCAGCGACCCGACCTATCCGGGCATCGGCCCCAGTTCCCCCGCCCTGAAGAACTTCTTCTACAGCCTGGATTCGGCGCTGTTCTGGAAGACCCAGGGCCACGATGCCGGCAGCCACGACAACCGCGCCAGCGCGCATGCCGACATCAGCTACCGCGTGGACGGCGACGTCCTCGACGAGGTCAAGACCGGCCTGTCGCTCGACCACGCCGATCGCGGCTCCTACGATCACCCGTTCTTCCACAAGGACGGCAACTTCATCTACAACGGCCCCTACTTCGGCGGCAGCAACTACGTGTTCCCCAACGCCGGCGGCCCGCCGCTGAGCGCGCTCCCCGGCCGCCTCACCTACGCCGCCTTCGATGGTCACTACGCCGGCCCGTTCAAGATCCTCGATCGCGACTGGGTGCGCGCGCAGGCGGTGCCGTACAAGTACGCCAACGATCCCAATGGCGCCGGCGTCTATACCGCCAACGACTACAACGCCAACACCACCTCCAGCACCGAGGCGATCTATGCCGGTTACGCGATGGCCACGCTGCATGTCGGCGCAGTGACCGTGCTGCCCGGGGTGCGCTACGAACTGACCCGCTACGCGGCCGACGCCTGGCAGTCGAACGGCGACGGCATCAACGGCCGCTTCGTCGGCAGCGGCCGCAGCTACGGCGAGGTGTTGCCGGGCATCAGCCTCAACTACCGCCCGGACGACCTGACCGTCTACCGCGCGTCGCTGCGGCGCAGCTTCAGCCGCCCGGCGTTCGGGCTGATCTCGGGCGAGACGGTGTACACCGTCGACCCCACCCAGAAGGTCATCGGCATCTCCAGACCCAATCCCGACCTGCAGCCCAGCAAGGCCGACAACGCCGACCTGTCGGCGGAGTTCTACGACCGCAACGGCGGCGTGCTCAGCGCCTCGACCTACTACAAGCGCATCACCGGCTTCATCTACACCTCGCAGTCGGCGACCAGCAACGACAGCACGCTCGGCGGCCTGGTCCCGACCGGCACCACGTTCGAGGACGGCGTGCCGGTGACCATGCCGCAGAACGGCGGCACCGCCAAGCTGTACGGCGTGGAGCTGGCCGGCAGCAAGCGCCTGCAGGACCTGCCGGGGGCGTGGGGCAATCTCGGCATCGCCGCCAACCTGACCCTGCAGCACAGCTCCGCCGACAGCAAGCGCGCCGACCAACCCGAAAAGACCTGGCTGCCGCGTGCGCCAGAGCGCATCTACAACCTGGACCTGTTCTACGACGACAGCCGCCTGCGCGCCGACCTGACCTACAACTACACCGGCCTGCAACTGCTCGGCCTGACCAGCGACCGGCTCAACTACTACCTGCAACCGGTCAAGTCGTTGGACTTCACCGCCACCTACCATCTGCCGCACGGCATCGACGTCGGCATCGCCGCCAAGAACCTGCTGAACTCGGCCACGTTCTACGAGACCCAGGGCAAGTCCACGCGCTACATGGCCTACGACCCCGGGGCCGATGGCGCCTACGTGGAAACCGGGCGCGTGTACATGCTCACGCTGAGCTACACCTACTGACGCCGCAGCGGTCCCCGGCGCGCCGCGCCGGAGGCCATGGGGAACGCACCGGTCCCTGGACGCAGCCAGGGACCGGTGCGCAGGCCTGGGACGGCGCCCGGTCCTGCGGCCGCCCATGCGCGCGCGCCGCCCCCGCCGGCGGCGTCCGGCCAGTACCGCCCGGACGCCGCCAGGACCGCGCGACGCCCGCCACGCCAGGGTTTCCAGCCGACGGCGGCCGCGACCCGGCGGGGGATGTCATTCGCGTGTAAAATTGCGGGTTTTTGACCACACACATGGCGAAAGCCCCTCCACGGGCGCCCGTCCCGGGCCCGGCCTTCATTCGCCTGCTGGCGCGCCTGAGCGATGCGCCGATGCCCGCGTCCAGCCCCGCGCTGGCCGACCGGCTCGGCCAATGGATCGACTGGAACCGCGCGGTGGCGGTGTCGCGGGCGCTGGACGGCAAACTGCCCGAGCCTGCCGAAGACGCGCCCGAAGTGCCGGAACCGTCGGCGCTGGAGGCCGAATGCGGCCGCGTGCGCGCCGCGCTGGAAGAGGGCATCGCGCTGGACATCGCCAAGGAGACCGGCAAGCCCGTGGGCAAGCGCCAGCACGACCCCGACGCCCCCATCGACTACGCGCCGTTCCGCCAGCGCTACCTGGCGCTACAGCGCGCGATGCTCACCGCCACCGGGCGCCTGCGCGGCCTGCTGCGCGACGCCCTCGCCCCGCGCTCGCCGGACATGGCGCGGCTGGCCGAGGTCGACGCGGTCATGGAACTGACCCTCAGCCCGCGCGAGCAGACCCTGCTGGCGACGGTGCCCAACCTGCTGGAAGCGCATTTCCAGCGCCTGCGCGCCGCTGCGGCGCCCGCCCCCGATCCGTCCCTCACCGACGTTCCGCCAGCGCCTGCCGACACGGCCTGGCTGGACCTGTTCCGCCAGGACCTGCACAGCGTCCTGCGCGCCGAACTGGACGTCCGCTTCCATCCCATCGAAGCGCTGCTCGCCGCGCTTCGCAGCCGTTGACCCGATCCCCATGCCCAAGACCCTGTTCCATTCCGCCCTGTTCCTCGCCGGCCTCGCCGTGGTCTGCTGGATCGGCGCCGGCTATCTCGGCTCCAATCCACTGGGCGCCGGCTTCGCCGCGCTGATCGGCCTCTGCTACCTGGCCGGCATCGCCGAGCTGTACCGCTACCGCCAGGCCACCGCGACGCTGCACACCGCGCTGAGCGACACCGAGGCCGCGCGCAGCGATCTGGGCGGTTGGCTGCAACGGCTGCACCCCAGCCTGCGCAACGCGGTGCGCCTGCGCATCGAAGGCGAGCGTGCGGCGCTGCCGGTGCCGGCGCTGACCCCGTACCTGGTCGGCCTGCTGGTCCTGCTGGGCATGCTCGGCACCTTCCTGGGCATGATGGCCACCCTGCGCGGCACCGGCCTGGCGCTGGACAGCGCCACCGACCTGCACGCCATCCGCGCCTCGCTGGCGGCACCACTGAAGGGCCTGGGCTTCGCCTTCGGTACCTCCATCGCCGGCGTGGCTACCTCGGCGATGCTCGGCCTGCTCGCCGCGCTGTGCCGGCGCGAGCGCCTGCAGGCGGTGCAGCAGCTGGATCTGCAGGCGGCGACCGCACTGCGCACGCATTCGCTGGCCTACCAGCGCAACGAGGCCTTCAAGCTGCTGCAGACCCAGGCCACGCTGATGCCCGGCCTGATCGAGCGCATGCAGACCATGATGGCAGCGCTGGAACAGCACAGCGCGGTCAGCGGCGAACGCCTGGCCAGCAGCCAGGACGCCTTCCACAGCCGCACCGAGGCCGCCTACACGCGCCTGGCCGGGGCAGTCGAACACGCCCTGCAGGCCGGCGTGGCCGCGCACGCGCGCGCGTTCGGCGATGCGCTGGAACCGGTGGTGCAGCGCACGCTCGACGGCGTGGCGCGCGAGACCGCCGCGCTGCAGGACACGGTCGGCCAGGCGGTGCAGCGGCAACTGGATGGCCTGGCCAGCGGCTTCGCACAGGCCGCCGAGCAGGCCACGCAGCGCTGGGACCACGCGCTGGCCGAGCAGCAACGCACCAACGCCGCGCTGCTGCAGGAACTTGGCAGCGCGCTGCAACGCGCCGGTGACGGCCTGGAACAACGCGCTACCCAGCTCGTGGAGGCGACCGCGATGCGCCTGCAGACCGCCAGCGACGACGCCAGGCAGGCCTGGGCCGAGGCCCTGACGCAACAGCGCGAGAGCAACGACGGGCTCGCCACGCGCCATGCGCAGGCACTGGACACGGTAACGCTCCGCCTGGACGCCACTGCCGACGCCGCGCAGCAAGCCTGGAACGCCGCACTGGAGCAGCAGCGCGACGCCAACGCGGCCCTGGTCGCGCGCAACGCACAGGCGCTGGACACCGTGGCGACCCGTCTGGATGCCACCGCCGAGGTTGCGCAGCAGGCCTGGAACGCGGCGCTGGCACAGCAGCGCGCGGTCAACGACGCCCTCGCCACGCGCAATGCACAGGCGCTGGAGACCGTGGCCACCCGCCTGGACGCCACTGCCGAAGCCGTACAGCAGGCCTGGAGCGCGGCGCTGGCGCAGCAACGCGAGGTCAACGCGGCGCTCGCCACGCGCAACGCGCAGGCCCTGGACACCGCCGCGGCCAGCCTGGAACAGCGCGCCGCCGCGCTCGCCGAGACGCTGCAGCAGGCCCATGCGGACCTGCAGGAGGCGCTGGAGGCGCGCGACCAGGCGCGCCTGCAGGCCTGGACCGACAGCTTCGCCAGCATGGCCGCGACCCTCGGCGGGCAATGGGAGCACCATGGCGAGCGCATCGCGCAACGCCAGCAGGAGATCTGCAGCACCTTGCAGGACACCGCCGCGGCGATGTCGGAACAGAGCCAGGCACAGGCGCGCGACACCATCGTCGAGATCGAACGGCTGGTGCAGGTCGCCTCGGAAGCGCCGAAGGCCGCGGCCGACGTGGTCGCGGAACTGCGCCAGAAGCTCTCCGACAGCATGGTCCGCGACACCGCCATGCTCGACGAGCGCAACCGCCTGCTGGCCACGCTGCAGACCCTGCTGGAGGCGGTCAACCATGCCTCCACCGAACAGCGCAGCGCCGTGGACGCCCTGGTCGCGACCTCGGCCGACCTGCTGGAGCGCGTCGGCAGCCGCTTCACCGATCACATCGAAGCCGAGACCGGCAAGCTCGGCGACGCCGCCGCGCAGGTCGCCGCCGGTGCCACCGAAGTGGCCAGCCTCGGCGACGCGTTCTCCGGCGCGGTGCAGGCGTTCGGCGAATCGAACATGGCGTTGCTGGAACGCCTGCAAGGCATCGAACAGGCGCTGGACAAGTCGCTGGCGCGCAGCGACGAACAGCTGGCCTACTACGTGGCGCAGGCGCGTGAGGTAATCGACCTGAGCATGCTCTCGCAGCAGCAGATCACCGAGGAACTGCGCCAGCTCGCCGCACGCCAGGCGCCCGACCAGGCCGACGCGGCATGAGCGACGAGCTGGAACTGGAGGTCGACACCGGCGCGCCGGTGTGGGCGGTGTTCGGCGACCTGATGTCGGTGCTGCTCGGCGCGTTCGTGCTGATCCTGATCGGGGTGATCGGCGTGCAGTTGCAGCTGTCGAACAAGCTGGATGCCGAGATGCGCCAGCGCCAGCTCGAAGCGCAGCAGCGCAAGACCCTGGAACAGGCGCTGGCGGCGCCGCTGGCGGCCGGCCGGGTGACCCTGGTCGACGGCCGCATCGGCATCCGCGGCAACGTGCTGTTCGCGCTGAACTCCGACCAGTTGCAGCCGGAGGGCCGCGACCTGCTGAAGAGCCTGGCCGCGCCGCTGGCCGGCTACCTCAAGGCACGCAACGAGATCCTGATGGTCAGCGGCTTCACCGACGACCGCCAGGTGCGCGAGAGCAACCGCCAGTTCGCCGACAACTGGGAACTGTCGGCCGAGCGCGCGCTGACCGTGACCCGCGCGCTGATCGAGGCAGGGGTGCCGGCCGATGCGGTCTTCGCCGCCGCCTTCGGCGCGCAGCAGCCGGTGGCGCCGAACGTGGACGAGGCCGGACGCGCCAGCAACCGCCGCGTGGAGATGGCGCCGCTGCCGCGCATGCGCCAGAGCGCCGCCCCCCCGCATGCGCGCTGAGCGGATCGCCGCCGCCGACCGTCTCGCCGCCTGGCGCGCACAGCACGCCGAGCGGCTGGACCCGCTGCGCTTCCGCTTCCTCGAAGCGCTGGCGCGCCGCACCGAGGCGCAGCAGGGCAAGGCGCGGGAACTGCTGGAGCGGAAGCTGTCCGCCCTGCTCGACGCCTACGCGGCGGCGCTGGCGGCGGCGCCACAGGACGCCGGCGATTCCACTGCCGACGCCGCGGTGCGCTCGGCCCAGCCGAGTCCGCTCGCCGCCCTGCTGGCGCAGTACCGGCCTGCGACTGCGGCAACCACGGCCCACAACGGCCAGGACACCCACGGCGGCGCCCATGTGGATCCCGACACCGATACGTCCGAGGCGACCAGTGCAATCGATGCGGACGCCGCTGCGCCGTCGCACTCTCCGGCAGCAAGCGCCGCAGCGCGCCTCGCCGCACCACAGTTGCCCGCGGTCGAAGACGCGCGCCGGCTGTGGACAGAACTGCGCAGCCGCAGCCAATTGCGGCAATCGCTGCAACCGGCACCCGCCGACGCCGGCCCGCTCAACTCCGGCGTGCTGGTGCATCGCGCATTGGCGCTGATGCGCACGCTTTCGCCCGGCTACCTGCAGCACTTCCTGTCCTACGTCGACGCACTGTCCTTGTTGCAGCAACTGCAGGAGGCGGGCGCACTGGCGACGCCACAGAAATCCGGCAGCGCCGCTGGCAAGCCTTCGACGCCGCGCAGCAAGCCGCGCAAGCGCGGTTGACGACATCGTCGACGCGCATCGTGCCGATTGCGTGGTCGCGGGAGCGGCTCTTGTCCCCTTTTCCGGGAGCGGTCGCGGCTGAAGCCGCTCCTACCAGATCCGTTTTCCCCTCATGCGACGCGTCCGCACAGGCAAGAAAAAGGCCGGCATGCGCCGGCCCTTTTCGTCTTCCATCGCCGGATCGGCTTACAGCGCCTTCGCCGCCGCCACCACGTGCTCGGCGGTGATCTTGAAGTACTTGTACAACTGGTCCGCCGGCGCCGAGGCGCCGAACGTGTCGATGCCGACCACGGCGCCGTCCAGGCCCACGTAGGCGCGCCAGAAGGCGGTGACGCCCGCTTCCACGGCCACGCGCTTGCGCACCGCCGACGGCAGCACCGACTCGCGGTAGGCGGCATCCTGGCGATCGAACACGTCGGTGCACGGCATCGACACCACGCGGGTCTTCAGGCCCGCGGCATCCAGCGCCTGCTTGGCCTCCACCGCCAGGCCGACTTCCGAGCCGGTGCCGATCAGGATCACGTCGGGCGCGCCGCCCTCGGCATCGGCCAGCACGTAGCCGCCGCGCTCGATCTGCTTGATCTGCGCCTCAGTGCGAGCCTGGAACGGCAGGTTCTGGCGGCTGAACACCAGACAGCTCGGGCCATCCTGGCGGGTGATCGCGGCCTTCCAGCTCACCGCCGACTCGACCGTGTCGCAGGGGCGCCACACGTCGTTGTTGGGGATGTAGCGCAGCGAGGCCAGATGCTCCACCGGCTGATGGGTCGGGCCGTCCTCGCCCAGCCCGATCGAGTCGTGGGTGTAGACGTGGATCGCGTGCGCCGGGATCAGCGCGCTCATGCGCACGCCGTTGCGCGCGTAGTCGCTGAACACCAGGAAGGTGGCGTCGAACGGAATGAAGCCGCCATGCAGCGCCAGGCCGTTGGCGATGGCGGTCATGCCGAACTCGCGCACG
>JBEVKG010000272.1:0-5392 GCA_040509765.1 Xanthomonas sp.
AAGCGGCCGAGCGCGTCGAGCTCGGTGAACGGGTTGCCTCCTGCGCGTAGTGTTCGGCCTGGCGGGCGATCTCGTCTGCGTCGCGTCCAGCGAACACCAGCCGGGTGACCCGCGTGCGCAATGCCGCTGCCGACACCAGGCCCAGCCGATAGCCGGCCAGCCAGGGGCCGACCGTCAAGCGCGCCTGCGCCTGCTGCGCCGGCGTGGCCACACGACGCAGGAACCCCGAATAGGTATCGGCGGTGGTGACCGTGTGGTCGAAGTCGAAAAGGGCCAAGTCCATGGGAATGGGGAATGGAGAAACGGGAATCGCAAAAGCGGGCCTGGCGGCGGGCTGGCCGCGCTGCGATTCCCGACTCCCTATTCGCCTTTCCCAGCGTTACCGCACCGGCATGCCCGGCTGCGCGCCGCCGTCGGCGTCGAGCAGGGCCAGGGCGCCGCCGTCGAAGCCGGCCGACAGGATCATGCCTTCGCTCAGGCCGAAGCGCATCTTGCGCGGGGCCAGGTTGGCGATGAATACCACGTTGCGGCCGACCAACTTGTCCGGCTCGCCGTAGCTGCCGCGGATGCCGGAGAAGATCTGCCGCTTGCCCAGCTCGCCGGCGTCCAGTTCGAAGCGCAGCAGCTTGTCCGAGCCTTCGACGAACTCGCAGGCCAGCACCTTGCCGATGCGCAGGTCGAGCTTGGCGAAGTCGTCGATGCCGATGACGCCGGGAGCGGCGGCCGGGGATTGGGGGGGCGTCGCTGCCTTCGCCTCCTGCTTGGCAGGGGCCGCGGCGGCGGGGGCGAGGGTGTCCTTGGAGGCGTCGGTCATGGCGTCGAGCAACTTGGGGTCGATACGGGTGAACAGGGGGGCGTAGGGCTGGATCACGTGCGCCAGCAGCGGGGCGTCGAGGTCTTCCCAGGCGCCGAGCGGCGCCGACAGGAACGCCTCGGCCTCGGCGCAGGTGCGCGGCAGCACCGGCTTGAGCGCGGCGGCCAGCACCCGGAACAGGTTCAGGCCCTGCGTGCACACCGCCTGCAGTTGCGCTTCGGCGCCGTCCTGCTTGGCCAGCACCCAGGGCTTGTGTTCGTCGATGTACTTGTTGGCCTCGTCGGCCAGGGCCATGGTCTGGCGGATCGCGCTGGCCGGGTCGTTGCGCTCGTAAGCCTCGCGGATCGGCGCCAGGGCGGCGACGAAGCGCGCGTACTGCGCCGGGTCCGGCAGCGCGTCGGCGAGCGTGCCGTCGAAGCGCTTGTCGATGAAGCCGGCGCAGCGGCTGGCCAGGTTGACGAACTTGCCGACCAGGTCGGCATTGACCCGCGCCACGAAGTCGCCCAGGTTCAGGTCGAGATCGTCGACGCCGCCGGAGGACTTGGCCGCGAAGTAGTAGCGCAGCGCCTCCGGCTCCAGGCCCACGTCCAGGTAGGTGCGGGCCATGACGAAGGTGCCGCGCGACTTGGACATCTTGGCGCCGTCGACGGTCAGGTAGCCGTTGACGTGCAGACGGGTCGGCGCGCGATGGCCGGTGCCGTGCAGCACCGCCGGCCAGAACAGGCCATGGAAGTTGACGATGTCCTTGCCGATGAAGTGGTGCAGCTCGGTGGCGGTGCCGGCGGCCAGGTGCGGCGCGAACGCTTCGCCCAGGCGCGCGCACAGGGTCTGGAAGCTGCTCAGGTAGCCGATCGGCGCGTCCAGCCACACGTAGAAGTACTTGCCCGGCTGGCCGGGGATCTGGAAGCCGAAGTACGGCGCGTCGCGGGAGATGTCCCAGGCGCGCAGCCCGCCCTCGCTATCCAGCCATTCCATCAGCTTGGCCTTGACCCCGGGCAGGGCGACGTCGCCGGCCAGCCACTGCCGCAGGAAGCCGTCGAAACGGCCGACCTCGAAGAAGATGTGCTCCGAATCGCGCAGCTCCGGCGTGGCGCCGGAGATCACCGACTTGGGCTCCTTCAGTTCGGTCGGCGCATAGGTGGCGCCGCAGACCTCGCAGTTGTCGCCGTACTGGTCGGCGCTGCCGCAGTTCGGGCAGATGCCCTTGATGTAGCGGTCGGGCAGGAACATGCCCTTGGCCGGGTCGTAGAACTGCGCCACCGAACGCCGCGCGATGTGGCCGCCGGCGTCGAGCTTGGCGTAGAACGCTTCGGTCAGCGCACGGTTGGCGTCCGAGTTGGTCGAGTCGTAGTGGTCGAAGGCCACGCCGAACGCGGCGAAATCGCGCTCGTGGCTGGCCTGGATGGCGGCGATGAAGCTCTCCGGGGTGACCCCGGCCTTCTCCGCGGCCAGCATGATCGGCGTGCCGTGGGTGTCGTCGGCGCACACGAACCAGGTGCGGTCGCCGCGCAGCCGCCGCGCGCGCACCCAGATGTCGGCCTGGATGTAGCCGACCAGATGCCCCAGATGCAGCGGTCCGTTGGCATAGGGCAGGGCGGTGGTGACGAGAGCGGTGGTCATGGCGGCCGGCGATGCTGGGGGCCGGGGATTATTGCATGGAGCCGGGAGTGGGGACTCGGGAATGGGGAATCGCAAGAGCAACGGCCGGCGACCTGATGGTCTACGAAAAAGGCGCCTTTGCAGCCGCCTTGCCAGAGTGGGGCGGTGTCAGGCCGACAGATGCCGCTTTTACACCTCCCGATTCTCCACTCCCGATTCCCGGTGTCTAATGCATGGAGCCGGGAGTGGGGAATTGGGAATGGGGAATCGCAAGAGCAACGGCCGGCGATCTGATGGTCTACGAAAAGGCGCCTTTGCAGCCGCCTTGTCAGAGTGGGGCGGTGTCAGGCCGACAGATGCCGCGTTTACAACTCCCGATTCTCCACTCCCGATTCCCGGCTTCTACTCCCTGATCCAGGTCTGCGTGCGGCCCAGCGCCTCGATGCCGATGTAGCCGCGCATCTGCAGCTTCTTGCCGCCGTCGGTGAGGGTGACCTTGGCCTTGTAGGTCTTGCCCTTGGCCGGGTCCAGCACCGAACCGCCGTCCCACACCGCGGTGCCGTCGGGCTTGAGGCCCCACAGGATGGTCATGCCCTTGATCGGCTTGCCCTTGCGCTCGCCGTCGCACTTGTCGCACATCGGGTTGGGGCCGTGGTTGGATTGCAGGATCTCGACCACCTTGCCGCTCAGCGTGCCGTTGGCGGCCTGTTCGATCTGCACGATCGACTTGGGCTTGCCGGTTTCGTCGTCGATGGTCTGCCAGCGGCCCACCGGCGAGGTGTCGGCGGCGTGCGCCATGAATGCCGCTGTGCTCAGCGGCAGGGCCAGCATCAGGGTCTTGAAGGTCGTGCGCATGTTCCCCTCCCGAGGGATGTCCGGTGCGGCCGGCGCGATGCCGGCCTGATCCGACTGTATACCCAAGCGTATGGTGCTGGGAATCCGCACTGCGGCATGCGGTTCAGCGTGACCGGCGGCAGGCGTTCAGCCGCCTTCGTACAGCTCCAGCGGCAGGTCGTCGGGGTCGGCGAAGAAGGTGAAGCGGCGGCCGGTGTAGTCGTCCACGCGGATTGGCTCGACCGCCACGCCGTGCGCCTGCAGGTGCGCGACGGCCGCATCCAGGTCGCGCACGCGCAATGCCAGGTGGCGCAGGCCGCAGGCTTCCGGGCGGCTGGGCCGCGGCGGCGGCGCGGGGAAGGAGAACAGTTCGAGCTGGCTGCCGTCGGGCAGGGCCAGGTCCAGCTTCCAGGAGTCGCGCGCGTCGCGGTACACCTCGGCGATCACTGGCAGGCCCAGCAGGCGGCAATAGAAGTCCTTGGAGCGCGCGTAGTCGGAGGCGATGATCGCCACGTGGTGGAGGCCGTCCAGGGTCAGACTCATCGGCACAGCGCCTGGCCGAACTGCAGCAGATGTCCGTCCGGATCGCGGATCGCGAACTCGCGCATGCCGTAGGCGAAGTCTTCCAACGGATAGACGATGCGCCCATGCGACTGCAGCCGCTGCCACCATGCATCGACCTCGTCGGTGCGGAAGTACAGCGAGCAGGCGACGCCGGCAAGGGTGGCATCGGCTTCTGTGGGTTGCGCGGCCAACATCAGTGCCAGCGGGCCGTGCCGCAGCGACACCCAGCCCGTCGCCACCGCACCGCCGTCGAGGCGAAACGCCAGCGTTTCGGTGTAGAACGCCAGCGCCTTCGCCAGGTCGGCACAGCGCAGCATCGGGGTCAGTGCAGTGAAGGTCATGCGTTGATCCGGAGTGAGCGAAATCGGGCGTTCAGTGGGGGAGCATAGCGCAGCGGCACGACCGCGCCGCTGCCGTCTGCGACACTGCGCGTTCCGTCGCTGCGAGGCCGCGCCATGCCGCACAACCCGCTCGCCGCGCTGCTGGCCGAGGACCGGTGCCTGGTGCTCGACGGCGCGCTGGCCACCGAACTGGAACGGCGCGGCTGCGATCTGCGCGATCCGCTGTGGTCGGCGAAGATCCTGCTGGAGCAACCGCAGCTGATCCGCCAGGTGCACCTGGACTATTTCGCCGCCGGTGCGCAGTGCGCGATCACTGCCAGCTACCAGGCCACGCCGCAGGGCTTCGCCGCGCGCGGGATCGATCTTGCGCACGCGCAGCGCTTGATCGTGCGCAGCGTCGAACTGGCGCAGCAGGCGCGGCAGGCGCATCTCGCGCGGCATCCGCAGGCGGGAACCTTGCTGGTCGCCGGTTCGGTCGGTCCGTATGGCGCCTTCCTCGCCGATGGTGCGGAGTATCGCGGCGACTACGCGCTGGCGCCGGCACGGATGCGCGATTTCCACCGCCCGCGTATCGCCGCCCTGATCGCGGCCGGCGTGGATCTGCTGGCCTGCGAAACGCAGCCGTCGCTGGCGGAAATGGCGGCGTTGCTGCAAGTGCTGGAGGAGTTTCCGCAGGGCGTCGCCTGGATGGCCTGCACCCTGCGCGATGCCGCGCACCTCAGCGACGGCACGCCGTTGCGCGAGGTGGTGGCGTTGCTCGACGGCCACCCGCAGGTGGTCGCGCTTGGCGTCAACTGCATCGCCCCGTCGCGCGCCACTGCGGCGTTGCGCCACCTGGCGACACTGACGCGATTGCCGCTGGTGGTGTATCCGAACGCCGGTGAGCGCTACGACGCCGATCGCAAATGCTGGCAGGCCGACCGTGCCGAGGCCGGCACCCTGGTCGACCACCTCGGCGCCTGGCGTGCGGCCGGCGCCCGCCTGATCGGGGGCTGCTGCCGCACCACGCCGCAGGACATCGCGCAACTGGCGCGGCATCTGGCCGCGTCGTAAAGCCGACGGGTCGTCTTGCATGCCGCCGCACGATGGCTTCGCCGCCGGTGTTCCAGCGGATGTCGGCGCTGGTCGGCCACCTTGGGCTTTTGTGGGAGGGACTTCGGTCCCGACGCGTTGCAGTGAAGGGCGTCGGGGCTGAAGCCCCTCCCACAGTGCGGACACCGGCGCGATCTGCCTCCGTGCC
>JBEVKG010000273.1:0-23681 GCA_040509765.1 Xanthomonas sp.
GTGGAAGCCGTTGGCGGGGCCTCCGCGGCGCGGGGCGGGCCCGGCACGGCCCCGGGGGGGGGACGCCGCTCCTACGGGGGATGGCGCAAGGTGGTGGACGCCCTCAGGTCGGCAGGTCGACATCCAGCAATTCGCGCGCGCCGGCGCCCAGCAGCGCCTCGGCCACGGCCTGGCCCAGCGCCTGCGGATCCTGGGCGCTGCGCTGCAGGTCGGCGCGCACCAGGCGCCCGTCGGCGACGCCGCCGACCAGGCCCTGCAGCAGCAGGTCCTCGCCGCGCCACTGCGCGAAGGCCGCCACCGGCACGTGGCAACTGCCGTGCAGGGCGCGGTTCATCGCCCGCTCGGCCTCCACGCAGGTGCGCGTCGGCGCGTCGTCGAGCGCGGCGAACAGCGCCAGCGCGGCGCTGGCGTCCTCGCGGCACTCCACCGCGATCGCACCCTGCGCGGGCGCCGGCAGCCAATCCGGCGCCTGCAGGCGCTGGGTGATGCGTCCGTCCAGGCCCAGCCGCTGCAGGCCGGCGCAGGCCAGCACGATGCCGTCGTAGCCGCCGTTGTCGAGCTTGGCCAGGCGCGTGTTGACGTTGCCGCGCAGGTCCAGCAGTTCCAGGTCCGGGCGCCGCGCGCGCAGCTGCGCCTGCCGCCGCAGCGACGAGGTACCGACCCGCGCGCCGAGCGGCAGCGCGTCCAGCGAGGCGTAGAGGTTGGAGATCAGCGCATCGGCCGGATCGGCGCGCGGCAGGATCGCCGGCAGCACGAACGGCTGGTCCAGCTCCATCGGCACGTCCTTGAGCGAATGCACCGCGCAATCGGCCTCGCCGCGCAGCATCGCCAGCTCCAGTTCCTTCAGGAACAGGCCCTTGCCGCCGATCGCCGCCAGCGAGCGGTCCAGGACTTCGTCGCCGCGGGTGCTCATCGGCACCAGCACCACGTCCAGGTGCGGGTGCGCGCGGCGCAGGCAGGCGGCGACATGCTCGCTCTGCCACAGGGCGAGCGGACTCTTGCGGGTTGCGATGCGCAGGATCTTCATGCGCGCATTATCGCGGAAAGCCGCCGTCCGCCGCTGCCGCCGTGTGGCACGGCCGGCGTCAGCGCTGGTGGATCTCCTTGCGCAGCTGCGCCACGCAGCGCCGGCTGACCTCCAGCGGCTGCTTGCCATGGCGCAGCACCGCCTGCACCTGGCCCTCGCCGAGCCGGCGCAGCTCCACCAGTTCGTGGCGCGCGACCAGGCAGTTGCGATGGATGCGCACGAAGCGCTCGGCGAACTCCTCCTCCAGCGCGCGCAGCGATTCCTCGATCAGGTCCTCGCCGCGGGCGTGGTGCACCACCACGTACTTCTCTTCGGCCTGCAGGTAATGGATGTCGTCGACCGGGATCAGCCGCAGGCTGCCGCGCAGGCGCGCGCACAGGTGGGTGCGGCGCTGCGGCGCCGGCGTGGCCGCGGCGGCGGTGCTGCCGCGCCCGGCCATGAAGGTGCGGGCGCGCTGCAGGGCCGCGGCCAGGCGCTCGGCGCGCACCGGCTTCATCAGATAGTCGATCGCCGCCGCCTCGAACGCGGACAGCGCATGCGCGTCGTAGGCGGTGCAGAACACCACGGCCGGGCGTGGCTCGAACGTGGCCAGGTGGCGCGCAGCCTCCAGGCCGTCGAGGCCGGGCATGGCGATGTCCAGCAACACCAGGTCCGGCCGCGCGGCGGCGCAGGCGTGCAGCGCCTCCATGCCGTTGTCGGCTTCGGCCACCACTTCCACGCCGGCATGCGCAGCCAGCAGCGTGCGCAGGCGTTCGCGCGCCAGGGGTTCGTCGTCGGCGATCAGCACCTTCACCCAGGTCTCCCTCGCTCGGCTGGCGTGCGCTGCGGCCGATACTAGCCCCGGTTCCGGGCGCCCGCCATGGGCATCGCACCACACCGCCGTGCGGCCGCCGTCCTCAGTGACCGGCGAAGCAGGCGTCCATCCAGTCCCCCAGGTCGGCGATTTCCTCGGCGCAGACCTGGTGGGCCATCGGATAGCGTCGCCACTGCACCGGCATGCCCAGGGCCTGCAGGGCCTGCGCGGTGCGCTCGGCGTAGGTCTGCGGGATCACCGGGTCGCCCTGGCCGTGGGCCATGAACAGCGGCTGCGCCAGTGCCGCCGGCGCGTGCCAGCGAGCGACGCTCTCCAGTTCCGGCAGATAGGTGGACAGGCCGATCAGGCCGGCCAGCGGCCGTTCGCGGCGCAGGCCGGTCGCCAGGGTGATCGCGCCGCCCTGGGAGAAGCCGGCCAGCAGCAGGCGCTCGGCCGGCACGCCGCGCGCGTCCTCGCGCGCGATCAGCTCCTCGACCTGGGCCACCGATTCGGCGACACCGGCGCTGTCGGCGCGGTTGGAGAAATCCATGCTGACGATGTCGTACCAGGCGCGCATGCGCACGCCGTTGTTGACCGTCACCGCCCGCACCGGCGCGTGCGGGAACACGAAGCGCAGCGCCGGCCAGTGCGGCCGCACCAATTCCGGGACCAGCGGCGCGAAGTCGTTGCCGTCGGCACCCAGGCCGTGCAGCCACAGGACGGTCCAGCGCGGCGCGGCGCCGGTTTCGTGTTCCACTGTCTCGAGCATGTCGGTTCCCGATGATGAGGCGCGATAGTATGCCGGCCTCAGCCCTCGGCCTGCGCCTGGGCACGGCGCGCGGCGGCTTCGCGGCGCAGTTCCGCGGCGCGCAGCAGCACCGCCGGCGGCTGCGATTCCTCGGGGATGGCGAGGATGCGCAGCTTGCGCAGCCACAGGCCGGCGGCACGCGAGGAACTGATCGCCACCACCGGCACCGCCAGCGCCATGCCGATCACCACCGGCGCCATCCACGCCGCCAGCGACGGCGACACGGCATAGGCCATGCCGCCCATCAGCAGGCCGAACGCGCTCAGTCCGCCGTAGCTGCGCAACAGCGCCGACCACGAAATCCGGCCGTCGTCGCGCTGCTGCGCATCCCAGCCCGAGTCCTTGCCGGCCAGCACCTCGGCCACGCCGCGCGACTGCACGTACATCACCACCGGCGCCATCAGCGCGGCCAGCAGGGTTTCCAGCAGCATGCTGGCGAAGGCGCGCAGCCCGCCGCCGCAACCGCGGCGTTCGCCGGGCTTGAGCAGCATCGCGAAGTAACCCATCACCTTGGGCGCGAGCAGCACGAACATGGTCACCGCGAACACCCAGAACACCCGCGTGGAGTCCTGCTGGTGCCAATAGCGCGCCGGCGAGAACGGCGAGATCACCGAGGCGACCAGGTCGAAACCGCCGTTCTGCAGCGGAATGGCGATGCCGATCAGCATCAGCATGCCCCACATCGGCGCAGTGAAGTAATGGCCGATGCCGATCAGCATGTGCATGCGGCTGACCCAGTGCAGGCCCCGCGCGCGCACCACCTTGGAGTGCTGCAGGTTGCCCTGGCACCAGCGGCGGTCGCGCACCAGCAGGTCGGTCAGGGTCGGCGGGCCTTCCTCGTAGCTGCCCTGCAGGTACGGCACCATGTGCATGGCCCAGCCGCCGCGGCGCATCAGCGCCGCTTCGACGAAGTCGTGGCTGAGCACGTGGCCGCAGAACGGCTTGCGCCCCGGCAGCGACGGCAGGCCGGCCTGCGCGGCGAAGGCCTCGGTGCGGATCATCGCGTTGTGGCCCCAGTAGTTGCTTTCCGAGCCATGCCACCAGGCCACGCCGAAGGCGATGACCGGGCCGTAGACGCGGCCGCCGAACTGCTGCATGCGCGCGAACAGGGTATTGCCGTTGACCACTTCCGGCAGGGTCTGGATCAGGCCGACGTCGGGGTTGGCCTCCATGCCGGCGGCCAGGCGCACGATGCTGTCGCCGGTCATCAGGCTGTCGGCGTCCAGGATCAGCATCTGCGGATAGGCACCGCCGAAGCGGCGCACCCAGTCGGCGATGTTGCCGGCCTTGCGACCGGCGTTGCTGGCGCGACGCCGGTAGAACAGCCGGCCTTGCGCGCCGACACGCTCCACCAGTTCGGCGTACACCTTCTCTTCCTCCGCGCCGATCGCCGGGCGCGGGGTGTCGCTGAGGATGAAGAAATCGAAGCGTTCGATCTGGCCGGTGGCCTCGACCGACTCGTAGATCGCCTGCAGGCCGGCCATCAGCCGGTGCGGATCCTCGTTGTAGGTGGGCATCAGCAGCGCGGTGCGGTTGCGCACCACCGGCAGCGGCGCGTCCGGATCAATGCCGAGCTTGCGGCCCTTGCCGAACACCAGGGTGAAGAAGCCGGCCAGCGCGCTGACGAAGGACAGTGCGATCCAGGCGAACAGCGGAATGAACAGTACCATCAGGCAGGCTTCGAGCACGCTCACGCCGCCGATCACCAATACCTTGCCGATCAGCCAGCTGGCATAGGCGGTCATCGCCGCGGTGGTGCCAAACACGTAGAACCGCCGCCAGCCGATCCCGACCGGGGTGCTGGGCATGCGCTTGTTGCGCAGCTTGCCTTCCTGCAACGACTGCAGCGGCATGGACAGCGGCGCTTCGGGCGGCAGCACCGCCTGGCCGGCATCCAAGGGGGCATCGATGGGCATGGCCGGTGTGGGGGCGACCGCGCTCATGCGATCTGCCGATCGCGTCCGGCGCCGCAGCGCCGCCATCGGGAAGTCGCGCGCGTGGCCGGCGCGGCGGTTGCCGCCGCGGTCATGCGCGCCTCGTTGTGTTCGCCAGCTGCTACCACGTGCTCTCCTGTCGACGGGCAAAGACGCCCGTCACTCTAAACCTTAAATAGTAAGCTTTCGCGAAGGCGGCCACGGGCGGCGCGGCGGGGGCGCTGGCCGATCCGTTCAGCGATGCCGCCTGCCCTGGTGCTCCCTCGCGTTTTGCCGTCGCGCCGACCGGCGAGCCCGTCCGGCACTGCAGGATCGACGCAGGCGCCAGTCCATCCGGCGACGCACAGACCCGTCAGGCACAGCCAGCGCCCCCGCACGGACCGCCGGCGGCGCTGATCGTGGACGGATCAGCCGTTTTGTTGCCCAAAGGCGCGCGGCTGGCCGCCGCGGCGCTGCCGGTGACCGAGCGCCTTGCCCAGGTTCGCGCGCGCTTCCAGCGTCGCGGTTGGCCGTGCTGTTCGCCAACGGCAACGTCGCCGCCTGGGGGACCGATACCGAAGGCCTGCGCGCGCCGTGCGCCCGATCCGAAGCAGCGCGGCGCGCGCATCGCTGCCTGCATCGCGCCACCGCGCGCGGGATGATCGGAGCGTGCGATGCGCGCCTGCGCGATCTTCAGGTGTAGGTGTCGCCGTCGTGCTGCGCGGCGCTGGAGGACGGGCGCCAGCAACGGGCGCTGCAGGTGCTGCGCGAGGCGTTCGCGGCGCGACCGGTTCCCGGCGCGCGCAGGCCGATGAGCGCCGTTACTCCGCGGCCGGTACCGCGCCCAGGCCTGGGTCTTCGCCCTCGTCGCCGAGCGGCCGCGCCACGAACGGAAACGCCAGGGTGATGGTGGTGCCGCGGCCCAGTTCCGATTCCACGTCGACGAAGCCGCCGGCCTGGCGCACCAGACCGTAGACCTGGGCCAGGCCCAGGCCGGTGCCCTTGCCCTCGGGCTTGGTGGTGAAGTACGCCTCGAACAGCCGCGACTTGACCGCGTCGGACATGCCCTCGCCCTCATCGCTGACCGCCAGGGTCACGTAGCGGCCGGGCTGGCGCATCGCCGCCGCGCGCGATGGGGCCACCTCCAGCGCGCCGCAGCGGATCGTCACCACATCGCCGGGGCGACTGGCGTCGCGCGCGTTCAGCGCCAGGTTCAGCACCGCCTGCTCGACCGCGTTGCGGTCGGCATAGGTCGTCGCCACCTCCGCGCAGGACGCCAGTTGCAGGCGCATCTCGCCACCCATCGCCTGCGCCAGCAGCGACTGCATCCGCGTCACCAACTCGTTCAGGTCCAGCCAGATCGGCGTGACCGGGTGCGCGCGAGCGAAGCCGAGCAGGCGCCGGGTCATGCCGGCGCCGTGCTGCAAGGCTTCGCCGGCGATGGCCAGTAGCCGTTGCTGGTCCGGCTGCAAGCGCTGCGGATGGTCGGCAACCATGCTCACCGAGGTCATCGCGGTATGCAGCATGTTGTTGAAGTCGTGTACCACGCCGGCGAGCATCTGCCCGATCGCCTCGCCCTTCTGCGCCTGGGTCATGGCGCGCTCGGCCACGCGCTGCGCGGCAAGGGCGATATCCAGTTGCCCGAGCAAGTGCGAATGTTCGGCCTGCCAATGGCGGCCCAGCGCCGCGGCATCGGCCGGCAGCGGCAGCGCCTCCTCCGCATCGACCGGCGCCAGATCGCCCAGCGCGCGCAAGGCCTGTTCGACTTGGTGCTGCTGGGTGATGTCACGGCTGATCACCAGCACGCTTTCCACCCGCCCGGACGCGTTGGCCAGCGGGCTGACCATCACGTGCCACCAGCGCTGCCGTCCATCCAGCGCCGGGCGCTGCGCCCAGAATTCGCGCTGCTCGTTGCCCAGCGCCGCGGCAAAGGCGGCCTGGGTGAGCGAGCGCATGTCCTCGGGCCACAGCTCGGCCCAGGGGTGGCCGACGACATCGGCGGGGTCGGAGATGCCGAGCAGGGCAAGACCGTGAGGATTGATCGAGCGCACGATGCCATCGTGGCCGATTTCCTTGATGCAGTCGTGGGAAAGCTCGACGATCTGCCGATAGTGGGCGTGCGTGGTCAAGCTGCGTCTCGCAGTGAATGAGGACGAGAATATCGGGATTATCGCGACGTCACCAGCGCTTCACCGGGGAATCGTGAAGCTGCAGTGGATTAGGTATAGAGCGATCACCGCATTATGCGCGTCACCTCCGTCTCCACCGCCATTCTTCTGGTGGAGGACGACCAGACGATACGGGAGTTGGCGGCCGCCATGCTAGCCGCCGACGGGTACCGGGTGCTGTCGGCGGCGACCGCGCAGGAAGCACTGGACGTGCTGGAACGGCACCCGGAGGTGGACGTGATCTTCAGCGACGTGCAGATGCCCCGCTGCGACGGCCTGAGCATGATGCGCCAGTTGCGCCGCCGCGGCATCGCCACCCCGGCCCTGCTGACCTCGGGCATGCATGCGCCGGAACCCTGGACGCTGCCGGCGCGGACCGGCTTCCTGCCCAAGCCGTACCGCCGCACCGACCTGCTGGCGGCGTTGGACCGCCTGCAGACCGGCACCTGAGCCGGGCGCACGCCGACCGCGTTCGCCGGCGAGTGGACACGGCGCAGCCCGGGCGCGCAGATCAGGCGAAGACCAGCTTTCCGTACCGTGCCGAACGGATCGCCGCCAGGCGCTCGGCAACGAAATAGGCCCCGGCGTGGGCATCGCGAAAATACACCCCGTCGAACGCGTACCGGCCGAGCACCACACCGTCGTCGTCGCTGATGCGGATCTGCGGTTCCAGCACGCCGTCGGGACGCGGACGCAGCAGCCCGTCGAGGACGAGGCCGTCCAGCTCGCGGCGCATCTGCGGTTTCAAGACTGTCATGAGCACACTGCACCATAGACCGCATGAAGCTCGCACAACGGAGGTGGCCGCCACGGTCGCACGGGAAGTGCAGCACGCATGCGGCAACGGAAGCTAAACGATTCATTGGCGCCTGCAGCGCGGCCAAGGCTTGCGGCGCCTGAGGTTCGGCGAACCCACTGTGCGCTGCCCTGGCCATTGCGTCGTAGACAAGCGCGCGCTTCACGCCTCTTTTATCGCGCCATTCGTACTTTGCTCCTGCATTATCGCATTGCAACAACGCTGTCCCGCTTCGACGCTGCTGTGCCTCTTCTCCGGTTTTACGTCGCGCGCCCGCCAGGACGCGCGGCAGCAATCGCTTTCCGTGCGCCCGTCCTCCCCCTCCCCGACGGAACCGTTATGTCTCCCCCCGCTCCCGCTGACCTGACCGACAGACAACGCGACACCCACCCGGTGCTGCATGCGCCGCGCCGCCGCTACCGCGATGCGCGCGGCCGCTTCGTGCGCAACGCCGAGGTGACCGTCAAGCTGCACCCGGCGCCGCGCCGTACCAGCCTGTTCGTGACCTCCGAAATGGCCGACTTCATCAAGGCCGGCGGCCTTGGCGACGTGGCCGCGGCATTGCCGCGCGCGCTGCGCGGCAGCTGCGACATCCGCGTGCTGATTCCGGGTTACCCGGCCGTGCTGCGCACCACCGGGCCGCTGGAGATCGTCGGCCGCATCGCCGCGCACGCCGGGCTGCCGGATTGCGCGCTGGGCCGCGCCGAGCGCCCGGACGGCCTGTGCGTGTACGTGTTGCTGTGCCCGCAGCTGTTCGAACGGCAGGGTTCGCCCTACGTGTGCAGCGAAGGCCGCGACTGGGAAGACAACGCGCTGCGCTTCGCCACCCTGTCCCACGCTGCCGCGCAGATCGCCGGCGGCCAGGCCGGGCTGGACTGGACCCCGGAGCTGCTGCACCTCAACGACTGGCCGTGCGCCCTGGCCGCCGCCTATGTGCGCTGGTCCGGCGGCCGCACGCCGTGCCTGCTGACCATCCACAACCTCGCCTACCAGGGCCTGTTCCCGTACGCGATGGCCGGCGCCCTGGGCATCCCCGCCGAGGGCCTGCAGGACCTGGAGTTCTACGGGCAGATGTCGTTCCTGCGCGCGGGCATCGTCCACGCCGACCACGTCAACACGGTCAGCGTCAGCTATGCCGCGCAGATCACCGGCCCGGCGCAGGGCTGCGGCCTGGACGCGCTGCTGGCGCGGCGCGCCGCCAGCGGCCGCCTCAGCGGCATCGTCAACGGCATCGACGCCAGCTGGGACCCGCGTACCGACGCGCACCTGCCGGCCCACTTCGGTGTCGGCCAGATCCAGGGCAAGCGCGAGAACGCGGCGCAGGTGCGCCAGGCGTTCGGCCTGCTCGACAGCGACGGTCCGCTGTTCGCGGTGGTCTCGCGGCTGGTGCACCAGAAGGGCCTGGACCTTATCTGCGAGGTGGCCCCGCAGATCGTCGCCGCCGGCGGCCAGATCGTGATCATCGGCGGCGGCGAGCCGCAGATCGAGCAGGCAGTGGCGGCGCTGGCGCGGCGCTACCCCGGCCACGTCGGCGCGCACATCGGCTTCGAGGAGCGGCTGGCGCGGCGCATGTTCGCCGGCTCCGACTTCCTGCTGATGCCCTCGCGCTTCGAGCCCTGCGGGCTCAGCCAGATGTACGCGCAGCGCTTCGGCAGCCTGCCGATCGCGCATGCCACCGGCGGCCTGATCGACACGGTGGACGACGGCGTCACCGGTTTCCTGTTCGAGGAGGCCTCGGCCGACGGCCTGCGCCGCTGCCTGCAGCGGGTGTTCCGCACCTTCCGCCTGCCGGGCCTGCTGCAGGCCATGCGCCGCGCGGCGATGCTGCGGCCCAGCGGCTGGGAACTGGCCGGGCGCAAGTACATGGCGCTGTACGAGCGCACCGCCGCCATGGTGGCAGCGACCGGCCATGCCCCGGCGATGGCCAGTGCCACGATGCCGGCCATGGCGAGCGCAACGGCTGCCGCATGAGCGATCGGGAACACGCCGTGGACCCGGCCGCCGGCCGGGACCCGGCGGCGGACGCGGAGGACGACGGCGACGGCCTTGCGCTGCAGGCGCTGGCGCGTGGCGAGGCGATCGATGCCTTCGCCTGGCTTGGCCCGCAGCCACAGGCAGACGGCACGGTCCGGGTGCGCGTGCTGGCGCCCGGCGCCGAGGCATTGGGCCTGCTCGATGCGCAAGGCAGGCTGATCGCGCGCATGCGCGCGCATGCGCAGGCCGCGGGCGTGTTCGAGGGTGAGCTGAAGCAACCCATGCGCTACCGGCTGCGCATCGTGTGGCCGGACGCGGTGCAGGAATGCGAGGACCCGTATGCCTTCGCGCCGACGCTCGATCCGGCCTGGCTGCAGGATCTGGCCGCCGGCGATGGCGCCGCGCTGCGCATCGCCTTGGGCGCGCACCATGCCCGCGTGGACGACGTCGAGGGCGTGCGCTTCGCGGTGTGGGCGCCCAATGCCAGGCGGGTCGCGCTGGTCGGCGACTTCAACGGCTGGGACGCGCGGCGGCATCCGCTGCGCCTGCACGCGGACGCCGGGGTCTGGGAGCTGTTCGTGCCCGGGCTGCACGGCGGCGAACACTACCAGTACGAACTGCAGGCCGCCGATGGCAGCGTGCTGCCGCGCAAGGCCGATCCGGTGGCGCGCTGCAGCGCCCTGGCGCCGTCCACCGCCTCGGTGGTGCCGCACGCCGACAGCCACGCTTGGCGCGATGCGGCCTGGCTGGCGCAGCGCGAGGCCCAGGCCGGCAGCGCGCAAGCGCTGAGCATCTACGAACTGCACGCCGGCTCCTGGCGCCACGACCGCGACGGTCAGCCGTTGCACTGGGATGCGCTGGCCGCCGACCTGATTCCCTACGTGCGCGGACTCGGCTTCACCCATATCGAGCTGCTGCCGATCGCCGAATATCCGTTCGGCGGCTCCTGGGGCTACCAACCGCTGGGCCTGTATGCGCCGACCGCGCGCCATGGCGACGCCGACGGTTTCGCGCGCTTCGTCGATGCCTGCCACCAGGCCGGCATCGGCGTGCTGCTGGACTGGGTCGGTGCGCACTTCCCGGACGATCCGCACGGCCTGCAGCGCTTCGACGGCAGCGCCCTGTACGAGCACGCCGACCCGCGCGAAGGCGTGCACCGCGAGTGGAATACGCTGGTCTACAACTACGCCCGTCCGGAAGTGGTGGCCTACCTGATCGGCAGCGCGCTGGAGTGGATCGAGCGCTTCCATGTCGATGGCCTGCGCGTGGATGCGGTGGCCGCGATGCTGTACCGCGACTACGGCCGCAACGCCGGCGAATGGATCCCCAACGCCCACGGCGGCCGTGAGAACCTGGAGGCGATCGCGTTCCTGCGCCGGCTCAACGACGAGATCGCGCAGCGCTTCCCCGGCGTGCGCACCATCGCCGAGGAATCCACCGCCTGGCCCGGCGCGACCGCGCCCACCGAGCAAGGCGGGCTGGGCTTCAGCCACAAGTGGAACATGGGCTGGGCGCACGACACCCTGCGCTATCTGCAGCGCGATCCGCAGCACCGGCAGCACCACCACAGCGAGATGACCTTCGGCCTGGTGTACGCGTTCTCCGAGCATTTCGTGCTGCCGCTATCGCACGACGAGGTGGCGCGCGGCAAGGGCTCGCTGCTGGCGCGCATGCCGGGCGACGCCTGGCAACGCTTGGCCAACCTTCGCGCCTACCTGGCCTTCATGTGGGCGCATCCCGGGCGCAAGCTGCTGTTCATGGGCTGCGAGTTCGGGCAATGGCAGGACTGGGACCACGACCGGCCGCTGGACTGGGCGCAGGCACAGCAACCCGAGCATCGCGGCGTGGCGCGGCTGGTCGCCGACCTCAACCGCCAGTTGCGCGGGTTGCCGGCGCTGTACCGCAGCGACCGCAGCGGCGACGGCTTCGAATGGAGCATCGCCGACGATCACCACAACAGCGTGTTCGCCTTCGTCCGCCACGACCGCGACGGCGGCGCGCCGCCGCTGCTGGCGGTCAGCAACTTCACGCCGCAGGTCCATCACGATTACCGCGTGGGCGTGCCGCGCGGCGGACGCTGGCGCGAGATGCTCAACAGCGACAGCGGCCATTACGGCGGATCCAACCAGGGCAACGGCGGCGCGCTGTCGTCGCTGCCGCACCCGATGCATGGGCATGCGCAATCGCTGGCGCTGACCCTGCCGCCGCTGTCCACCCTTTGGCTGCAACCGGACTTCTGAACATGGCCACGACCGCTGCATCGACCGACTCCCCTGCCGCACCGCGCGCGGCGCTGCGCCCCGGCGCCTGGCCGGGCGCCAACGGCGAGGTCGCCTTCGCGCTGTGGGCGCCGGATGCCGAACACGTGGAACTGGTGTTCGGCGACGACCGGCGGCAGCCGCTGGAGGCGATCGGCGACGGTTACTTCGCCGCCACCCTGGCGTGCGCGCCCGGTACCCGTTACCGCTACGCCATCGACGGCGGCACGCCGGTGCCGGACCCGGCCTCGCGCTGGCAGCCGGACGGCGTGCACGGTGCCAGCGCGGTGCTGGCCAGCGACGGCTACGCCTGGCGCCACGGCGACTGGCGCGGCCGGCCCTGGGCCGAGACCGTGTTCTACGAACTGCACGTGGGCACCTGCGGCGGCTACGCCGGGTTGCGCGCGCAGTTGCCGACGCTGGCCGCGCTCGGCGTCACCGCGATCGAGCTGATGCCGCTGGCCGAATTCCCGGGCCGCCACAACTGGGGCTACGACGGCGTGCTGCCGTACGCGCCGGCCTCGGCCTACGGCCATCCGGACGAACTCAAGGCGCTGATCGACGAGGCCCACGGCCTGGGCCTGAGCGTGTTCCTGGACGTGGTCTACAACCACTTCGGCCCGGACGGCAACTATCTGGGCCAGTACGCCTCGACCTTCTTCCGCGAGGACACGCCGACGCCGTGGGGCGCGGCGATCGATTTCCGCCTGGCACCGGTGCAGCGCTACTTCATCGACAACGCGCTGATGTGGTTGCACGAATACCGCTTCGACGGCCTGCGCCTGGATGCGGTGCATGCGATCGTGCCCAACGCGTTCCTGGACACCCTGCGCGAGGCGATCATGGCCAGCGTCGCCGACGGGCGCCACGTGCACCTGGTGCTGGAGAACGAGGCCAACCAGGCCGATGTGCTGGAGCGCGGCTACAGCGCGCAGTGGGACGACGACTTCCACAACAGCCTGCACGTGCTGCTGACCGGCGAACACGAGGGCTACTACGCCGGCTTCGCCGACGCGCCGGCGCAGCACCTGGCGCGGGTGCTCGGCGAAGGCTTCGCCTTCCAGGGCCAGGCCGACCATCGCGGGCACGCGCGCGGCGAGCCCAGCGGCCACCTGCCGCCGCACAAGTTCGTGATCTTCGCGCAGAACCACGACCAGATCGGCAACCGCGCACGCGGCGACCGGCTGATCACCCAGGTGACGGAACCGGCGCTGCGCGCGGCGCTGGCGCTGACTGCGCTGACCCCGATGATCCCGCTGTTCTTCATGGGCGAGCCGTGGGGCAGCCGCACCCCGTTCCAGTTCTTCACCGATTTCGCGCCGCCACTGGACGAGGCGGTGCGCGAAGGCCGGCGCCGCGAGTTCGCCCACTTCGCCGCCTTCGCCGATCCGGAGCAGCGCGCCACCATCCCCGACCCCAATGCGCCGAGCACCTTCCAGGCATCCATCGCCGACATCAGCGACGCCACCCACGGCGACGGCGCGCGCTGGCGCGACTGGTTCGCGGCGCTGCTGGCGCTGCGCCGCCAGCACCTGGTGCCGGCGCTGGCCCAGGCCAGCGCGCTGGGGGCGCGGGTCCTGGGTCCGAAGGCGGTGGCCGCGGGCTGGCGCCTGGGCGACGGCGAATGGCACGTGGCCGCCAACTTCGGCGACGCGCCGGTGGCGCTGGACCTGCCCGGCAGCACCGTGCACGCGGAGAACGCCGGCGACGACGCCGCGCAGTTACCGCCCAACGCCTTCGTCGCACGCTACCGGCCCGGCAGCGCCGCATGAGCGCCCGCTGTCGCGACGCCATCGCGACAGCGCACCCCGCACGCTGGTCGCCACGTTCGCCGCCCACCTCCGCGTCCGCGCCGCCGTCGGCGCGTGCGGGCGGGACCGCGGCGGATCCCCCTTCTTCCGCCCTGCTGCCCGGTTCGCCCTGCCCATGACCGACACTTCCCTGCACACCCTGGCCGACGCCGCCGGCCTGCTGGTCGACTGGATCGACGCCAGCGACACGCCGCGCACGGTCGGCGACGACACCCTGCGTCAGGTGCTCGGCGCGCTGGACCTGGACGCGCGCGATCCTGCCGCCTGCCGTGACAGCCTGCGCCGGCTGCAGGCCGATGCCGCGCTGCCGCCCCTGCTGACCGCCGACATCAGCGCGCCGGTCGAGGTCGGCGCCGCTCCCGGTGCGGCGTACCGGCTCGACAGCGAAGACGGGCGCACGCTGCACGGCCACTGCGACGCGCAGGGTCGCCTCGTCGCGCCCGATGCCGCCGGTTACTGGACCCTGCGGCACGGCGACCGCAGCACGACCCTGGCCGTTGCGCCGCCGCGCTGCTACGGCGTCGCCGACGCGGTGGGCGCAGCGCAGCCGCGGCGCTGGGGCCTGTCGCTGCAGGTGTATTCGGCGCCGGGCGCCTACGATGCCGGCATCGGCGACGCCGACGGCACCGCCGCCTGGGCCACGCGCATCGCCGCGGCCGGCGGCGATGCCATCGCGCTGAGCCCGGTGCACGCGGCACGGCCGATCGGCGAGCACTACAGCCCATATTCGCCCAGCGACCGCCGCTTCCTCGATCCGCTGCAGGCGGCGCCGGCGCGCGTGCTCGGTGCCGCCGCCGCGCAGCGCGCGCTGGACGCGGCCGGGCTGGCGCAGGCCTTCGCCGAGGCGCAGGCGCGCCCGCTGATCGACTGGCCGGCCTCCGCCGCGCTGAAGTGGCAGTGGCTGCGGCAGCTGCACGCCGACTTCGGCCAGGCCGATGCCGCCCTGCACGCCGACCTGGCCGCGTTCGAACGCGACGGCGGCAGCGCGCTGCACGCGCACGCCGCCTTCGCCGCGCGCGACGCCGGCGATGCCGACCCGGGCCTGCACCGCTTCGCGCAATGGCTGGCCGCACGCAGTTGGGCCGACGTACAGCGGCAGGCGCGCGAAGACGGCATGGGCATCGGCCTGATCGCCGACCTGGCGGTGGGCTTCGACGCGCACGGCGCCGAGGCCGCGGCCTGGCCGCAGGCGGTGCTGCGGGGGCTGGAACTGGGCGCGCCGCCGGACGCGTTCAACGGCGACGGCCAGGCCTGGGGCATCTGCGGCTATGCACCGACCGCGCTGCGCGCCGCCGGCTTCGCGCCGTTCATCGAGCTGCTGCGTGCGGTGATGCGCGATCGCGGCGGTGTGCGCATCGACCACATCCTCGGCCTGCTGCGGCTGTGGGTGATCCCGCGCGGCGCGCCTTCGTCCACGGGCGTGTATCTGCGCTATCCGCTGCACGATCTGCTGCGCCTGCTGGCGCTGGAATCCTGGCGGCACCGCGCGATCGTGATCGGCGAGGACCTGGGCGTGGTGCCGGACGGCATCCGCGCGGAACTGTCGCGCCGCGGGGTGATGGGCATCGACGTGCTGCTGTTCACCCGCGACCGCGATGGCGCGTTCCTGCCACCGCCGCAGTGGCGCGCCGACGCCCTCGCCACCACCACCACCCACGACCTGCCGACCCTGCGCGGCTGGCGCCGCGGCGAGGACATCGACTGGCGCCGGCGCCTGCATCTGAGCGACGCCGCGCAGCAACACGCCGACCACCAGACGCGCAGCGACGACGTCGCGCGCATGGATCAGGCCGTCGCCGCGGCGCTGCCGCCGGCGCAGGCGGCCGACCCGGAACTGGGCGCGTTGCGCTTCGTCGCCGCCACACCGTCGCCGCTGGCATTGGTTCCGGCCGAGGACGCGCTGGCGTTGGACCAGCAACCGAATCTGCCCGGCACCGTCGACAGCCATCCGAACTGGCGCCGGCGCCTGCCGGCAGCCGACGCGGCCGCCACCGCCGCCACCCTCGCCGCGCGCCTGGATGCCTTCGCGCAGACCCGCCTGACCACCGCCACCGCCGCGCAAGGAGCTGACGCATGCGCATGATCCCCCTGCGGGCCACCGCCCGCCTGCAGCTGCATGCCGATTTCACCCTGCTCGATGCCGCCGCGCAGGTGCCGTACTACGCCGGGCTGGGCATCAGCCACCTGTACCTGTCGCCGATCGGCACCGCCGTGCCCGGCTCCACCCACGGCTACGACGTCACCGACCCGCGCCAGATCAATCCCGAACTCGGCGGCGAGCCGGCGCTGCTGCACCTGTCCGAACGCGCGCGCAGCCACGGCATGGGCCTGATCCTGGACATCGTGCCCAACCACATGGCCACCCACCCGAGCAATCCGTGGTGGTGGGACGTGCTCACCCATGGCCGGCGCAGCCGCCATGCCGGCTGGTTCGATATCGATTGGCGCGCGCCCGGGCGCGAGGGCAAGCTGTGGCTGCCGGTGCTGGACCGGCCCTACGCGCAGGCGCTGAGCGAAGGCGCGCTGCAGTTGCAGGTGGCCGAGGACGGCAGCGTCGTCCTGCAGCACCACGACCAGCGCTTCCCGATCCGCCTGGACGGCGCCATCGCCCAGGAACCGGCCAGCGCGCGCCCGGCCTGGGCGGCGCGGCTCAACGACGCCGCACGGCTGGGCGACGACGCCCTGCACCGGCTGATCGAACGCCAGTGCTATCGCCTGGCCTGGTGGCGCGTCGGCAACGACATGCTCAACTACCGCCGCTTCTTCGACATCACCTCGCTGGCGGCGCTGCGCGTGGAGCAGAACGACGTGTTCGCCGCGGTCCACGAGTTGCCGCTGCGGCTGGTCGCCGAGGGCCATCTCGATGGCGTGCGGGTCGACCACGTCGACGGCCTGGCCGACCCCACCGGCTACGTGCAGCGGCTGCGCACGCAACTGGACCGCGCCGGTCGCCGCCGCGGCATCGCCCCGGGCGGCATCGCCCTGTACCTGGAAAAGATCCTGGCGCCGCACGAGCAGCTGCGCGCCGACTGGCCCTGCGACGGCACCACCGGCTACGACTTCATGGACCAGGTCGCCGCGGTGCTGCACGACCCGGCCGGCGCCGCGCCATTGACCGCGCTGTGGCAACGCTGGAGCGGGCGCAGCGGCGATTTCGGCCAGGAACAGCGCGCCGCGCGCGACGAGATCCTGCAGGGTTCGCTGCAGGCCGAGTTCGTGCGCACCGTGCAGGCGCTGGGCGCCGCCGCGCACCTGGATCCGCTGACCCGCGAGTTCAGCCCGCAGATGCTGGCGCGCGGGCTGATGGCCTTGCTGCGGCATTTCGAGGTGTACCGCACCTATGCCGGACCCGATGGCCTGGACGACGACGATGCGGCGCGCCTGGCCCAGGCCGCGCAGCGCGCACGCGCCGGCGCCGAGCCGCGGGTCTGCGCAGCGATCGAGGCGATCGAACGCTGGAGCCGTGACGGCCGCGGGACCGGCAAGGCACAGGTGGCGCTGCGACGGATCGTGCGCCGGCGCCTGGAGCAACTGTCGGCGCCGCTCAATGCAAAGTCGGTGGAGGACACGTCCTTCTACCGCCACGGCGTGCTGCTCTCGCGCAACGAGGTCGGCAGCGAGCCGGACGTGTTCGCGCTGGACCCGGAGGCATTCCACGCCGCCAACGCCGCGCGCGCGCAACGCTATCCGCGCGCGCTGCTGGCCACCGCCACCCACGACCACAAGCGAGGCGAGGACGTGCGCATGCGCCTGGCCGCGCTCAGCGCGCAGGCGCCGTGGTGGGACGCGCAGGTGGCACGGTTCCAGGCGCTGTCGGCCGACCTGCTGCCGGCCGGCAGCGCCGCACCGCTGCCCGGCGACCTGCTGATGCTGTGGCAGATGCTGGTGGCGGCGTGGCCGCTGGAACTGGCGGTGGACGACGCCGACGGCCTGCGCGACTACGCCGAGCGCATCGGCGCCTGGCAGCTCAAGGCCGCGCGCGAAGCCAAGCTGCGCACCCACTGGACCTGGCCGAACGAAGACTACGAGCGCAATGCGCGGGCCCTGCTGGACGCCGCGCTGCTGCAGCCGGCCGGCGCCGCACTGCGCGAGGCGCTGGCACAGGCCGCCGCGGCGCTGGCCCCGGCCGGCGCGCTCAACAGCCTGGTGCAGACCACCCTGCGCCTGACCCTGCCCGGCGTGCCCGACCTGTACCAGGGCAGCGAAGGCTGGGACCTGTCGCTGGTGGATCCGGACAACCGCCGCCCGGTGGACTACGCGCTGCGCCAGGCCTGGCTGCACGACGCCACCGCGGCGCAGGCGCTGCTGCACGACTGGCACAGCGGCCACGTCAAGGCCTGGCTGACCGCGCAGCTGCTGCAGGTGCGGCGCGCGCACCCGGACCTGTTCGCGCACGGCAGCTACCGGCCGCTGCAGGCGCAGGGCGCCCAGGCGCAGCACGTGTTCGGCTTCGTCCGCGAGCATGCGGGCCAGATCCTGGTGGTGGCGGTGCCGCGGCTGACCGCCGCCGCGCAGCCGCTGCACCCGGACGCGCCGCTGCAGCCGCAGCTGGATTGGCGTGACACGGTTCTGACACTGCCCCAGGCACAGTATCGTTCAGTGCTGGCCGGCGCTGCCGTTGCGACATCGTCGACCACACCGGTGTCGGCGTTGTTTGCCGAGTTCCCGGTGGCCATCCTGGCCGCCCTCCCCTGATCCAGCAAGAAGCCATGGACGCAGAAACACGTCAGCGCCGCATCCGCCAACTCGCACACGAAATCTGGGAAGCCGAAGGGCGACCCGACGGCCATGCCGCCCGCCACTGGGCCATGGCCGAACGCCTGGTGGCCGCGGAAGCGGCCGCCGCAGCCGAAGCGGACGCACTGCCGCCGACGCGATCGCTCCGCAGCGCCGGCAACGGCGCCGCCTCCTCGTAAGGACTGTCCATGCCCGTGCGCAAGCTCGCCCGCCGTTCGCGTATCCGCGAGGGCCTGCCGTACCCGCTGGGCGCGACCTGGGACGGCCTGGGGGTGAACTTCGCCCTGTACTCGGCCCATGCCACCCGGGTGGAACTGTGCCTGTTCGACGACCGCGGCCGCGAGATCGAACGCATCGCGCTGCCCGAGTACACCGACGAGATCTGGCATGGCTACCTGCCCGACGCGCGCCCGGGCCAGCTCTACGGCTACCGCGTGTACGGCCCTTACGCGCCCGACGCCGGGCACCGCTTCAATCCCAACAAGCTGCTGCTCGATCCTTACGCCAAGCAACTGGTCGGCGAACTGAAATGGGCGCCGGCCCTGTTCGGCTACACCATCGGCCACAAGGATGCCGATCTCAGCTTCGACCGCCGCGACAGCGCCGCCTACATGCCCAAGTGCGCGGTGATCGACCCGGCCTTCACCTGGGGCAAGGACCAGCGCCCGCAGACGCCGTGGGACAGCACGGTGATCTACGAGACCCACCTGCGCGGCACCACCATGCGCCACCCCTCGGTCCCCGAGGCCTGGCGCGGCACCTTCTCCGGCCTGAAGGTGGACGAGGTGGTCGAGCACATCAAGCGCCTGGGCATGACCGCCGTGGAGCTGCTGCCGATACACGCCTTCGTCGACGACGAGTACCTGCTCAAGCAGGGCCTGCGCAACTACTGGGGCTACAACACCATCGGCTTCTTCGCCCCGCACCCGCGCTACATGGCCACGCGCACGGTGTCCGAATTCAAGCAGATGGTGGCGCGCCTGCACAGCGCCGGGCTGGAAGTGATCCTGGACGTGGTCTACAACCACACCGCCGAAGGCAACGAACTGGGGCCGACGCTGTCGTTCAAGGGCATCGACAACGCCAGCTACTCCCGCCTGGCCGAGGATCGCCGCTTCTACATCAACGACACCGGCACCGGCAATACCTTCGACCTGACCAATGCCGGCGCGCTGCGCATGGTCAACGACTCGCTGCGCTACTGGGTGGCGGAGATGCACGTCGATGGCTTCCGCTTCGACCTGGCCACCATCCTCGGCCGCGAGCACCACGGCTTCGACCCCAAGGGCGGCTTCCTCGACGCCTGCCGCCAGGATCCGCTGCTGAGCCAGGTCAAGCTGATCGCCGAGCCGTGGGACGTCGGCCCGGGCGGCTACCAGGTCGGCGCCTTCCCGCCGGGCTGGTCGGAGTGGAACGACAAGTTCCGCGACAACGTGCGCGCGTTCTGGCGCGGCGACGAAGGCCAGTTGGCGGAACTGGCCACGCGCCTGACCGGCTCGGCCGACCTGTTCCACCACCGCGGCCGCCGTCCGACCGCCTCGGTCAACTTCGTCACCGCCCACGACGGCTTCACCCTGCACGACCTGGTCAGCTACGCGCACAAGCACAACGAGGCCAACGGCGAGCACAACCGCGACGGTTCGGACAACAACATCTCCGCCAACTACGGCGTGGAAGGCGAGACCGACGACGAGCAGATCAATGCCCTGCGCCTGCGGCAGATGCGCAACATGCTGGCCACCCTGCTGCTGTCGCAGGGCACGCCGATGCTGCTGGCCGGCGACGAGTTCGGCCGCAGCAAGGGCGGCAACAACAACACCTACTGCCAGGACAACGAACTGACCTGGCTGAACTGGGAAGCCGGCCCACGCGCGCACCAGCTCAGCGCCTTCGTCTCGCGCCTGACCCACCTGCGCGCGCACTACCCGCTGCTGCATCGCGCGCGCTTCTTCGACGGCGTCTACGACGAGGAACTGGGCATCAAGGACGTGACCTGGCTGGCTCCGGACGGCGAGGAAATGACCGAAGCCTCCTGGCACGACCCGCACGCCCGCGCGCTGATGATGCGCCTGGACGGCCGCGCCCCGTCCAGCGGCCTGCGCCAGGCCGCGTCCAACGTCACGCTGCTGATGATAGTCAACGGCGCGGTCGAGGACGTGCCGTTCACCCTGCCGCTGGTCGAAGGCGAACACTGGCGCGTGCTGATCGACACCGCCGAACGCAACGGCGAACACGGCCTGCCCGGCGGCTCGCAATGGCACGGCATCGGCCGCTCGCTGACCCTGCTGGCGGCCGAACGCGACAACAAGACCGCCGCGGCGCGTCACCAGAATGCGGATGCGCCGACGGCGTGAGCTGCTGGAAGCGCCCGACGCGTTGTCGGGCGCTGCGGGCTGCGGCTAAGGGCGCTCCTACGCCGAAGACGCACGCATCGGCCCGGCAAACTGCAGGAACGGTTCCGCGGCGACCCGATATCGCTGGAACGCCGACACGTCGAACCTGCACCGCTCCTCGCCCATGTACCACGCGTCGCCCATCGGCTTGAGCGGTCGAGGAAACCGCGCGCGCATGCGCTGAACGCACCCGGCATTCACCCCGTCGCCGGGACGCCAGACGAACGGATGCGCGATCTCCGGTTGTGGCGGCCGACGCGACGCGGCCATCGGGCGACTCCAGCGACCGCGTGGACAACCCCGCCAACGGCGTGAGCGCGGCTCACTGGCGCCCACCTCGCTCCACATACGGCCGCGCCTGCAACATCACCACCTCGTCGCCGACCACCGCCCATTCGATGTCCTGGTCCACGCCGCCCAGGGCCTGCTTGGTCAGCGCGCCGACCTTGGCCAGCCGCGCGATGAGCGCGTCGGTCAGCACCTGGCGGGTGCCGGTGATGGGCACCTCGCGCACGCCGCCGGCGGCGTTGGCCACGAGCTGGGTGTCCTCAGCCGAGCGGCTCAGCACCTGCACCGCCTTGGACCAGCTCGAATACATCACCTGCTCGGCCTGGCGCTTGCCCTCGACCACGCGAATGCCCAGGCCGCGCTTGGCCGAGATGTAGGTGACGTGGCGGCGCGCGGCATCGAACGGATCGCGGGTGATCATCACCCCGGAGCTGTCGGACGGCGCGGCCAGCTGCACCAGCACCGCCATGGCCACCGCGTCCTGCGGCAGGCCGGCGGCGGCGCGCGCCTCGTAGGCCTCGAAGTTGTACACCGACGCCCACACCGTCTGCACGGCCTTGGCCAATGCATCGGCGCGGGTGACATTGGGCACGGTGGTGTACAGGCCGGCGCCGCTGAAACCGGGCAGATCCTCGGAATTGGACGAGCTGCGCACGAACACGCCGGCGCCGTGCAGTTGCGCGCGCCACTGCGCCTCCAGCGCACGCACGAAGGCGGGGTCGGGCGCGGCATCGGCGATCTCGGCACGCAGCGCCGCCAGTGCGGCGCGGCGCACGTCCGCGTCGCTGGCGAAGCCGGGACGGCGCTGCAGGTCGCGCAGGCGCTGGTCGACCTGCAGGCGCTGCATCGCCGCCTTGTAGAACGCGAACGGAATGCAGAAGCCGTCCGGCACGCGCGCGGCCGGCGGCAGTACCGCCTTCAGCGTGCCGAGATTGGCCGCCTTGGTCCCGCAGGCGCGGCTGTCGCGGGCGCGCAGCGCCGCCAGCGGCGTGAGCGCGGCCACGCGCAGGTCCGGACGCGGCAGCGTGCGCGTCGCGGTGCGTGGGACGGCGACGGCCGCGGCCGCCGACGGACCCGCCAGCGGCGTCACCCGGTAGTCGTTGTGGGTGACGTCCAACTGCACCCAGCGGCCGTCGTACTGACGCAGCGCCGCTTGCGCATCGCGCACGTACACATTGGGAATGCCCCAGCCCTTGGCCAGCAGGTTGACGTGCGACAACAGCGTGGACGGACGCTGCGTGACCAGACCGGCAACCGGCGCCAGCGCGATCGGCACCTCGTCCAGCACCGGGATGTCGCGCGGCGACAGCGTGCGGAACTGCGCCTCCGAACGCACGATGCGCAGCCGCCCCTCCGCATGGCCGGTATTCAACGGCAGGAAGCGCTGCTCGCGCAGCAGCACCTCCTGGGTGACGAAGGCCAGCCCCGCCGCCTTGGCCACCTGCTCGTGCAGCGTGGAGTTGGTCTTGAACCGCAGCGCATCGAAGAACGACGCACGCAAGGCGGCATCGGTCTGCTGCAGCAAGGGCACGGTGAGGACGTCGCCCTCCCAGAACTCGTAGGTGTAGCCCGGCAGGTCCTGCTGCCAGCTCAGGGTGCCGAACAGGAAGCGCCGTTGCGGATCGCGGTACTGCGCCTTCAGCGCCGCCTTGCCCATGCCCGGCGCCAGGCGTTGACGCACGAACTGTTCGTGCAGCGCGAAGCGCGGGGTATTGAGGTAATGGACGCGCCCGCCCTGCTGCCGGTCGATCACGAACAGCAGATGCGGCAGTTCCAGCGCGGTGCCGGCGTTGTAGATCCGCGCCAGCTGCAGGAACTGCGCGCGGCTGTCCAGGCGCGGCAGGGAATCGGGCCCTGTCGCCGGCGGCGCGGCGGCGTCGCGGTCTGGGCGTTGCTCGTAGGCCGATGGCTTGCGCGCGGTCTGCGCCAGCGTGGGCGCCGCGCACCACAGCAATACGGCAAGGACGAGCCACGCCGACAGGCGGGGCCAGGCAAGCGGCGGACGGGCTCGATCCATGATGCCGGTTCGGGAGGGCGACGAGCGCGGATCATACGCCAGCGCCTGCGGGTCGGCTGGGCGACGAGGGCTGCGCGGCATGGCCCGGGATTCGGTGTCGGGACGACAGTCGGTCGGACGGCACGATGGCAAGCACACGATGGCGGCCCTTGCCGAACAGCGCCATCGGAGGGGCGTTTCGGTATCGTTGGCCGGCAGGACGCGATGCAGTCGCGTGGCCCCGCCGCACGCCCGCTGCGCGACCTGGCACATCTCGCCCCAGCAAGGAGTCCGCATGCCGCTGTATCCCCTGTTCGCCGATCTGGCCGGACGCCGTGTGCTGGTCGTCGGCGGCGGCGAGGTGGCGATGCGCAAGATCGAGGCGCTGCTGCACGCCGGCGCCGACGTGCGGGTGTACGCGCACGCGCTCAACGCCACGGTGGCGCAGTGGCTGGCGCAGGGCCGGCTGCAGCGCGCCGACGGCGCCTTCGACCCGCAGTGGCTGGACGATGCCTGGCTGGTGGTGGCGGCCACCGACGACGACGCCTTCAATCGGCAGCTGGCCGAACAGGCCGGGGCGCGGCGCAAGTGGGTCAACGTGGTCGACGACGCCGCGCTGTCGACGTTCCAGGTGCCGGCGATCATCGACCGCGATCCGCTGCTGATCGCGATCTCCTCCAGCGGCGCGGCGCCGATGCTGGCGCGGCGCCTGCGCGAGC
>JBEVKG010000274.1:0-16267 GCA_040509765.1 Xanthomonas sp.
GGGGGGGCGGGGCGTGGCCGGTGGGGTTGCCCCCCCGGGGGTGGGGCCGCCGCCCTCGCCCCTTTTGTCCCCCCTTTTGGTGGGGGCCCGCCCCCCCCCCGACGCGCGGTGCCGGCACATCCTGTGGCAATCGCGGAGAACCGACGGACGCAAGCAGGTGCATCGCCTTCGCCTTCAGGCCACGCCACACCCCAAGACCGACCGCCGACACACCAGATTCGGCGCCCAGCGCGCTGCCACGCATTGCCTGTTTCATCTCGCTCCTTTGCGATCGGCGCGCATCCTCGCAGCGCGCGGCGACCTCCCTCCCCGGCCCGCGAGTATGCGGGCAGCGGGGCGTTGCCGATGCCGCAGCGCGGCACCGGCGCACGCAGACATCAGAACTTGTAACGCACGCCGATCGCGTACTGGCGGCCGGTCTCGCTATAGGTCAGCGGCAACTGCGCGCCGTTGGCGCTGGTCTGCACCCACTCGTAGTACGGCACGTTGGTCAGGTTCGAGCCTTCCAGGCTGATGTCGATCTTCTCGTCGATCTTGTAGGTCAGCTTGGCGTCCACGACATTGGTGCCGCGCATGCCGTGCATGTCGAAGCCGGTTTCCGTGGCCGGCACCTGCGTCAGGTAGCCGTCGCGGTGGGTCAGCGACACGCGTCCGCTGAAGCGCTCGCCTTCGTAGAACAGCGTGGCGTTGTACGAATTCTTCGACAGGCCGGTGAGGTCGGTGTTGAACGACAGCGCGCCGGTGCCGGTGACGTACTGGATCTTCGACTGCACGTAGGTGTAGTTGAGCTGGGTGCCGAAGTTGGCCCACTTGCCCGGCAGGAAGCTGAAGGGCTGGATGTAGTTGAACTCGGCGCCCTTCAGCTTGCCGCCCGGGGTGTTGAGCGGCACGCTGAAGACGAAGTCGTCGCTGGCCGCCGCGCCGGTGCCGTCGAGCAGGCTGACCGGCAGGCCGCTGCTGGAGTACGGGGCGATGGTGCGCGCGGTCTGCACGAAGCTGTCGATGTCCTTGTAGAACAGCGCCAGGCCCAGCATCGCGCCTTCCTGCAGGTACCACTCGAAGCCGAGGTCGGCGGTCTTGGCGCGGATCGGATCCAGGTTCGGATTGCCGCCGCTGACCGTGCGCGCACCGCCGGCGACGGCGACCGTCACGCCCGGGGTCAGGCTGCCCAGGCCCGGCCGCGTCATCACCTTGGCCGCGCCGAAGCGGATCAGGAAATCCGGGGTGATCTCGGCGACCAGGTTCAGCGACGGCAGGGTGTCGTGGTAGTCGCGCTCGACCGTGGTGTTGATCAGGTTCGCGCCGACCAGGGCGTAGCCGGTGGAGGACTGGTTGGTCTTCACGTAGCGCACGCCGATGTTGCCGGAGAACGGGATCGCGCCGATGTCGAAGGCAAAATCGCCCATCAACCAGGCGCCGCGGTCCTTCTCTTCCACGCTGCGGGTGTTGACCGCGCGCTCGGTCAGCGTCCAGGTGCCGGTGCCGCTGTAGATGCCCAGCGCATCGGCGATGCCGTTGAGGTCGGGCACCGCCCAGTTCGACGGCGTGCCCTCGATGCCCTTGAGCCCGGCCAGTGCGACCAGGTCGGTCGGCACGATGCGGTTGCCGGTGGCGAAGGTCGGCACGCTGGTCTCGGAGGCGCGGCGGAACTCCTTGGTGTCGAAGCCGTAGTTCTTGGCCAGCACGCCGCCCTTGAGGGTGAAGTTCGGGCCCAGGTTCCACTCGAAGTTCAACGAGCCGGTGTCGAAGTCGTTGTTGGCCGACTGCGGGCGCATGCGCACTTCGGCCAGGGTCCAGCCGTTGGCGGCGGTCGGGTCGATGCCGTAGTTGAACACCGGCGAGGTATAGCTGTTGCGGTAGTCGTAGCTGTAGCCGGCGACGTTGTTCTTGTCCATGATCACCGTGGTCTGGATCGGGTTTCGGTGCTTGGAACTGGAGGTGCCGATCTCGCCGGTGATCTTGAAGGTGTCGCTGAAGCGATGCTCCCCGTTCAAGGTGAGCTGCTTGAAGACCGTGTTCCACTCGTCGTGGCGGTTCTCCGAGCGGATGTCGGTGTTGTCGAAGCGGCCGTACAGCAGCGCACCGGAGGCCGGGTCGACGTAGCCGTCGCGCACGATCATGTCCGGCTTGCCGTTCTGCGAGCGGCCGCGGCTGAAGCTGATCGCCTCGATGTAGTGTTCGTCGCGCTTGGCGTCGATCTTCGAGTACAGCCCGTCCAGCGAGAACTCGGTGCTGTCGTTGGGCTTCCACTGCAGCGAGCCGGTCACGCCCAGGCGGTTCTGCTCGTGCTCCATCTGCGTGTAGCGTGGGATGCGCGGGCTGAACACGTTGGCGCTGTTGGCGGCGGCGAACGGCGAGGTGGGGCTGTAGCCATTGTTGCTGGGGCCATTCGCCCAGCGCGTGGTGCCGCTGCCTTCCTCGAGCACCTGGCGCTCGGAATAGGCCACCGACATCAGCGCACCGAAGGTGCCGTCGGCCCAGGTGTTGGCGACCAGCGCGGCGATGCGCGGATCGGCCTTCTGCGACATGCCGTTGTAGGTGGCCTGGCCGTTGGCGGCGAAGGTGAAGCCGTCGTAGTCGAACGGCCGCGCGGTGCGCAGGTCGACCGTGGCGCCCAGCGAGCCTTCCTCGACGTCGGCCGAGGCGGTCTTGCGCACCACCATCTGGGTGAACAGGTCCGAGGCGAACACGTTGAAATCGAAGCCGCGGCCGCGGTTGGTGCCGCCGCTCTGGTCGCTGGCGCCGACCGTGGTCAGCGCTTCCATGCCGTTGATGCGCACGCGGGTGAAGTCCGGACCGAGGCCGCGCACCGAGATGTTGCGGCCTTCGCCGGCGTCGCGGGTGATGACCACGCCGGGGATGCGCTGCAGCGATTCGGCCAGGTTGGTGTCGGGGAACTTGCCCACGTCCTCGGCGACGATGGCGTCGACCATGCCCTTCTCGGCGCGCTTGATGTCCAGCGCCTTCTCCACGCTGGCGCGGTAGCCGGTGACCACGACGGTGTCGAGCTCGGTGGTGGCATCGGCGGAGGCCGTGGCGGGCGGCGCCGACGCCGGCGCTTCCTGCGCCTGTAGCGCGCCGGCCTGCAGGGCCAGGCCGATCGACAGCGCGAGCAAGGTAACCGGTGTCTTCCGGCGTTCGGTACGTGATTGCATGTCCTCCCCTCCCAAGGGTTACATGACGGCATGGAACTGCGGGCGTTGTCGCGAATGACACCGCTGGTCAAAAACAACGTTAACAGTTGCGAAACATTGCAGCATCTTGCAGCGCAACAGAGTGCCCGATGCTGCGAGGGTCTTTTCAGTCAATGAGATAGCGCGCGATTGCGACGGCGGCCAGTGCCGAAACGCCTGCTCCGGCACAAAAATGACACCGCTGGTCAGTTGTTCTGGCCGACGTTCGCATTTCGCGGCATGCTTGGCGTCCCTTCGGCCGCCGGACCCACCCGCCATGACCGCTTCCCGCATCGTCTGCTTCGGCGAACTGTTGCTACGCCTGGGCGCGCCCGGCCACGAACGGCTGCTGCAGACGCCGCGGCTTGAGGTGCAGGTGGGCGGCGCCGAGGCCAACGTCGGCGTGGCGCTGGCGCATTTCGGCCATGCCGTGTCCGTGGTCAGCGTGCTGCCGGACAACCCGCTGGGCCAGGCCGCCGCGGGCGAGTTGCGCCGGCATGGCGTGGACACCGCCGGGGTGCGTTTCGTGCCCGGGCGCATGGGCCTGTACTTCCTCAGCACCGGCGCCGGGCACCGGCCCAGCGAGGTCACCTACGACCGCGCCGGCTCGGCCTTCGCGCTGGATGCGGGCGACCGCCACGACTGGCCGGCGCTGCTGCAGGGCGCGCAGTGGCTGCATCTGTCCGGGGTGACCCCGGCGCTGGGCGAACGCGGCGCCGCCGCGGCGCTGGCGGCGGCACAGGCGGCACGCGCGGCCGGGGTGCGGGTGTCGTTCGACGGCAACTACCGGCCCAAGCTGTGGGAGGCCTGGAACGGCGATGCGCCGGGCATCCTGCGGCAGCTACTGGCGCAGGCCGACGTGCTGTTCGCCGACTATCGCGACCTGGAGGTGGTGCTGGGCCACCGCTATCCGCAGGACAGCGTGCAGGCGCGGGTGGACGCCGGCGCGCGCGATGCCTTCGCCGCGTTTCCGCAGCTGCAGGCGATGGCCTGCACCCAGCGCGTGGCGCACAGCGTGGACCGGCACAGCCTGGGCGCGATGCTGCTGCGCCGCGACGGCGGCGTCGCGCACGCGCCGGCCGAGGACCTGAGCGGCATCGTCGACCGCATCGGCGGCGGCGACGCCTTCGCCGCCGGCGTGCTGCATGGACTGAGCCAGGGATGGGACGACACCGCCACGATCCGCTTCGGCCTGGCCGCCGGCTGCCTCAAGCACACCCTGCCGGGCGACGTGCTGGCGCTGAGCGAAGCCGAGGTGCAGGCGTGTGTGGGGGCGACGCGGTTCGATGTGAGGCGGTGAGGGGCTGGGAGTGGGGAGTGGGGAGTGGGGAATCGTAAAGGCGCTGGCGCTGCGGGGTTTGCGCGCGGATCGGCATTGCGATGTGGCGGGTTTTTTAGTTCTGGTGGTGTACAGGCAGTTCCGGCACCGCGGCTTCGCTCGTCGCGGCTGAAGCCGCTCCCACAGGGAATTGCCGCGAGGATGGCTGGGTCCTTGTGGGAGGGACTTCAGTCCCGACGCGGTTCAATCAACTCCCGCATCGCGCATCGGTCCGGCTGCGGCCACCGCGGCCTCGCCGTCACCGAAAGAAAACGGCCGACATCGCGGCCGGCCGCCTGTTCTCTCCGGGATCAAAACGACGCCCGAATCCCCACTCCCGCATCCCGGCTCCTCAGAGCTCCACGCAATCGAATTTCACGTCCGGGTCGACCTCGGCGTCGTAGTCCACGTCCTGGCGTTCGAAGCCGAACAGCTTGAGGAACTCGTGCTTGTAGCCGGCGTAGTCGGTGAGCTGGAACAGGTTCTCGGTGGTCACCTGCGGCCACAGCGCCTTGCAGGCGTCCTGCACGTCGTCGCGCAGTTCCCAGTCGTCCAGGCGCAGGCGGTTTTCCTCGTCGGTGGCGGCCGGCTGGCCGTCCTCGCGGTACAGGCGTTCGCGGAACAGGCGGTCGGCCTGTTCGATGGTGCCTTCGTGCAGGCCCTTTTCCTTCATGATCTTGTAGACCATGGAGATGTACAGCGGCATCACCGGAATCGCCGCGCTGGCCTGGGTGACCACCGACTTCAGCACCGCCACGTTGGCCGCGCCGCCCTGCTGCTGCAGGCGCGCGTGCAGGCGCTGCGCGGTCTGGTCGAGGTCGACCTTGGCCTTGCCCAGCGCTCCATGCCAGTAGATCGGCCAGGTGATCTCGGTGCCGATGTAACTGAAGGCGACGGTGCGCGCGCCCGGGGCGAGCACGCCGGCGGCGTCCAGCGCATCCATCCACAGTTCCCAGTCCTGCCCGCCCATCACGGTGACGGTGTCGGCGATCTCCTGCTCGGTGGCCGGCTCGATCGAGGCCTCGATGATGGCGTCCTTGTTGGTGTCGATGGCGGTGGCGGTGTAGGTCTGGCCGATCGGCTTGAGCGCCGAGCGCTTCACTTCGCCGGTGCTGGGCAGCTTGCGCACCGGCGAGGCCAGCGAATACACCACCAGGTCGACCTGGCCGCCCATGTCCTGCTTGATCAGCTCGATCACCTTCTCGCGCGCCTGGTCGGAGAACGCGTCGCCGTTGATCGACTTGCTGTACAGGCCGGCGGCCTTGGCCTGCTTGTCGAACGCGGCGGCGTTGTACCAACCGGCGGTGCCGGCCTTCTTCTCGCTGCCGGGCTTTTCGAAGAACACGCCGAGGGTGGCGGCGCCGAAACCGAACGCGGCGGTGATGCGCGAGGCCAGGCCGTAGCCGCTGGACGCGCCGATCACCAGGACGTTCTTCGGGCCATCGTGGCGCACGCCGCGCGCGCGCGTGGCGGCGATCTGCTCGAGCACGTTGCGCTCGCAGCCGAGCGGATGCGTGGTGGTGCAGATGAAACCGCGGACTTTCGGATGGATGATCAACGTGAATTCCTCGTCGGCACAATGCCCGCGGCATCTTAATGTCTGCGGCCGGCGTGCAGAAGTCCCGGCGGCAGCACACGGCAGGGTATGGAGCGTACTGCGGGCGGGCGCGCGCGTTCGGGTGGTGTCGCGTCGCGACTGAAGTCGCTCCCACAAAAGGCGGTATCGCGGTAGCGGATGCTGTGCTGGCGGGGAGGGAAAAGCGGTGATCGGGGAGCCGCGCACCGCAACGTCGGTTGTCGCGGCTGAAGCCGCTCCTACGATGTCGGCCGGTGCCGCCATTGGGACAGTGCCGCGATGTCGGATGGAGACAGTGTGGGAGGGACTTCAGTCCCGACGCGCTGCCGGCGGACGTCGCAGCGCCACCGCTCGTGCACGCATCAGATGATGCGCAAGGTGATCGCCTTGAGCACGGCGCGGGTGCGGTCGCGGGTGCCGAGTTTGTCGAGGATGGTGGAGACGTAGTTCTTCACCGTGCCCTCGGCCAGGAACAGGCTGCGGGCGATCTCCTTGTTGGAGTAGCCGCCGGCGAGCAGGCGCAGGATCGCCACTTCGCGTTCGTTGAAGGTGTCGCGCGGCGCGTCCTCGTCGCGGTAGCGGTAGCGCGCGCGCACCGGGTCGGTGCTGACCGGCTGCAGCAGGGTCTCGCCGGCGGCCACGCGCGTGATCGCCTCGCGCAGATCCTCCGGCGCGGCGTCCTTGAGCAGGAAGCCCTGCGCGCCGGCGGCGGTGGCGCGCAGCAGCAGGTCGGATTCGTCGAAGGTGGTGAGCAGCAGCACCGGCGTGCGGTCGCCGCGTGCGCGCAACTGCTGCAGCGCCTGGATGCCGTCCATGCCCGGCATGCGGATGTCGCTGAGCACCACGTCCACCGGCGTGGCCGCCACCGCGTCGAGCAGGGCCTGGCCGTCGTCGGCCTCGCAGGCCACGACGATGCCCTGGGTCTGCAGCAGCGCGCGCAGGCCGGCGCGCACCAGCACCTGGTCGTCGGCCAGGGCGATCCGCAGCGCGCTCACAGCGGCAGCCTCGCGCTCAGCTGCATGCCGCCGAGCGGCGTGCGGCCCAGTTCCAGCCGTCCGTGCAGCGCCGCCAGGCGCTCGCGCATGCCGGCGATGCCGTTGCCCTCGCGGATGCGCTCGGCGCGGTGGCCGTCGTCCTCGATGTCCAGGCACAGCTGCTGCCGGTCCTGGCCCAGGCGCACCCGCACATGCGCGGCGTCGGCATGCCGCGCGGCGTTGGTCAGCGCTTCCTGCACCAGCCGCAGCAGGGTCTCGGCCAGGTGCGGATCGGTGATGCGCAGCGCCGGGTCGATCTGCAACTGCAACTGTGGCCGCGGGAACGGGGCGGCCAGGGCGCACAGCGCCGTCTCCAGGTCCACGCCGCGTTCGTCGCGCAGCGACTGCACCACCGTGCGGATGTCGGCCAGCAACTCGCCGGACAGCCGCTCCACCATCGCCACCTCCGCACGTTGCGCCAGCGCCGGATCGGCCAGCAGCAGGCGCAGCTGGATGCGCATGGCGGTGAGCTTGTGCCCGGCCACGTCGTGCAGTTCGCGCGCCAGGCGCAGGCGCTCGGCGTCGCGGGTGCTGTCGGCGAGCAGCGCGCGGGTGGCCAGCAGGTCGGCGTTGACCCGCGCCAGCGCCTCGCGCGCCAGCTCGGCGGTGCGCGCGTAGTGCGCGCTCAGGCCGGCGAAGGCATGGAAGCCGGCGTAGATCAGCGCGGTCGGCAGCGGATGCCGGATCCCGGCGGCGGACAGCGCCAGGAACGTGCCCAGGTTGGCCAGCACGGCGAACGCCAGCACCTGCCGCGGCGGCCACTGCAGCGCCACCTGCGCGACCACCACCACCAGCAGCACCGGCGCGGTGCCGACATGCGGCTCCAGCCACACCAGGGCCATCGCCGCTGCCGCCTCCAGCCACAGTGCGGCATCGCGCCAGCGCGCGGGCAGATAGTGCGCGCCGATCAGCGGCACCAGGAACAGCGCCGCCGCGATCCAGCGCCAGACTGCCAGCGCATGCGGCGCGAACTGGAACGACCACAGCACGGTGGCCACGGTCAGCAGCCCGGCCAGGCGCTTGGGTTCGATCAGGTCGCGCAGGAATCGGTTCATGCGGCCGATGCTGACCGCGCGCCCACGCCGCGGCAATGGGCCGGGCGCAGAAAGTGACTTCCGGCAGGCGGGCGGGGTGACCGGCGGCCACTGCCACGCCACCCCGATGGCGGCACACTGCGTCAATGCCCGCTGCACGCCGGACGATCGGCACGCAGGACGGGCCCGGTTCATCCGCCCTGCCACGCAATGCGTGCTGCACGCTGCCACGAGGACACCGCCATGCCCCTGACCCTGCACCATCCGGATCTGCTGTTCCTGCTGCTGGGCCTGAGCTGGGGCGCGTTCGAGATGCTCCTCAGCCGCCGATGGCGGTGCCCGCGACCAGGGCACGCTGCGCCTGCTGTGGCGCGTGCTGTACGCGGCAGTGGCGCTGGGCGCGCTGCTGTCGCTGCTCGGCGTGTGGCGCTATGCACCGCACGTGCGCGAGCCGCTGCGCTGGCTGGCCTGCGCCCTGCTGGCCGGCGGCCTGGCGCTGCGGCTGTGGTCGATCCGCGTGCTGGCGCGCTGGTTCACCGTCGACGTGACCATCCAGGAAGGCCACCGCCTGGTCCGCCACGGGCCGTACCGCTATCTGCGGCATCCCTCGTACACCGGCGCGCTGCTGGCGTTCTACGGGCTGGCGCTGGGCATGGGCAACGTGCTGTCGCTGGTGGCGATCGTGCTGCCGGTGACCTGGGCGTTCCTGCGCCGCATCCGGGTCGAGGAAGCGCTGCTGACCCAGGCCTTCCCCGAGGAATACCCGGACTACGCCGCGCATAGCTGGCGGCTGCTGCCGTGGGTGTGGTGAGGCCGCCGCGATGGCCCTGCGCGACCTGATCCTGGCCGCGCTGCGCCACCTGGCGATGTTGCTGCCGATCGCCACGCTGGTGGCGGAGTGGACCCTGTGGCGCACACCGCCGGATCGCCGCCAGCTGGCGCGTCTTGTCCGCACGACGCGGGCTGCGGACTGGCCGCGCTGCTGATCCGGGCGATCGGCGTGCTGCGCGTGCGCTACGGGCTCAAGGGCACCGGGTACTACCTGCACAACCCGTGGTTCTGGGCCAAGCTCGGGACCTTCGCGGCGATCGGCCTGATCTCGCTGGCGCCGACGCTGCGCCTGCTGCACTAGCGCCGGCAGGCACAGCGGCCACCGGCGTGGGCAGCGCCGCCGGCGCAGGTGCGCACACTGCAGCGCTCGATCGCGGTGGAGCTGGGCCTGTTGGCGGCGCTGCTGGTGCTGGCCGCGGCAATGGCCCGTGACCGTATGCTCTTATTGGTATTACCAATTTAAGTTGGGAAATTCGCTGAGGCGATTGACGTTTCGTGAAATCCGGCGCCTAATGACGCCGTCGATTCGCTCACGCCACACAATTGGTATGACCAAACGCTCCATTGCCATCACCCCGGCCGTCGCCGAGTCCCCTGCCCGGCTCAGTGACCGGGTCGCCGCGCAGTTGCGCACGCTGATCGCGCAGCGCGGCCTGGCGGTCGACGCGCGCCTGCCCGCCGAGCGTGCCCTGGCGGCGGAACTGGGCGTCTCCCGCCCGGTGTTGCGCGAGGCCATCGCCCAGCTCGCCAGCCAGGGGCTGCTGCGCGCCCGCGTGGGCGGCGGCACCTACGTGCAACGGCCGCCGACCCCGGAGGAAAAGGTGGTGGCGCCGCTGCAGCCGTTCCTGCCGTTGCTGCATGCCGACCCGGAGTACCGCTTCGACGTGCTGGAGGCCCGCCATGCGCTGGAAGGCGCCACCGCCTGGCACGCCGCATTGCGCGCCACCGACGACGACCGCGCGCGCATCGACGCGGCGTTCGAGGCGCTGCTGCAGACCCATGCGCAGGCCGACGCGGCGGCGCAGGCGCACGCCGACGCCGACTTCCACCTGGCCATCGCCGAGGCCACCCACAACCGTGTGCTGCTGCAGGTGATGCGCGGCCTGTTCGACCTGCTGCAGGCCAACATCTCGCAGAGTCGCCAGCAACTGTTCGCATCGCCGCGCATCTTCGCCGCCCTGCATGCCCAGCACCGGGCGCTGCGCGACGCGATCCTGGCCGGCGACCCCGAACGCGCCCGCACCGCCGCGCACGCCCACCTGGAATTCGTGCACAGCGCGCTGCGCACCCTCGACGAGGACGATGCGCGCCGCGCCCGTGCCTCGCGCCTGCCTTCCTCTCCCTGACCGCCCTGCCGCCATGATCATTTCCGCCTCCACCGACTACCGTGCCGCCGCGCAGCGCCGGCTGCCGCCGTTCCTGTTCCACTACATCGACGGCGGCGCCTATGCCGAGCACACCCTGCGCCGCAATGTGGCCGACCTGAGCGACATCGCCCTGCGCCAGCGGGTGCTGCGCGACATGTCGGCGCTGGACCTGCACACCGAGCTGTTCGGCGAGCGCCTGGCCTTGCCGGTGGCGCTGGGGCCGGTGGGCCTGACCGGCATGTATGCGCGCCGCGGCGAGGTGCAGGCGGCCAGGGCGGCGGCGGCCAAGGGCGTGCCGTTCACCCTGTCCACGGTGTCGGTGTGCCCGATCGAGGAAGTGGCGCCGGCGATCGACCGGCCGATGTGGTTCCAGCTGTATGTGCTCAAGGACCGCGGCTTCATGCGCAACGCGCTGGAGCGGGCCAAGGCGGCCGGCGTCACCACCCTGGTGTTCACTGTGGACATGCCGGTGCCGGGCGCGCGCTACCGCGACGCGCATTCGGGCATGAGCGGCCCCAATGCACCGCTGCGGCGCATGCTGCAGGCGCTCACGCATCCGCGCTGGGCCTGGGACGTGGGCCTGCGCGGGCGCCCGCACGACCTGGGCAACATCTCCACCTACCGCGGCCACCCCACCGGACTGGCCGACTACATCGGCTGGCTCGGCGCCAACTTCGACCCGTCGATCGCGTGGAAGGATCTGGAGTGGATCCGCGCGTTCTGGACCGGGCCGATGGTGATCAAGGGCATCCTCGACCCGGCCGACGCACGCGATGCGGTGCGCTTCGGTGCCGACGGCATCGTCGTCTCCAACCATGGCGGGCGCCAGCTCGACGGCGTGCTGTCCAGCGCGCGGGCGCTGCCGGCGATCGCCGATGCGGTGAAGGGCGAGCTGAAGATCCTGGCCGACTCCGGCGTGCGCAGCGGCCTGGACGTGGTGCGCATGCTCGCCCTGGGCGCCGACACGGTGCTGCTCGGCCGCGCCTTCATCTACGCGCTGGCCGCCGCCGGCCAGGCCGGCGTGGAGCACCTGCTCACCCTGATCGAGAAGGAGATGCAGGTGGCGATGACCCTGACCGGCGCCAAGTCAATCGCCGCCATCTCGCGCGACGCGCTGGCGCAGGTGACGCGCGAGGCGATGGTCGCGGCGTAGCGCGTGTCCGCCATCGGCGGGTACACCGCGCTGCGATAGCGCATGCCGCTCGCGAGGACGCGAGGGCGTGGGACGTGAGCGGCAGGGCGCGCGAGCGGCGACGCCCTCGCCCACCGCGGTCGTTCGGGTCGGCCTGGCAGGCACAGCGCCGACGCCGCGCGGCGTGAGCTGACGACCGCTCAGACGCTGCGCACCACGACACCAGCGGCGCGCGTGCCGGGCCCGATGCGACGGCGTCTCGAGTGGCGACGCACCTTGGCGCCGCCGCAAGCGGCCGGCCCTACCCGACCTTGCGCCGCGCAGCCGGCTTGCGCGCGGCCGGCTTGGCCTTGGTGGCTGCCGCCGGTTTGGCGCGCGTGGCCTTCTTCGCCTTGCCGGCCGCCGCCTTGGCCGGCTTGGCCGCCTTTTTTGCGGTCTTGCGCACCGGAACGCGCTCGTCCTGCCTGGCTGGCGTGCGCTTCTTGGCATCCAGGCTCTTCTGCAGCAGCGACATGAAGTCGACCACATTGGTGGCGGCGTCCTCGCGCGGCGGCGCCTCGGCGTCCTCGTCGACCTGGGTGGTGCCCTCCTGCGCCTTGATCCGCTTCTGGATCACCGCATGCAGCCGCTCGCGGAATTCGTCGTGGTAGGAATCCGGGTCCCAACGCCCGGACATCGAGTCGATCAGCTGCGCCGCCATCTCGGTTTCCTTGGCACTGATCCGGTAGTCGGCAGCCTTGCCGCTGGGCAGCGTGTAGTCGTCCAGGTCGACCAGTTCCTGCGGATAGCGCAGCAGGATCAGCACCAGCGCGTCCTGCAGCGGCATCACCGCGGACAGATATTCGCGGGTGCGGATCACCACCCGCGCGATGCCGACCTTGCCGGTACTGCGCAAGGTCTCGCGCAGCAGCACGTAGCCCTTCTCGGCCTTCTTGCCCGGCACCAGCACGTAGGGCTTCTCGAAATAGCGCAGGTCGATCTCGGCGGCATCGACGAAGGCCTCCACTTCCACCGTCTCGTGGCTTTCCGGCGCGGCCGAGGCGATATCCTGCTGCTCGACCACCACGTAGCTGCCCTTGCTGTACTCGTAGGCCTTGACGATGTCCTTCCACGGCACTTCTTCGCCGGTGTCGGCATTGACCCGCTCGAAGCGGATCGGGCGCTTGTCGCGCGCATCGAGCATGCGGAAGTGCAGATCGATCCGGCGCTCGCCGGACATCAGCGACACCGGCACGTTGAGCAGGCCGAAGGACAGCGTGCCGGTCCAGATCGGGCGCGGCATCAGTGCGGCTCCCCGCCGGCGGCGTGCGCGGGCAGATGATCCAGTGCCTGCCAGGCGTCCTCGATCACCTGCCGCGCCTGGTGCCAGTCCAGCCGCGAGTCGCCGCGCACCAGGTCCCAGTGCGCGGCGAGTGCGTGTTCGGTCTCGGCACCGGGGCCGCGCGGCCAGCCGCGGGCATGGGTCTGCAGGGCGAAGGCGTAGGCAGGGCACAGGTCGCGCCATGGGGTGCGATGGCGGGCGCGGCGCTGCCGATAGTCGGCCAGGCTGTAGCGGCGGTAGTCCGGTGCATCGTGCGGCCGCGGCGCGGCGCCACGGCGGCGATACGGCGGCATGCTCGGCAAGGGATCGAGATGGGCGTTGAACAGCAGCGGGTCGGGGCGGTCGCTGGGGCGCATGGCAAGGCTCCGGGCGGCAACGGCGGCGGGGGGACGCGCAGCAGTAGCGCTGCCGCCGTTAGCGACTCGTGACCGACACGTGCAGGAAGCGCGATTCGCAATGGCTTCACCGCGACGGGGGTGAACTGGGACTCCGCCATTCCCTGGAGGAACCGGACATGTCCACGCCCACCGATCCGCTGCGCCGCGCAGCCCCCGTCCCCGGCGAACAACGCGGCAAGCGCGAGACGCAGCTCAGCGAAGACCGCGGCGCCGGCGACCGCCCGGAAACCATCGTCGAACACGAACCGCGCACCGGCGAGAATCGCCCTGCCCCGCAGGACACGCCGGCGCACTCCACCCCGGACACGACGCACGCACGGCATGCCGACGCCAACCAGGACGAAGCGCTGGAAGAAACCTTCCCCGCCAGCGACCCGGTCTCGCCATTCGTGCCGGCGAAAGCGCCGAAGGCGTCCTAGCGCACCGAAGGCATCGCCCACGCCGCACGGCGACGCACTGCATCCGGTGTGTCGAAGCGGCTTCCGCCGCGATCACGTCTGACGGGAATGCCCTGTCGCGGCTGAAGCCGCTCCTACAGGCGTGGCCTGCACCGCGTTGGCGAGCAAGTTGGCGCAGCCGTGTGGGAGCGCGTTCAGTCGCGACGCGGGATTCCCGATGATGCCGTCGCGCTCAAAGTCGCTCGCACAGTGCATCGGCATGGCCGGCACCATGGCCGATGCAAGGCGTCGGCTTCACCAAAGGCCAGCCCCCTACTCCGCTGCGCCCGGATCCTGTCGATCGCGCACCACGCGATTGCCCATGGAGGAGCGGCTTCAACCACGACGGGCGTGACCGGGAACGCTTCGGTCGCGTCTGAAGCCACGCCTGCCGTGCACACCGGCCATGCGGCGACTACACCTTCCCCGCCGCCTCCAGCGCGGCGTACTCGCTGTCGCTGAACAGCCGCGAGCGCACCAGGAAGCGCACGCCCTCGCCGTTCTCCAGCGAGAACATGCCGCCGCGTCCGGGCACGACGTCGATGGTCAGCTGGGTGTGCTTCCAGTAGGCGAACTGCGACGGGCTGATGTAGAACGGCGCCTCGCCGATCTCGCCCAGCAGCACGTCGCGGTCGCCGACGATGAAGTCGTCCTGCGGATAGCACATCGGCGAGGAGCCGTCGCAGCAGCCGCCGGACTGGTGGACCAGCAGCGCGCCGTGCCGCGCCCGCAGTTTCGCGATCAGCTGCAATGCCGGCAGCGTCGCCAGCACCTGCGGCGGCAGCGCGGCATCGGGCGCGGGCGCGTCCATCAGGCGGCCATGTCCAGCACGATGCGGCCCTCGATCTTGCCGGCGTGCATGCGCGCGAACACGTCGTTGATGTTGTCCAGGGTGTCGGTGGCCACCGTCGCGGCGACCTTGCCCTGCTCGGCGAACTCCAGCGACTCCTGCAGATCCAGCCGGGTGCCGACGATCGAGCCGCGCACGGTCACGCCGTTGAGCACCATGCCGAAGATGTCCAGCGGGAACTGGCCCGGCGGCAGGCCGTTGAGCGAGACGGTGCCGCCGCGGCGGACCATGCCGATGGCCTGCTCGAACGCCTTCGGCGAGACCGCGGTGACCAGCGCCCCGTGCGCGCCGCCGATTTCCTTCTTCAGGTACGCCACCGGATCGGTGGTGCGCGCATTCACCGTCACCGTCGCGCCCAGGCGCGTGGCCAGCGCCAGCTTGGCGTCGTCCACGTCGACCGCGGCCACGTTCAGGCCCATCGCCTTGGCGTACTGCACCGCCATGTGGCCGAGGCCGCCGATGCCGGAGATCACCACCCAGTTGCCGGGCTTGGTGTCGGTGACCTTCAGCCCCTTGTACACGGTGACGCCGGCGCACAGGATCGGCGCGACCTCGACGAAGCCGATGTTCTTCGGCAGGTGGCCGACATAGTCGGCATTGGCCAGCGCGTATTGGGCGAAGCCGCCGTTGACCGAGTAGCCGCTGTTCTGCTGCGCCTCGCACAGGGTTTCCCAGCCGCCCAGGCAATGCTCGCAATGGCCGCAGGCCGAATACAGCCACGGAATGCCGACACGGTCGCCTTCCCTGACGTGGTCCACGCCGGCGCCGACCGCCACCACGTGGCCCACGCCCTCGTGGCCGGGGATGAACGGCGGATTCGGCTTCACCGGCCAGTCGCCTTCGGCCGCGTGCAGGTCGGTGTGGCACACACCGCAGGCCTCGATCTTGACCAGGATGTCGCCGGCCTGGGGCCGCGGTACCGCCACTTCCTCGATCGCCAACGGCTTGCCGAACTCGCGCACCACGGCGGCTTTCATCGTCTTGTCCATCGCAACGCTCCTGAGAAAAACGGGTGACGTCACCATCGCGCAAGCGGCGACGGAGTGCCTTGATCCAGATCAGTTCGCAGGCAGGGCGAGGACACGCCTGCGGCGTGGCGCCGCCCTGCCCCGCGCATCAGAAGAAGCCCAGCGCCTTCGGCGAGTAGCTGACCAGCAGGTTCTTGGTCTGCTGGTAGTGGTCGAGCATCATCTTGTGGTTTTCGCGGCCGATGCCCGACTGCTTGTAGCCGCCGAACGCGGCATGCGCCGGGTAGGCGTGGTAGCAGTTGGTCCACACCCGCCCGGCCTGGATCGCGCGGCCCATGCGGTACAGGCGCGCGGCATCGCGACTCCACACGCCAGCGCCCAGTCCGTACAGGGTGTCGTTGGCCAGCGCCAGCGCCTCGGCCTCGTCCTTGAAGGTGGTGACCGACACCACCGGGCCGAAGATCTCCTCCTGGAAGATGCGCATCTTGTTGTGGCCCTTGAATACCGTCGGCTTGACGTAGAAGCCGCCGGCCAGCTCGCCGTCCAGCGCGTTGCGCTCGCCGCCGATCAGCACGTCGGCGCCTTCCTGCTTGCCGATGTCGATGTAGGACAGGATCTTCTCCAGCTGCTCGCTGGAAGCCTGCGCGCCGACCATGGTGTTGGGATCGAGCGGGTTGCCCTGCTTGATCGCCGCCACCCGCTTCAACGCCTTCTCCATGAAACGCTCGTAGATCGATTCCTGGATCAGCGCACGCGACGGGCAGGTGCACACCTCGCCCTGGTTGAAGGCGAACAGCACGAAGCCTTCCACCGCCTTGTCGAGGAAGT
>JBEVKG010000275.1:0-6066 GCA_040509765.1 Xanthomonas sp.
TGGCGGTGATCCAGGGCGCGGTGCAGGCCAAGGCCGGGCGCATCCTGGCCATCGACACCAACCCGGGCAAGTTCGACCTGGCGCGCAGCATGGGCGCCACCGATTGCATCAACCCCAAGGATTACGACAAGCCGATCCAGGAAGTGATCGTCGAGTTGACCGATGGCGGCGTGGATTTCAGCTTCGAGTGCATCGGCAACGTCAATGTGATGCGCTCGGCGCTGGAGTGCTGCCACAAGGGGTGGGGCGAGAGCGTCATCATCGGCGTGGCCGGTGCCGGCCAGGAAATCAGCACCCGTCCGTTCCAGCTGGTGACCGGCCGCGTGTGGCGCGGTAGCGCCTTCGGTGGCGTCAAGGGGCGCACGCAATTGCCGGGCATGGTGGAGCAGTCGATGAAGGGCGAGATCGATCTCGATCCGTTCATCACCCACACCATGCCGCTGGAAGAGATCAATGAAGCCTTCGACCTGATGCATGAAGGCAAGTCGATCCGCACCGTGATTCATTTCTGACCACACGGCCAGGAGCGGCGCGCGGCCGCTTCCGCGCACGTGGGACCGAGACTCCGGGAGGGGCATGATGGCTAACGTGTCGATTCATCCTTCGGTAGATGGTGGCGTTGCGCGAGGCGGTGCAGAAAACTTTCAAGGGGGAACCCTCGAATGCCACTGCGCCAGCGACAAGGTGGTGGTGGAAGTGGGAGCGCAGACCGCACATAACCATGCCTGCGGCTGTACCAAGTGCTGGAAACCGAAGGGCGCGACCTTCTCGGTGGTGGCGGTGGTGGCGCGCGACAAGGTCCAGGTGACCGCGCACGGGGAGACGCTGAAGGTGGTGGACGAGAGCGCGACGATCCGCCGTCACGCCTGTACCGGCTGTGGCGTGCACATGTACGGCCGCATCGAAAACACCGAGCACCCGTTCTACGGCCTGGATTTCGTGCACACGGAACTGTCGCCGCAGCAGGGCTGGTCGGCGCCGGGCTTCGCCGCGTTCGTGTCCTCGATCATCGAGAGCGGCACGCGCCCGGAGGCGATGGACGGGGTACGCAACCGCCTGCGCGAACTGAAGCTGGAACCGTACGACTGCCTGTCGCCGCCGCTGATGGACGCGATCTCCACCCACGTGGCGCGCAAGAACGGCGTGCTGCACTGAAGCCCGCTGCCGCGCGCGTCGCCGGTCGACGCGTCGCGGCATCCCGCCCGCAGTCGGTCACGGCCGCGGGCCCTTTTTCCGGAATTGCCCATGGAACGCATCGAACACCACGCCTGCTGCGGCGGCTGGCAGGACGTCTATCGCCACGACTCGGCCGTGCTCGGCTGCTCCATGCAGGTGGCCGTGTACCTGCCGCCGCAGGCCGAGCACGCCACGCTGCCGGTGCTGTACTGGCTCAGCGGCCTCACCTGCACCGAGCAGAACTTCATCACCAAGGCCGGCGCGCAGCGCTATGCGGCCGAGCACGGCGTGATCCTGGTCGCGCCCGACACCAGCCCGCGCGGCGAGCAGGTCGCCGATGCCGAGGGCTACGACCTGGGCAAGGGCGCCGGCTTCTACGTCAACGCCACCCAGGCGCCGTGGGCCCAGCACTACCGCATGTACGACTACGTGGTGCAGGAGCTGCCGGCGCTGATCGAGGCGCAGTTCCCGCACAACGGCCGGCGCGCGATCAGCGGGCATTCGATGGGCGGCCACGGCGCCCTGGTGATCGCACTGAAGAATCCCGGCCGCTACCGCAGCGTGTCGGCGTTCTCGCCGATCGTGGCGCCGACGCAGGTGCCGTGGGGCGAGAAGGCCTTCACCGCGTACCTGGGCGAGGACCGCGCGCAATGGCAGGCCTACGACGCCAGCGTGCTGATCGGCAGCGCCAGCGAGCGCCTGCCGCTGCTGATCGACCAGGGCGGCGGCGACGAGTTCCTGGACAAGCAGTTGCGCCCGCAGCTGCTGCAGACCGCCGCCGAGGCCGCCGGCTACCCGCTGACCTTGCGCGTGCAGCCCGGCTACGACCACAGCTACTACTTCATCGGCAGCTTCATCGGCGAACACATCGCCTTCCACGCGCGCGCGCTGCACGGTTGAGCGCGGTTCCGCCGGCGGCCGCGCGCGACGCGGACCGCCGGGCCGGACGCTGCACCCTGCAGTGCCGGTGCGGCCAGGTGCCCGCCGCGCCGCTGTCACTGGCCACCCCCGCACGGTGTCAGGCAGCCGCATGCGCGCGGCGCAGGCGACCCGTGCCGGCCGGGCACATGACAGCACGGTGACCACAACGGCCGCTGTGTGGCCGGTCTCGTAAACAAACAGGGGCGCCGCAGCGCCCGATCTGCGGTTGTGCGATCGCGTTCGCGCCTGCTGAGACGGGCGCTGGCTAGATTCCGCAGGGTTCGCCCTCGCCTCGTCCCTGGATCGGAGCCGCGCCATGTCCTGCCGTCGCACCCTGCTGCCGCCGTTCCCGTGGCAGCGCTGGCGCAGCCCCCTCAGCCTGGTGGCGATGCTCGCCTGCACCCTGTTCGGTGCCTGCGTGGCGCTGGCGATCGGCGCGGCGACGCCATAGCGCATCGCCCCTGGCCGTCGTCGACCGCGTCCACGCGACGGCGTCGGTCGCACGATCGCGGTCGCGTCGCGTCGCGTCGGCGCTCGCCGCGAGCGGTCGGCGCTTGCATGGCGTCGGCGCATCGCCCCGCTCGAATGACCGGATAGAACCTGTTGCCGTGGTGATGCAGGCGAACGCTGCAGCGCGCGTGCGGATCGGGAGGCGGCGCGGCGCTGGCTGCTGCGCTCAGCGCGGCAGCCGCGCGGCCAGTTTGCCGAGCCGGCGCATCGCCTGTTCCAGGGTTTCGCTCCACGGCTGGCCGCAGCTCAGCCGCAGGTGGTCGGCGTAGTCGCCGCGGCTGGAGAACAGATGCCCGGGCGAGGTGCCGATGCCCTCGGCGAGGGCGGCCTCGAACAAGGCCTGGCCGTTGCCGGCGTCGGCCAGTTGCAGCCACAGCGACAGGCCGCCGGCCGGGTCGCCGATGCGGGTGCCGGCCGGCCAGTGCCGCAGCACCGCCTCGCGCAGGCGCTGGCCGTTGTCGGCCAGGGTGCGGCGCAGCTTGCGCAGGTGGCGTTCCAGGTCGTGCCGCTCCAGGTAGTCGGCCAGGGCCAGTTGCGGCAGGCTGGCGCCGCCGATGGTGGAAAAGTACTTGGCGCGCACCAGCGCGTCGGTCCAGGCGCCGCCGAGCAGCCAGCCCACGCGCAGGCCGGGCGCCAGCACCTTGGAGAAGGCGCCGCAGGTGATGACGTTGCCGTGGCTGTCGAAGTGGCGCAGCGGTCGCGGCCGTTGCCCGGACCAATCCAGCTCGCCGTAGATGTCGTCCTCGATCACCACGGTGCCGTGGCGCGCGCAGCTGTCGAGCAGGCGGCGCTTGGCGCTGTCGGGCGTGAGGCTGCCGAGCGGATTGTTGAAGTTCGGCACCAGCACCGCGGCGCGCGCCGGCGTGCGCTGCAGCAGGGCGTCCAGGCGCGCGGCGTCGATGCCCTGGCCTGGCCGGTTCGGGACTTCCAGCACCTTCAGCCGCAGCGCCGCCACCGCCTGCAGGATGCCGTGGTAGGTCGGGGTCTCGACCAGCACCACGTCGCCGGGCGCGGTGAGGGTGCGCAGCGCCAGGCTGATCGCCTCCATCGCGCCGGCGGTCACCACCACCTCGTCGGCGGCCACGGCGGTGGCGCAGTGCGTGTAGCGCTGCGCGATCTGCCGGCGCAGCGCGGCGTGGCCCTGCGGTGGCGCGTAGTCGAGCGCGGCGCTGCGCTGGCGGCGCAGTTGTCGCGCCAGTGCGCCGGCCAGGTGCGCGCCGGGCAGCAGCGCCGCTGCCGGCGTGGCCGTGTGCAGCGGCACCAGGTCCGAGCGCGTGAGCATGTCCAGCACCCCTTGCAGCGCCGGATTGGCGACCGCGCCCGGTGCGCGCCGGCGCGCCGGGGCGGCGCCGGCCGGCAGCGGCGTTGCCGCGGCGCGCACGAAGTAGCCCGAGCGTGGCCGCGCCTGCACCCGCCCTTCGCGTTCCAGCTGCAGGCAGGCCTGCACGGCGGTGGCGGTGCTGATGCCGTGGCCGGCCGCCAGTTGCCGGATCGACGGCAGGCGCTCGCCGGCGCGCAGCGTGCCCTGCGCGATCTGGTCGCGGAGCTGGCTGGCGAGGGCTTCGTACAGGCGCATGTCGCGGCCTCATCTGTATCGGTCGATTTGCAGCGTATCTGACTCTGTGCTGGTCGCCCACCCCGGCGCACACTGGCCGCGTTCCTCTCCGATTCCCGCGAGGCCGCGCGTGCAGGTACCGCTGTTCATCATCGATGCGTTCACCACGGTGCGGTTCCGCGGCAACCCGGCCGCGGTGGTGCCGCTGCAGGCGTGGTTGCCGGAGGCGCTGATGCAGGCCATCGCCAGTGAGAACAATCTCTCGGAGACCGCGTTCTTCGTGCGCGAGGCCGATGGCGCGTTCGCGATCCGCTGGTTCTCGCCGCTGCGCGAAGTGACGTTCTGTGGCCATGCCACCCTGGCCAGCGCCTTCGTCGTCGCCACCCAGGGCCTGGCGCCGCTGCCGTTGCGGTTCCGCGCCGCGGCGGTCGGCGAGCTGCTGGTGGACCGCGAGGCCGACGGGCGCTTCGTCCTGCACTTCCCGAACCAGGCGCCGACCGCGTTGGCGACGGTGCCGCAGGACCTCGCACTGGCGCTGTCGATCGCGCCGCGGGCGGCGTACCGCAACGACCAGGCCTACATCGCCGTGTACGCGGACGAAGCCCAGGTGCGCGCGGTGGTGCCGGACCTGGCGCGGATGCTGGCGCTGGCGCCGCGCGATGTCGCAGTCACCGCGCCCGGCCGCGACCACGATTTCGTCTCGCGCTATTTCTGGCCGGCCAACGGCGGCGCCGAAGATCCGGTGACCGGCTCGATCCATGCCGCGCTGGCGCCGCTGTGGGCGCAGCGCCTGGGCAAGCGGGACCTGCGCGCCTTGCAGGCCTCTGCACGCGGCGGCGAGCTGCACTGCCGGGTGCTGCCGGACCACGTGCAGGTGCGCGGCGCGGCCGTGCAGTACCTGCACGGGAGCATCGCGCTGTGAGCGCGGCGTTGGCGACATCGGCGGGCGCGGCGCGGCGCGCCCTGTGGCAGTTGCTGCTGGCCGAGGTGCTGATCGGCTCGGTCGGCGTGTTCGTGCACGAGAGCGGCCAGGACCCGGTGACCGCGGTGTTCTATCGCTGTCTGTTCGGCGCGCTGTTCCTGACCGCGTGCGGCCTGCTCGGCGGGCAGTTGCGCGGCCTGTGGCGCGAGCGCGCGCTGCTGCGCGACGCCGCGCTCAGCGGCGTGCTGCTGGTGCTCAACTGGGTGGCGTTGTTCGCCGGCATGGCGCGCTCGTCGATCGGTGTGGCGACCATGGTCTACCACGTGTTTCCGTTCGTCATGCTGATCCTGGCGGCGCTGCTGCAGGGCGAGCGCAGCCGCCGTTCCGACCTGGGCTGGACGCTGCTGGCCTTCGTCGGCGTGGCCTGTTCGGCCGATCCGCTGCGGCTGTGGTCCAGCGCCGATCGCAGCTACCTGGGCGGGATCGCGTTGACCCTGCTGGGCGCGCTGCTGTGCGGTGCGTCGTTGCTGATGTCGCGGCGGATCAGCCGCGAGCGGCCGCTGGCGGTGGTGACGGTGCAGTGCTGGGTCGGGGCGGCGCTGCTGGCCGGCTTCTCCAGCAGCGCCGCGCTGCATCCCGGCCGCCACTGGTTCTGGCTGATCGGCCTGGGGGTGATCCACAGCGGGGTGGTGTACGTGCTGTTCTACAGCGCCTACCGGCATCTGCACGTGGCGGCGATCGCGGTGGTCGCCTTCGTCTACCCGCTGGTGACGCTGCTGCTGGACTACCTGCTGTACGGCCACCGCCTGGTGCCGGTGCAGTGGCTGGGCCTGGCGCTGATCGTGCTGGGGACGCTGGCGGTCAATCTGCGCTGGTCCTGGCCGCGGCGGGCGGTGGCCGCTTCCGGACGCGGCGCGGCGCTGCGAGCGCGCGTCGGGCCGCGCAGTGAGGCGGCCGTGCCGGTGGGCTCAACACACGTCGC
>JBEVKG010000276.1:0-4087 GCA_040509765.1 Xanthomonas sp.
CGATGCCGGCGTCGGCGGCCGCCACCGCGCCGCTGGCGCGCAGCGCCGATTGCTCCAACGGTTTCTTCTCGCGCCTGGCCTCGGCCTACCGCGAGGATGCGCAACCGGCCGATGCCGATGCGCCGACGCCGGCGCGTCGCGGTCTGGCCTCGCCGTTCTCCTCGCCGCCGTTCCCGTCGGCCGAATGGCAGCTCGGCGCGGTGGACTACCCGGTCGGCGTGCCCAACGAGAATGCGCAGTACCCGGTCGAGAAGGCGCTGGCGTGCACGCGCGTGGGGCAATGGATGCAGCGCAACCGCATCGAGCTGTACGGCTGGATCAATCCCTCGCTCAACGCCAGCACGTCCTCGCGCACCAACTATCCGCTGTCCTACTCCACGCGCCCCAATCGCGGCGAGTTCAACCAGGCGCTGATTCGTCTGCAGCGCGTGCCGGACACGGTGCAGACCGATCATGTCGACTGGGGTTTCCATCTCGACGACCTGTATGGGTACGACTACCACTACACCACGATGAAGGGCGTCACCAGCGACCAGTTGCTGCACCACCCGCAGCCCAACAGCGCGCTCAACGGCAAGATCTACGGCAACGATCCGATGATCGCGCACGTGGACCTGTACCTGCCGTCGGTGGCGCAGGGCATGCTGGTCACGGTCGGCCGCTACCTGTCGCTGCCGGACATCGAAGCGCAGTTCTCGCCGAACAACTACCTGCTGACCCATTCGATCCTGTACACGGTCGATGCCTATACCAACATGGGCATCCTCACCACCACCAAGCTCAACGACCAGTGGACGTTGCAGCTCGGCGTGCACGGCGGCGACGATTCGGCGATCTGGGACGCGACCAGCCGGCTGAGCGCGCAGGCCTGCCTGCGCTGGGTCTCCAAGAGCAACGACGACATGCTGTATCCGTGCGTGGAGTCGTACAACAACGCCGCACAGACCTACAACAACCTGCAGGAGTTCGTGCTGACCTGGGGCCACCGCTTCTCGCCGAAGGTGCACATGCTCACCGAGGCGTATCACATCTACGTGCGCGACCAGGCGCTGGCCACCGATCCGTCGCAGTCGCACGCGCCGACCGGGCGCCCGGGCTATGCGCTGGGCGAGGCGCCGGACTTCCCGCTGGGCCGCAGCAGCGCCGACGCCATCGTCAACTACGTCAACATCCAGCTCGGCGCGTCGGACATGCTGGCGATCCGCAACGAGTTCGTGAACGATCACGATGGCCAGCGCACCGGCTTCGCCACGCGCTACTCCAGCCACACCATCGGCCTGACCCACTGGGTGTCGCAGGACCTGGAGATCCGCCCGGAGCTGCGCTACGAGCATGCCTACGATTTCCCCGCCTACGACGGCGGCCGCCGCAACCATCAGGCGACGGCGTTGATCGACGCGATCCTGCACTACTGAGGAGGGGGCGCGGCGTCGGCCGCGGCGCGCTGCATGGCGCGTTGCCGGCGCGGCAACGCGCCGGCAACGTGCGGCGCGATCGCCGGCACTGCACGGTTTTACGCAGAATTTATGCGTGCCGTGCGGCTTCGCCACGGAGAGTTTATGGCGCCGGCTCCGATAATGCCGGCCTGGGCCAGAGGGCCTGTCCGACCCGGCGTCCGTCGATGTGTTGCGCTTCCCTTCTACCTCCGTGCGCGTGGCGCGCGGCGGTGTTCCCACGTGATCGCGGCCTGCCGTGCGGCGGGCCGTCCCTTTGTCCGGAGTTGAGACCATGAGCGGTTGGCTTTCGTTCGTTTGCGGCGTGGCGGTGCTCGTCGCGGCCGGTTACCTGCTGTACGTGATCCTGCGCCCCGAAGATTTCTGAGCCGAGTGCCACTTCCATGATCGATACATTGCTTGTCTATGCGCTCGCGCTGTTGCTGGGATGGCCACTGGGCCTGTACCTGGCCAAGGTGATGCGCGGGGCGCCGATGCGCGGCGACGCGCTGTTCGGCTGGATCGAACGCCCGCTGTACCGCCTGCTCGGCACCGACCCGGCGCGCGGCATGCACTGGCGCGCCTATGCCGGCGCGTTCCTGGCCAGCAACCTGGTGCTGGGCGTGCTGGTGTTCGCGCTGTTCGTGACCCAGGCCTGGCTGCCGTTCAATCCCGACGCGGTGCCCAACATGCGCTGGGACGTGGCCCTGCACACCATGGTCTCGTTCCTGACCAACACCAACCAGCAGCACTACTCGGGGCAGGCGCAGCTGTCGTACCTGTCGCAGGCGGTGGGCGTGGTCGGCCTGCAGTTCATCACGCCGATGATGGGTCTGGCGCTGGTCGCGGCGACGCTGCGCGGCCTGTTCGGTGGGCGCGGCCATGACGCGGCGCGCGCGGCGGCGGGTGGTGGCGAGGCGGCGCAGGACGTCGATCTCGGCAACTACTGGGCCGACGTGATCCGTCCGACCCTGCGCTTCCTGCTGCCGCTGTGCCTGCTGTGGACGTTGCTGCTGACCCAGCAGGGCGTGCCCTCGACGCTGGCCGCCGGTCCGGTGGCCACGCCGCTGGATGCCAGCGCCGGGCAGCAGACGCAGAAGATTCCGCTCGGCCCGGTCGCGGCGATGGTGGCGATCAAGCAGCTCGGCACCAACGGTGGCGGCTGGTATGGCCCCAACAGTGCGATGGCGCTGGAGAATCCCACGCCGTTCTCCAACCTGCTGGAGGTGCTGGCGATCGTGCTGATCCCGGTGGCGGTGGCGTTCATGGTCGGCCCGTTCACCGGTCGCCGCAAGTTCACCGCCTTGGTGTTCGGCAGCATGCTGGTGATGTCGCTGGCGTCCACCGCAACGTCGCTGTGGGCCGAAGGCCACGCGCCCGGCAGCGCCGCGCTGATGGAAGGCAAGGAGGTGCGCTTCGGCGTCGACGCGTCGGCCGCCTGGTCGTCGCTGACCACGCAGACCTCCAACGGCTCGGTCAACGCCATGCACGATTCGCTGGCGCCGCTGACCGGTGGCGTGGCGATGGTCAACATGCTGATCAACGCGATCTGGGGCGGCATCGGCTGCGGCCTGCAGCAGTTCCTGGTGTATCTGCTGCTGAGCGTATTCCTGGCCGGCTTGATGACCGGACGCACCCCGGAGTTGTTCGGACGCAAGATCGAGGCCCCGGAAGTGCGCCTGCTGGCGCTGCTGATCCTGCTGCAGCCGCTGGTGCTGCTCGGCTTCACCGCAATCACGCTGGCGCTGCCGGCCGCGATCTCGGCGACGTCCAATCCCGGCTTCCACGGCATCAGCCAGGTGTTCTACGAGTACACCTCGGCGTTCGCCAACAATGGCTCCGGGTTCGAGGGGCTGGGCGACGGCATTCCGTGGTGGAACCTGAGCTGCACCGTGGTGCTGCTGCTGGGCCGCTATCCGGCGCTGATCGTGCCGCTGATCGTGGCCGCGCAACTGGCGCGCAAGCGGGTGGCGCCGGAAACCGGCGGCAGCCTGCAGGTGGAAACCCCGACCTTCGCGTTGACCCTGATCGCGGTCATCGCGGTCCTGACCGTTCTGCAATTCACGCCGGCCCTGGTGTTGGGACCGATCGCCGATCACCTGACCCTTGCCGCGCACTGAGACGACGACGATGAGCACCCCGCATCCTTCTACTTCCGTGGCTTCTTCGCCGGCGCGCCGGCCTGGGCTGTTCGACGCCGCGGCGCTGCGCGCGGCCTTGCGCGACAGCGTGCTGAAGCTGTCGCCGCGGCACCTGCTGGGCAGCCCGGTGATGGCCGTGGTCTTCGCCGGCACGCTGCTGTCGGCGCTGATCACCGTGGCCGGCCAGGGCCCGGCCGGCTTCGGCTGGGCGGTGACCGCGATCCTGCTGGTCACCGTGCTGTTCGGCAACTTCGCCGAGGCGGTGGCCGAAGCGCGTGGCCGTGGCCAGGCCGCTTCGCTGCGGCGTGCCCGCCAGGACCTCAGCGCGCGCCGGCTGGCCGCTGCGCATGCCGGGGCCAGCGAGACCCAGGTGCCGGCCGCCGAACTGCGCCCGGGCGACCATGTGATCGTCAGCACCGGGGAGTTGATCCCGGCCGATGGCGAGATCGTGCAGGGCCTGGCCACCATCAACGAGGCCGCGGTGACCGGTGAATCGGCGCCCGTGCTGCGCGA
>JBEVKG010000277.1:0-4477 GCA_040509765.1 Xanthomonas sp.
GGAGAAGGTCTGGTCGATGATGCTCGACTACTCCGCGCTGGGCCTGGATCGTGCAGGCGCCACGCTGAACGACGTGCGCAAGTACGACGACGCGCAACTGGACGTGATGTCCTACACCGGGCGCATGACCGCCGCGCGCCTGCTCGCGCACGAAGCGCGGCCGATCACCGATCCGGATCGGATCGGCGCGCAGAGCTTCTATTACGAGCGCGATGCGCGAACCGGGCAATGGACCAACTGGGTGTCCGGTGGCGAGCAGACCATCGCCCAGCCGGTGCGCGACCCGCAACAGCTGCGCGAGCTCGACGATACCCGTGCGCTGCGCCTGGAGCGCCAGCAGTTGCGCGAACAGTTCCACCCCGAGGATCCGTACCGCCACCAGCCGATCCTGCGCAGCCCGCAGACGCTGGCCGAGGCCGATCCGGTCCAGGCGGGACCGGCGGTCGCGCAGGCCGCGCGCACGTCCGATCCCACCGAGCCGGGCCATCCGCGCCATGCGCTGTACCAGCAGTGCGCCGCCGGCACCCAGGCGCTGGATCGGCAGTTGGGACGCAGCCCCGATGCGGACAGCGCCTGCATGGCCGCCAGCGTCACCGACCTGGCCGCACGCAACGGTCTGAAGCGAGTGGATCACGTGCTGTTGAGCGAGCGCGGGCGCACGGCGCAGCCGGGCGAACTGGTGTTCGTCGTGCAGGGCGATCCGAAGGATCCGGCGCATGTGCGCGCGCACATGTCCACCGAAGAGGCGATCCGCACGCCGGTCGCGCAGGCGTTCGAGCGGCTTGCCGAGTTCGATCGGCAGCAGGCACTTGTCCAGGCGCAGCAGGTCGCGGTGCAGCAGACCGTGCAGCAACAGGACGCACAGCGGCAGAGTGCGGCGGTGCCGCGGATCTGAGCGAAGCTGACCCTGTGGCGCTGCGATCATGTCCGCGGCGCGTCGTGCTGGAAGGGACTGCGGCCTCGACAGGAGCGTCAGGTTGGATGAGACGGCGAGGGATCGTCGTGTGCTTCGGAGCGGTGCCTGGCGGCCGGACCCTCACCCCCGGGCCCTCTCCCGGAGGGGAGAGGGGAGGCTGAGCCGATATGCTGCTAGTGACGCGGCGGGTCAATCCTTGGGTTTGCAGGGATCGTCGCGGCGCAGCAGGCGGCCCAGCCGCGACGGCGGTTCGCACGGCGGCGGCGCCGGTTGCGCCGCCTTCGCCGCGGCCGCGGCGGCGTCGCTGCGCTGCTGCTGCAGTTGCGCCAGCTTGGCCTTGATCTGCGGCATCGCCGCCAGCGCGGCCTTTTCGCCTTCCAGGATCGCGGCGTTGCGCTGGGCGAAGTCGGCCGCGCCGATGTCGTTGACCTTGGGCCGGATCACGATGTCGGCGCGGCCCAGCTCCTGCTGGCCCAGGCGCTGGCCCATGATCGCGATCGACTGGTTGACGGTGCCGAGCATGCTGCCCGGGTTCTTGCCGCTGGCCTTGCTGGAGATGTCCACGGCGATGACGAAGTCGGCGCCGAGCTGGCGCGCGGCGTCCACCGGCACCGGGCTGACTACGCCGCCGTCCACGTAATGGAACTTGCCGATGGTCACCGGCTCGAACACCCCGGGGATGCTGCTGGACGCGCGTACCGCCTGGCCGGCGTTGCCGCGCACGAACACGGTGCGCTCGCCGTCTTCCAGGCGCGTGGCGACCGCGGCGAACGGCTTGGCCAGCTTCTCGATCGGCTTGCCCTTGAGCTGGGCGTTGACGTAGTCCTGCAGCGCCTGGCCCTGCACCAGGCCGCCGGAGAACAGGCGCATGTCGCGGATGCTGCTCTCGTCCAGCGCCACCGCCGCCTGCTGCATCTGGAACGCGTCCATGCCGCTGGCGTACAGCGCGCCGACCACGCTGCCGGCGCTGGTGCCGGACACCACCGTCGGCTCCAGGCCGTTGGCCTGCAGCATCTTGATCACGCCGATGTGGGCGAAGCCCTTGGCTGCGCCGCCGCCCAGGGCGATGCCGATGCGCAGCGGCCTGGCCGCCGGCGCGGGCGCCGGTCCGGTCACCACCGGTGCCGGCGGCGCCGGCTTGGGCTCGCCGCCGCAGGCGGCAAGCAGGCCGAACAGGGACAGGGACAGCAGCAGGCGCGGGGAACGGAGCACGGTCATGGAAGCGTCGCGGAAAGGAGGAAGGAGCCGGCGCGAGCATAGCCGCATCCTCCTGCACCGCCCACGACCGGAGGTCATGGCGCGGGTGGTGCGGGTGCTTCAAAGGCGTGGAGGTTTGTGATGTTGCGAGGCGCTTCGCGCCCGTACCCTCACCCCAACCCCTCTCCCGGGGGGAGAGGGGCTAAGTGGGCTGCCTCAGAAGTTGTTGTCGCCGTCCAGGATCCGGCCGAAGCCGCCCAGCACCGACCCTTCGCCGCGGTTCTGCCCGCCGCCCTGCGGCGCGGCGGCGAACATGCGTCCGGCCAGGCGCGAGAACGGCAGCGACTGCAGCCACACCTTGCCCGGGCCGGTGAGGGTGGCCAGGAACATGCCTTCGCCGCCGAAGAACATGCTCTTGATACCGCTGACCGGGCGCACGTCCATGTCCACCGAGGCGTGGAAGGCGACCACGCAGCCGGTGTCCACGTCCAGCCGCTCGCCGGCGGCCAGCTCGCGCTCGATCACGCAGCCGCCGGCGTGCACGAACACCCAGCCGTCGCCCTCGAGCTTCTGCATGATGAAACCTTCGCCGCCGAACAGGCCGGTCATGATCTTGCGCTGGAAGTGGATGCCCAGCGACACCCCGCGCGCGCCGGCCAGGAAGCTGTCCTTCTGGCAGATCAGGCGGCCGCCGTGGTCGTCCAGCTTCATCGGCAGCACGGTGCCGGGGTAGGGCGCGGCGAAGGCGACCTTGGCCTTGCCGTGGCCGGTGTGGGTGTACAGCGTGGCGAACAGACTCTCACCGGTGAGCACGCGCTTGCCGGCGCTCATCAGCTTGTCCATGAAGCCGCCGCCCTGGCCGCTGTGCGAGCCATCGCCGAACACGGTATCCATCTGCACCGCCGCGTCCTTGAACATCAGCGCGCCGGCCTCGGCCACCGCGCTCTCGCCCGGGTCCAGCTCGATCTCCACGAACTGCATCTCGTGGCCGACGATGCGGTAGTCGATCTCGTCGGCGCGGCCGCCCGCGGCCGGCGGCGGTGGCAGGCCCGGCGGCAGGAACGTCGCGCCGCCCTGCAGGGCAGCGATCTGCGCCACCGGCAGCCAGCCGCTCTGGCCCTGGCACCAGGCCAGCGCCGCGGGGTTGGTGCGGGCGAAGGCGACCGCATCGGCATCGTCGAACGGGCCGGAGCGGGTCTGTTCGCTGCCGGTCAGGAAATACCACTGGCTCATCGGTGCAGGTCCTTGGCGGGAAGTGGCGCCGAGTCTAGCCTGCCGTCCCGGACCGTTCGCATCTGCCCAAAGACAGGGGGCTGCGCAGCGGTCCGAACGCCGTGCCTACAGTGCGCTGGCCGGGCGCACCTGCAGGATGCCGGTCTCCGCAGCGCAGTCGCCTGCCGGCGTCGGTTCCGCTGCGCGCGCCGTGGCGATCTCGCCACGTGCCGCGGCCAGGTCGGCGCGGAAGGCCGGGTCGTCGTGCAGCCGCGCCACCGTGGCCGCGCCGATGAAGCGGCCGGCGAGCACGTCGCTCTGCCAGTGCACGTTGCATACCAGCCGGCTCTCGCCGTAGTTGCGGCCGCGCGCGATCAGCGCATCGGCGCGCTCGGGCGCGATCTCGCTCAGGATCAGCGCCCAGGCCCAGCCGATGGCGCTGTGGCCCGAGGGATAGGAGCCGCTCTGGCGCAGGTCGTCGAGGTCGCCGGGGGTGCAGACCGCCTGCTGGTTGCGCAGGAACGGCCGCGCGCGCTGGTACTGGCGCTTGGCCGCCTTGGTGGCGGCGCTGGCGTCGATGCGGCTGCGCTCCAGCAGGCTGTACAGGTGCGGGGTGCGTTGCGCGTCGATCGCCACGCCCAGCGCGCAGGCGAACTGGCCGGCGCCGTTCGGGAAGCTCAGATCGGCATCGCGCGCGGCCTGCTGCCAGCGCGCGCTGCCGCGCAGGTCCAGTGCCTCGCGGTTGACCGCCAGATCCAGCGCCTCGCCCGGCGAGCCGGCCGCCGGCGGCGCCGGCAGCAGGTGCAGGCTGTCCGGCACCGCCCTGGCTGGCAGATAGCCCACCGCCTTGTCCGGCGCAGGCGCAGGCGACGGCACGCGCAGCGCGGGGCCGCTGCAGGCGGCCAGGGCGAGCGCCAGCACGGCGGCGGCGCGGAAACGACAGGCGGGCGAGACGGACATGCAGATTCGGACAGCAACGGCGGACGGCCAGTGTACGGCGCGGCGCCGGGACAGGTCGCCCGTGGTGGCGGCATTCCGCGCCACCCGACGGGAGGAGCGGCGTCCCGCGCGTCCGGCATCGCCGGCAAGGCCCGTCGCGGGGGAAGCCGCGACTTCGGCTGCGTGCCGGGGATGGGCCGCTGTACGCCGCCG
>JBEVKG010000278.1:0-18262 GCA_040509765.1 Xanthomonas sp.
CGCCGAGGATGCCCTCCTTGGCCAGCAGCTCGCGCGCGGTGTGGAAGCTCTCGGCGTCGCTGATCGAATACGCCTGCTTGACCCGGCTGAAATCGGAGATCGCCGGCAGGAAGTCCTCGCCGATGCCCTCCACCAGCCAACTGCCGGACTTCTCGCTGACCGTGCCCTGCTCGATGTACTCGGTCAGGATCGACCCGACCGGGTCGGCCAGCACCAGTTCGGTGTGCGGCGAGGCGGCGGCGAAGGCGCGCGACAGGCCGGTCATGGTGCCGGAGCTGCCGCAGCCGAACACGATCGCATCCAGCCGGCCGTCCATCTGCCGCAGGATCTCCGGGCCGGTGCCGAACTCGTGCGCGGCCGGGTTGTCGGGATTGCCGAACTGGTTGATGAAGTAGGCGCCGGGGGTCTCGGCGGCGATGCGCGCCGCCAGGTCCTGGTAGTACTCGGGGTGGCCCTTGGCCACGTCGGAGCGGGTCAGCACCACCTCGGCGCCCATCGCCTTGAGGTTGAAGATCTTCTCCCGGCTCATCTTGTCCGGAACCACCAGGATCAGCTTGTAGCCCTTCTGCTGGGCGACCAGGGCCAGGCCGATGCCGGTGTTGCCGGCAGTGCCCTCGACCAGCACCGCGCCCGGGCGCAGGTCGCCGCGGCGCTCGGCCGCCTCGATCATCGACAGGCCGATGCGATCCTTGATCGAGCCGCCGGGATTGGCGCTCTCCAGCTTCAGGTACAGCTCGCACACCCCAGTGTCGAGCTTGCTGGCCTTGACGATGGGGGTGTCGCCGATCAGGTCGAGTACGGAGGAGTGAATGGCCATCGGGTCCGAATGCGTCGCGCCGCGCCAGCGGCTGGACCGGGCATTATCCGCGCTCGGGCAGGGAAAGTCAGAGAATGCGCGCGGCAGGGACGAAAAAAGCCGCGATCGCGGCTTCCTGGAGGGGATGACGCGGACGGTGGCAAGCCGACGAGGAGGCCAGCCACCGCCCGCGACAAGGCGGAAATAGTACGGTCAGTGCGGCTTCTGCTCGTAAAGGCGCAGCAGCTTTTCCTTGGCGGCGAGCTTTTCGCGCTTCATCTGCGCCAGGGTGACATCGTCGATCGGCAGCACGCCGAGCTCGGCGTCCATGCACTTCTTGTCCAAGGTCTTGTGGCGCTGGTAGAGCTGCTTGAACTCCGGATCGGACTTGATCAACGCGTCGATTTCGGTCTGCGGTTGCCCTTCGAACATAGGAATAGCCTCCTTCAGCTAGAAACAAGAACGCCCCGGCCGCTGCGGCACGGGGCGTTGCCTGGGAGCGGAAGCGCGCGAGCCGCCGGCTGCACCGCCACAACGCCTGGAACCGCGGTTCCTGCGGCGTCGGACTGCGGTACGTGCCACTGCGTCATCGGCTCGAACTCCTCCGTTGGCACCAGGCGGCGGGAGTGCCACCTGGAATACCGACCCTACGCCTCCCCACCGCCGCGGACAAGAGAAGCAGGCCCGCTTTGTCGCATTCAGTTGCTCGGCGCTCAGGCCCAGGGAAAAACCCCGTTAAACGCCGCCACGCACGGGCACGACACGGCTCAGGGCGCGATCACCACTTCGGCCGAACGGGCCTTGGTCGAGGGCCCCTTCTTGCCGACCGCCTGCACCCGGTTGGCGGCGACGCCACCGCTGACCAGGGCCGCACGCAGGGCATCGGCGCGCTTCTGCGCCACGCCGGCGTCGGTGTCGTAGGCCTCGATCCGCACCTTGCCCTTGCTGATCTGCAGGTACTGCGACAGGGCCTTGGTCTGGTTCGTGGCATCGCCCGACAGCGCCGCCTTGCCGGCGCCGAAGGCCGCGCCGGAGAAGGTGAAGATCTCCCCGCGGCTCTCGAAGCGCGAGGCCGGCAGCTTGGTGCCGGCGACCAGTTCGGCCTCCTCGCGCGCCAGCTTGGCCGACTTCTGCTGCGCGGCGCTGAGCTTGGCGGTCTGCTGCCCGGCAACGCTGGCCAGGGCCGCATCCGCATCCGCGCGCGCGGCCTGCTCGGCCTCGGCGGCCTGACGCAGGCTCTCGGCCTCCTCGGCCTGGATCTGCGCCTGCACGCGCAGGCGCTCGGCCTCCTGCCGGGCCCGCGCGGCCTCGCGGCGGCTGGCCTCGATCAGCAGGTCGCTGCGGGTCTTCTCCAACTGGTCGACCTGGCGCCGCGCCAGCTCGGCGCGGGCCATGGTCTCGGCGATCTCGACCCGGCGCTCGGCCAGGTAGCGCGCCTCATCGCGCTCCTTGCGCTTGGCATTGGCGAAGTTGGCCACCGCCTGCTGCGCCTGCAGGCGCTCGTAGGCGGCGACATCGGCGTTGAGCGGATCGGCCTGCAGCGCCACCAGGCGCTGGTTGAGCACGGCCAGTTCCGGGTCGTCCGCGGCCACCGCGCCCAGCGGCGCCAGCAGCAACGCCAGCAGGGCCAGGCGGCGCATTGTGTGCAGGGCGCGGCTCATGGACGGCTCTCCCCGGTGCCCAGGGTCTGTTGCAGTTGGGCCACCTCGGCCTGACGCTGCTTCAGCTGCGCATTGGCCACCGCCTCCTCGCTGCGCGCGCGCGCCAGGTCGGCATCGGCGGCCACGCGCAGCGCCAGTTGCGGCGCGGTCTTGCGCTGGCGGCGGTCGAGCGCGGCCTGCTGCGCCTGCTCCAGGCCCTGGCGGGCGCTGGCCAGCAGGTCCGGCGCGTACTGGTCGGCATCGGCCTGGATCGCGCGCTGCACCGCCTGCTGGGCGGTCAGCAGTTCCGGCGGAGCCACCTGGGCGAACGCGGCCGGCGCGGCGAACAACGCCAATGCGCAGGCCATCACATACTGCTGACAACGGAAGTGTGCGAAGCTAGTTTTCATCTAGGGGGGCCGTGGACGGAGACGTCGATCACGGCCATTGTCGGAAGCCTGTGGCGCGCTTGCAACGGGCGATTGCGGATCGTTGGGGAACCATTGCGCATGGATATCGGCTATTTCCTGAAGCTGATGACCGAAAAGAACGCCTCGGACATGTTCCTGACCACAGGAGCACCGGTCTATATCAAGATCGAAGGCAAGCTGTACCCGCTCGGCGCCACCGGCCTGCCGCCGGGCATGGTCAAGAAGATCGCCTACTCGCTGATGGACGAAGGCCAGGTGCCGCAGTTCGAGCGGGACCTGGAATTGAACATGGCCATCGCCCTGCAGGACGCCGGACGCTTCCGCGTCAACGTGTTCAAGCAGCGCGGCGAGGTCGGCATGGTGATCCGCGCGATCCGCAGCAAGATCCCCAGCATCGAGGAGCTGCACCTGCCGCAGGTGCTCAAGGACGTGATCATGACCCCGCGCGGGCTGGTCCTGGTGGTCGGCTCGACCGGCTCGGGCAAGTCCACCTCGCTGGCGTCGATGATCGACTACCGCAACAGCACCACCACCGGGCACATCCTCACCATCGAGGACCCGATCGAATACCTGCACAAGCACAAGCTGTCCATCGTCAACCAGCGCGAGGTCGGGCTGGACACCCACGCCTTCCACAACGCGCTGAAGAACGCGATGCGCGAGGCGCCGGACGTGATCCTGATCGGCGAGATCCTGGACGCGGAGACAATGGAGGCGGCCATCGCCTTCGCCGAGACCGGGCACCTGTGCCTGGCCACCCTGCACTCCAACAACGCCGACCAGACCATCGAGCGCATCCTCAACTTCTTCCCGGAGAGCGCGCACAAGAACGTGCTGATGAACCTGTCGCTGAACCTGCGCGCGGTGATCTCGCAGCGCCTGGTCAAGGACGGCAGCGGCCGCCGCCGGCCGGCCTCGGAAGTGCTGCTGAACACGCCGATGATCCGCGACCTGCTGCGCCGCGGCCAGGTCCACGAGATCAAGCAGGCGATGGAGGAGTCGCTGGAGGAAGGCATGGAGACCTTCGACCAGTGCCTGTTCCGCATGGTCAAGCAGGGCCAGATCGAGCAGGAGGAAGCGCTGCGCGCGGCCGACTCGCGCGACGGCCTGGCGCTGAAGTTCCGCCTGTCCGAGGGCGGCAGCGGCGAACACGACCCCTACGCCGACTTCGACAGCGGCCCCAGCGCCGCGCCGCGCATCACCCACGGCTTCGTCTGAGGCGCCGCGCTTCGTCGTAGGAGCGGCTTCGGCCGCGACCGGGCATTCGTAGAAGCCTGGTCGCGCTGGTCACGCAGGGACGGCGGCAACGACGGACCGGAGGTCCATCGGCGGTCACCGTGGGGTCGTCCTTGCGAGGGCAAACGCCACGTCCACGCAACTGCGCGTCGGGACTGAAGTCCCTCCCACAGTGCACCCAGCGCGTTCGTCGCAAGCGCCTGTAGGAGCGGCTTCAGCCGCGACCGGGCATTCGTAGACGCTTGGTCGCGCTGGTCACGCAGGGACGGCGGCAACGGCGGACCGGAGGTCCATCGGCGGTCGCCGCGGGGTCGCCCTTGCGAGGGCAAACGTCACTACCACGCAACTGCGCGTCGGGACTGAAGTCCCTCCCACCGTGCACCCAGCGAGTTCGTCGCAAGCGCCTGTAGGAGCGGCTTCAGCCGCGACGCGTCAAGGCCGAAGCGTCCGGCGCACTGCAGTCGGGACCGAAGTCCCTCCCACATCTTCATGCTCACCGATGCGGCAGGCATGGCGGCAGCTTCGGCCGATCGCGCATGCCGACAGACCGGTCGCGGCTCAAGCCGCTGCTACGGCACAGCGAAATTCACTGCGCGTCCGGCTGATTTTCCGGGCGCGCCGCGTCGAACGCCGGCAGCGCCAGGCAGGCGCGCTCGATCCGCTCCAGGGTCGGGTAGACCTGCAGGTCCACGCCGAAGCGACGCGCGTTGTACAGCTGCGGGACCAGGCAGCAATCGGCCAGGCCCGGCTGCTCGCCATGGCAGAAGCGGCCGGTGTCGGGCGATTCGGCCAGCAGCTGTTCCAGCGCGTCGAAGCCGGTCTGCATCCAGTGCCGCATCCACTCCTCGCGCTCGGGCTGCGGGACGTTCCAGGCGCTCTCGAAGAACTGCGACACCCGCAGGTTGTTGAGCGGGTGGATGTCGCAGGCGATCAGTTGCGCCAGCCCGCGCACGCGGGCGCGGTCGATCGACGCGTCCGGCAGCAGCGGCGGCTCCGGCCAGCGCTCGTCCAGGTATTCCAGGATCGCCAGCGACTGACGGATCGGCTGGCCGTCGTGGCACAGGGTCGGGACCAGCTCCTGCGGGTTGAGCCGCGCGTACTCCGGCGAATGCTGCTGCCCGCCGTCGCGCACCAGGTGCACCGGCAGCGTCTGGTAAGCCAGACGCTTGAGCTCCAACCCGATCCGCACCCGGTACGCGGCGCTGGATCGCCAGTAGGTGTAAAGCTGCAGTGCCTCGTCCATGCCCGCCTCCATCTGCGCAGTCGACAACGATACCGGTGGACACCGGTGCCGCGGCGCCGCCGGTCGCCCCGGTGCCGCCGCCGGCCGGGTCAGGGCAGCGGCGCCTGCTCGATGCGCTGCTCGATCGCGCCGAAGATGCTGACTCCGTCACGGTCCAGCATCTCGATCCGGACCACGTCGCCGAAGGCCATGTACGGCGTGCTCGGCTTGCCGTCGCGCAGGGTTTCCACGGTGCGCTGTTCGGCGAAGCAGGAGGCGCCGCGTGTGGTGTCCTGGTTGGCGATGGTGCCCGAACCGACCACCGCGCCGGCCGCCAGCGGCCGGGTCTTGGCCGCATGCGCGACCAGTTGCGCGAAATCGAACTGCATGTCCTCGCCGGCTTCCGGCGCACCGAACCAGGCGCCGTTGATATGGGTCAGCAGCGGCAGGTGCACCTTGTTGCCCTGCCAGGCCTCGCCCAGTTCGTCCGGGGTGACGAACACCGGCGACAGCGCCGAGCGCGGCTTGGACTGCACGAAGCCGAAGCCCTTGGCCAGTTCCGGCGGGATCAGGTTGCGCAGCGACACGTCGTTGACCAGGCCGATCAGCTGGATGTGCGCGGCGGCCTGCACCGGGCTGACCGCCATCGGCACGTCGTCGGTGACCACCACGATCTCGGCCTCCAGGTCGATGCCGTAGTCCTCGCTGACCACCTTGACCGCATCGCGCGGCCCGTAGAAACCGGCACTGACCGCCTGGTACATCAGCGGATCGGTGTAGAAGCTCTCCGGCACCTCGGCGCCGCGCGCACGGCGCACGCGCTCGACGTGCGGCAGGTAGGCGCTGCCGTCGAGGAATTCGTAGGCACGCGGCAGCGGCGCTGCCAGCGCCGCCATGTCCAGGTCGAACTGGCCGTCGGCGCTGCCGTCGTTGAGCGACTCGGACAGGGCGTTCAGGCGCGGGGCGAGGTTGCTCCAGTCCTCCAGCGCGCGCTGCAGGGTCGGCGCGATGCCGGTGGCGCGCACCGCGCGGGTCAGATCGCGGGACACGACGATCAGGGTGCCGTCGCGACCGCCTTCCTTCAGGGAACCTAGCTTCATGTCCGTCCAGTGCTGGGGGCTGAGCCGGCGATTGTACGGCCAGAGGCCGGCTTGGTTTCAACTGAAACGGACCTCGCATTTGTGCAGCGCGCCAATTCAGGTAGACTGTGTCGGTCTGCATGCGGCCGTCCGTTTCCCTCAGGGACCGCCGGCGAGGCCAGGATCGCAACGATCCGACTCGCCCGCCCCGCCCGACGCCTTTCGTGGTGCCGACGAACCCCAGCCCCGCGCTGCGGGTTGATCCACCCTCTCGCAGCGCGGTTCACGGGAACGCTCCGAGCCTCACCTACTTGCGCCAGCGCGCCGGGTCCGTCCCGGCGTCGGCGCGTTATCCGGAGCATTCTCATGTCGTTCGAATCCCTGGGCCTTGCGCCCTTCCTGCTGCGCGCGCTGGCCGAGCAGGGCTACGAAACCCCCACCCCGATCCAGGCGCAGGCCATTCCCGTCGCCCTGGAAGGCCATGACCTGATGGCCGGCGCGCAGACCGGCACCGGCAAGACCGCCGCGTTCGGCCTGCCGTTGCTGCAGCACCTGGGCACCTCCCCGCAGCCGGTGGGCGCCGGCCCGCGCAAGCCGCGCGCGCTGATCCTGACCCCGACCCGCGAACTGGCCACCCAGGTCCACGACAGCCTGCGCGGCTACAGCAAGTACCTGCGCATCCCCAGCACCACCATCTACGGCGGCGTGGGCATGGGCAACCAGCTCGACGCGCTGCGCCGCGGCGTGGACCTGCTGATCGCCTGCCCGGGCCGCCTGCTCGACCATCTCGAGCGTCGCAGCGTGGACCTGTCGGGCATCGAGATCCTGGTGCTGGACGAAGCCGACCGCATGCTCGACATGGGCTTCCTGCCCTCGATCAAGCGCATCCTCGCCAAGCTGCCCAAGCAGAACCGGCAGACCCTGCTGTTCTCGGCCACCTTCGAGGAAGGCATCAAGCAGCTGGCCCGCGAGTTCATGCACGACCCGCAGGAAATCCAGGCCACCCCGAGCAACACCGTGGCCGACACCATCACCCACCGCGTGCACCCGGTGGACGGTGCGCGCAAGCGCGAACTGCTGCTGCACCTGCTGGCGGCCGACTCGCGCAAGCAGACCCTGGTGTTCGCCCGCACCAAGCACGGTGCCGACAAGCTGACCACGTTCCTGGACAAGTCCGGATTGAAGACCGCGGCGATCCACGGCAACAAGAGCCAGGGCCAGCGCCTGCGCGCATTGAGCGACTTCAAGGCCGGCCGGATCACCGTGCTGGTGGCCACCGACATCGCCGCGCGCGGCATCGATATCGACCAGTTGCCCAAGGTCATCAACTACGACCTGCCGATGGTCGCCGAGGACTACGTGCACCGCATCGGCCGCACCGGCCGCAACGGTTCGACCGGCGAGGCGATCTCGCTGGTGGCGCAGGACGAGGCCAAGCTGCTGCGCGCGATCGCGCGCATGCTCAAGCGCGCGATGGACATCCGCGACGTGCCGGGCTTCGAGCCGGTCACGCCGATCCGCTGGGGCAACAACAACCCGCCGGACGAGCGTCCGGGCGGCCAGCGCCCGCCGCGCCGCGGCAGCCACGCCCGTCGCGGACATGGCGATGCACCGGCGCACGCGCATGCGCACGCCGGCAGCAAGAAGCCCGGCGGCAGCCACGCCGACGGCGCCCGCCGCCAGGGCCAGGGCCGTCGCCAAGGCAACGGCGGCGGCAACCGCCCCGCTGCGCCGCGCTGATCGCAGCGCTCGCACAGCGCTGACGCGTCGCTCGACAAGCCGCCCTCCGGGGCGGCTTTTTCGTTGCGTGACCCAGCGCGAGCGCAGACACGGCAGCGCCCCGCGATGTCCGCCGTGACGGCGCCGCCGCGGCATCGCCCGGCCTGCGCGCAACCGCGCCAGTGCCGCCCCTGCCCGTACAATGCCGCGCATGGATATCTTCAAAGTCTTCACCCTCGAAGCCGCGCACCGCCTGCCCAACGTGCCGCCCGGCCACAAGTGCGCGCGACTGCACGGGCACTCGTTCCGCATCGAGCTGCACGTCAGCGGCGAACCCGGCGCCGAGAGCGGCTGGGTCATGGATTTCGGCGACATCAAGGCCGCGTTCCGCCCGCTCTACGACCAGCTCGACCACCATTACCTCAACGACATCGAGGGCCTGGACAACCCCACCAGCGAACGCCTGGCGGTGTGGATCTGGGACCGGCTGAAACCGGCGCTGCCGCTGCTGAGCGAAGTGGTGGTGCACGAGACCTGCACGTCCGGCTGCCGTTATCGCGGACCGGCCTGAAAGGCGGGGAACGGGGCATGGGGCGTCGGGAATCGCAAGGGCGGCACCCCGCCGTCTGCGGGGCTTCCGATGCCGGCCCGCCTGCGGGTCGTGGCGCGCATTGGCCGCCTCGCGGCTGCGCGGAGGCCACTGGCAGGCATCGGAAAGGCTTGGCCAAGCCATTGATCCGAAAAGCAGTTTGAACGAATCCTGAGCGGCTTCAGAAAATTTTGTTGCAACGCAGCAGAATGGGCGTATGTTGCACTGCAACAGCAGTCGGCATTTCCAACGGAGTTGCATGATGTCCGCTCAATTCAACGATCAGTTCAGCAGCTATACCCAGCAGTTCGCCGCTGCCGCGGCGCGTGCCAACCGCCTGGCGCTGGAAAGCGCCGAGAGTGTGTTCGGCGTGCAGCTCAAGACCTTCGAGAAGAACGTGTCGGCCACCACCGGCTTCCTCGGCGAACTGACCGAGGCGCGCGATCTGGGCACCGTGCAGGCGCTGTGGCCGAAGGGCCTGCAGATCGCCCGCGACAACTTCGAGCGGCTGGCCACGGCCAACCAGGAAGTGTTCGGCCTGGGCCTGAAGACCTCCGAGGCCATCGGCCAGCTCGCCAAGCACCAGTTCGAGGCAGCGACCGAACAGGCCGCACCGAAGGCCAAGCCCGCCGCCAAGTAACACCGTCTTCGACGTCGCTGCGGTTCGCCGCCCGACGCACGCTCGGTCTGCATGGGTCCCTCCCCCCGTGCAACCCCAGGCCCGGTAGATCCCTCCCTCTACCGGGCCTTTTTTATGGGCGGGATTCGGGAGTGGGGATTCGGGATTTGTCGATCGCGCTCGTCCCGGCGCTCCTGTCTCCCTGCTGGGAGCGGCTTCAGCCCGATGCTTTGCCGAAAACCAGAGATCGATAGATATCTTCTTCTACCGGGCTTCTCCATGCGCGTGCCTCGGGAATCGGATCGGGCATTCGGAACGCGCCAATCACGCGGTCGGGATGCCCTGCTTTTGTGGGCGGGGCTTCAGCCCCGACGCTTGATCGCTAAGGCGTCGGGACTGAAGTCCCTCCCACAAACGTCTGCAGCGCGGCGCGCCCCCGGCGATTGATCAGCCCGGCGCCATTCCCGCCCATGGCTGCAATGCGGCCGCCAACTGCTCGGCCTGCGGTTGCGGCCGGTACGGCAGGCGCCCCCAGCACGGCATCGGCAGGCGCGCGCGCAGCATCGCCATGTTGTCGTCGATCCGCTCCATCGCCGGGTCGATCTCGTTGCCGATCCAGCCGATGCACTGCAGGCCGTCGGCGGCGATCGCCGCGGCGCTGAGCCGCGCATGGTTGAGGCAGCCCAGGCGCAGGCCGACCACCAGCACCACCGGCAGCCCCAGCGCACGCGCCAGATCGGCCTGATCCAGCGTCGCCGACAGCGGCGCCGCCCAGCCGCCCACGCCTTCCACCACCACCACGTCGGCCTGCGCGCGCAGGCGCTCGAATGCGGCGGCGATCGGCGCCAACTCCAACTGCACGCCGGCATCGGCGGCGGCCAGTTCGGGCGCCAGCGGCAGCGGCAATGCGTAGGGATTGAGGTCCTCATAGCGCGGGCGCGGCGCGCTGGCGTCCTGCAGGGCCAGCGCATCCTCGTTGCGCCAGCCGTCGGCCTCAAGCGTGCAGCCGCTGGCGACCGGCTTCATGCCCACCGCGCGCTGGCCGCGCGCGCGCAAGGCATGCAGCAACGCGGTGCTGGCGATGGTCTTGCCGATACCGGTATCGGTGCCGGTGACGTAGAAGGCGGAAACAGCCATGCGACACCCTGTCGGTTGGCCGGCGGGACGCGCGGCGGCGCGCAGGATAGCCGGGCGCGCCGCGCGCGTCAGCCGCCGCGGTGCCGGCGGACGCAGCGCGCTGCTAGACTCGCGCGATGTTCGCCTCGTCCTCGCTCACCGGCAGCAAGCCGGAACAGTACGCCCAGTTGCTCGACCAGGCTCGTGCCCTGGTCGCCGGGGAGCCCGACCGCATCGCCAATGCCGCCAACCTGGCGGCGCTGGTGTATCACGCGCTGCCGCGGCTGAACTGGGTCGGTTTCTATCTCTACGACGGCAAGGAGCTGGTGGTCGGGCCGTTCCAGGGCCTGCCTGCCTGCGTGCGCATTCCGCTGCACAAGGGCGTGTGCGGTCTGGCCGCCAGCAGCGGCCAGACCCAGCGCATCGACGACGTGGAGGCGTTTCCCGGGCATATCGCCTGCGATGCGGCCTCGCGTTCGGAACTGGTGGTGCCGTTGCTGCGCGACAGCGCGCTGGTCGGGGTGTTCGATCTGGACAGCCCCGACCTGGCCCGCTTCGACGCCGACGACCAGCGCGGCCTGGAAGCGATCGCCCAGGTCTTCGTCGACAGCCTGCGATGAGCACGACCAAGCTGCGCAACATCGGCCCCAAGAGCGCGGCCTGGCTGCGCCAGGTCGGCGTGCGCACGCAGCAGGACCTGGAGGCGGCCGGCGCGGTCGGCGCCTTCGTCAAGGTCAAGCGTGCCGGCTTCAAGCCGAGCCTCAACCTGCTGTACTCGCTGGAAGGCGCGCTCAGCGGCTGCCACTGGCAGGAACTGTCCGAGGCGCGGCGCGCGCAGTTGCTGGGCGAACTGGAGACCGCGACGGCGGCGCTGCCGGCGCAGCGCGGCGCGCAGGTCGCCGGGCCGGTGGCGACCACCCATTTCGATCGCGACGACCCGCGCGGCGACGATGACGCCGACGCCGGCTACGCGCACGACATGCCCGTGGCCGACCATCACGGGGACGACGACGGCCACGGGAACCACGCCGACTAGGCGTGTCCTCGATCCCCGAGGACGCCGCGCCGTGATTGCGCGTGCCTGTGGCGAGAAGGAAGGAGCAAGTGGACGTCAGTCCACGCCCGCGCGATGACGCGGGCACGGGCGCGCCTGCCGCACCCGACGCGACGTCCTCGGGAATGGATGGCCAAGCCCCGAGCCGCGCGGCCGGCGGCGATCGCGTACAATCGCGCCGCTTCAAGGTGACCCGCCGGCTCCGGCCAGCGGGTTGAAACGGGAAGCCGGTGCGTCTTGCGACAAGGCCGGCGCTGCCCCCGCAACGGTAAGCGATCCGCGCTGACGACCTGCGCCACTGTGCCTCGGCATGGGAAGGCGTCGCAGCCGGGAGGCCCGCCTCCCCGATCGCCAGCCCGGAGACCGGCCTTGCAGTTCACTGGTTGCGATGCGGAGGGCGTCGCGGCGTGCCGCGCCGTGTCCTGCGCCGTCCGCTTGCACCTTCCGTTCGCGACTCATTTGCCGTCACAGCGCGCAGCCGCGCGCCGGAGTTGCCACCCATGTCGTCCCGCCTGCTTTCGGTCGCGATCGCGTCCGCCCTGTCCCTGCCCGCGCTGGCCCACGCCGCCGACGCCGCCACCGACCTCGATCAGGTCCTGGTCACTGCCACCCGCACCCAGATCTCGGTGGAGGACAGCGTGGTTCCGGCGCAGGTCATCGACCGCGCCGAGATCGAGCGCAGCCAGGCCACGTCGCTGGCGCAGCTGCTGCAGGGCCGCGCCGGCATCGGCATCTCCAACCAGGGCGGCCTGGGCAAGCTGACCACGCTGAGCCTGCGCGGCAGCGAATCGGACCACGTGCTGGTGCTGGTGGACGGCGTGCGCATCGGCTCGGCCAGCGCCGGTCTGGCCGCGTTCCAGGACCTGCCGCTGAGCCAGATCGAGCGCATCGAGATCGTGCGCGGCCCGCGTTCGAGCCTGTACGGCTCCGACGCGATCGGCGGCGTCATCCAGATCTTCACCCGCCGCGGTGGCCAGGGCTTCCAGCAGAACCTGAGCCTGGGCGGCGGCAGCCACGGCCTGCGCGAGGCGGGCGCCGGCTTCAGCAACCGCGGCGAGCGCGGCTGGCTGGCCGTGCAGGGCGGCTACCAGAAGACCGATGGCATCAATGCCTGCAACGGCTCAGCCACGCTGTTCGCCGGCTGCTTCGTCGACCAGCCCGACCGCGACGGCTACCGCAACGTGTCGCTGAGCGCGCGCGGCGGCTATGCGTTGACCGACACGCTGCGCATCGAAGGCCAGGCGCTGAACATCGACAGCCGCAACGAGTACGACGGCGATGCGCTGTTCGCCGGCAACGAGGCCGACAACACCCAGCAGGTGTTCGGCGGCAAGCTCGACTGGACCCCGTCCGATCGCCTGCACCTGGCCGCGCAGCTCGGCCGCAACGTCGACGACGCCGACAGCTACTACCGCGCCCCGGGCGCGCGCACCCGCAGCTTCGTCAGCACCTTCGACAGCCGCCGCGACACCGCCGCGCTGCAGGGCGACATCACCCTGGCCGAAGGCCACCTGCTCAGCGTCGGCAGCGACTGGCAGCGCGAGCACGTCGCCAGCACCACCGCCTTCGACGTCGACAGCCGCGACAACACCGGCGTGTTCGCCGAGTACCAGGGCCGCTTCGGCGCGCAGCAGGTGCAGGCCAGCGTGCGCAGCGACGACAACGAACAGTTCGGCGAACACACCACCGGCAGCCTCGGCTGGGGTCTGGCGCTGGCGCATGGTCTGAAGCTCACCGCCAGCGTCGGCACCGGCTTCAAGGCGCCGACCTTCAACGACCTGTATTACCCGTTCGCCGGCAATCCGGCGCTGAAGCCGGAGCGCTCCAAGAGCGCCAACCTGGGCGTGGCGCAGTACGCCGACAGCTGGAACTGGACCTTCAACGCCTACGAGACCCGGGTCAAGGACCTGATCTCCTACGACGCGGTCAGCTTCCTGCCGGTCAACGTGGACGAGGCGCGCATCCGCGGCGCCGAACTGACCGGCTACGCACTGCTGGCCGGCTGGGAACTGTCGGCGCAGCTGAGCCATACCGACCCGCGCAACCGCAGCGACGGCGGCAACCGCGACAACTGGCTGGCGCGCCGCGCGCAGAACACCGCGCGCCTGGACGTGGACCGCGGCATCGGCCCGGTCAAGCTCGGCGTCACCGTCTTCGGCAGCGGCCACCGCTTCGACGACGCCGCCAACCGCGTGCGCCTGGCCGGCTACGGCACCGTCGACCTGCGCGCGGAATACGCGTTTACCCCGGATTGGACGCTGCAGGCCAAGGCCAGCAACGTGTTCGACCGCGACTACCAGACCGTGAACTGGTACAACCAGCCGGGCCGCGAGTACGCGCTGACCCTGCGCTACGCGCCCGCGGTGCACTGACCGCACGCAGCACGCCGCAGGAGCAGCCGCGAACGGGCATCGCCAGGAGCGCTCCGTTCGCGGCTGAAGCCGCTGCTGCAGGGACCTGCTGCGCGGCTGCTTGCAGGCCTGCGCAGCGTGCCCATGGCATGCTGCGCACCCACAGTACGATGGCCGGCGATGCCGGCCGATGCGAAGGATTGCCAGCATGCACGTGGTCTATCGCCCTGCCGTTCCCGCCGATGCGCCCGCCTGCATCGACCTGCGCGCACGTACCCGCGAGAACGCATTCTCCGCCGAGCAGTTGGCCGCGCTCGGGATCGATGCGGACAGTTGGCAGGCATGGATCGCCGATGGCAGCGTGCCCGGGCATGTGGCCGAGGTCGCCGGGCGCATGATCGGCTACTGCTTCGGCGACCGCCACAGCGGCGAGATCATGGTGCTGGCGCTGCTGCCCGAATGGGAGAACCACGGCATCGGCAAGGCGCTGTTGGCGCGGATGGTCGAGGATTTCCGCCGTTGGGGTTTCGCGCGCCTGTTCCTGGGCTGCGTGGCCGACCCGGCGCTGCGCTCGCATGGGTTCTATCGCCACCTCGGCTGGCGCCCGACCGGCGCGATCGACGCCCTGGGCGATGAGGTGCTGGAGTATCGGCTGCCGCACTGAGCGGTTCGCGCCACCATCGGCGACGCCGCCCTCGTCGCGGTCAGTGCGCAGCGGCGGTGGCGCGCGCCTCCTCCAGCAGCCAGTCGACGAATCGCTGGAGCGGCGCATCGCTCAGTTGCACCGGCTCCGGCAGCACCAGGCAGAAGGTCTTTGCGATCGAGGTGGCCGCGGGCCACGGACACAGCAAGCGGCCGTCGGCCAGTTCGGATTCCACATACAGGCGCGGCACCAGCGCGACCCCCAGGCCGGCCAGTGCGGCTTCGATCGCCATGGCATGCAGGTCGTAGCGTGCGCCGTGCGCGGGGTGGCTCAGGGCGATCCCGGACTCCTGCGCATAGCGTTGCCAGGCATCCGGATTCTGCCGGCGCTGCAGCCGCGGCAGCGCATCCAGCGCGCTGGTCGCGTCCTTCCCGTGCAACAGCCGCGGATGGCACACCGGCACCAGCACTTCGTGCAGCAGACGCTGCACGCGCATCCCCGCCCAGGCCGGGTGCTCGAAATGCAACGCGGCATCGAAGCCGCTGCCAACGAGCACGAACGGCTCCATCCGTTCGGCCAGATGCAAGGTGATCTGCGGATGCCGCGCCTGGAACCGGCCCAGCCGTGGAATCAGCCAGCGCATGGCGAAAGTCGGCAGCGCGGCGATGTCGAGACTCGCGCCGTCGCGCGGCCGCCCCATCAGATCGCGGCTGTCGCGCTCCAGCCGGTCCAGGGTCTCGCGGACCTGCGCCGCATAGCGCCGGCCGTTCGGCAGCAGCCGCACACGATTGCCGATGCGCTCGAACAGGACCACGCCGAGGAAACTTTCCAGGCGGCCGATCTGGCGGCTAATGGCGCCTTCGGTCAGGACCAGTTCCTCGGCCGCACGCGCGAAACTGCCATGGCGGGCCGCCGCCTCAAACGTCATGAGCGCGGAATGGCTGGGGATCTTGCGTCGCATGTCGGCTCCGGTAGCAGGCGGCGCACTTTACCAGCCCGAGCATGACATGCAGTCACGGAAGGGTGACCGAATATCGATATCAACGCAGAAAACACCGGACTAGGATGAGTAATCCTCAACCATGACAAGCCGGCACGCACCGTTCCGGCCAGGACGATCCGATGCTCTACACCGTGGAATGCAGCTTCGCCGATCCCGCCAGCGAAGCGGAATGGAACGATTTCTACAGCCGGGAAAAGCTGCCGGCGCTGATCTCGGTCGAGGGCTTTCACAGTTCGCAGCGCTTCAAGGCCCTTCGCGACGGCGGCCCGACCTATCTTGCGCTGCACGCCATCGACGGCGTGCACATCCTCAGCGGTGCGGAATACCGGCAGAAGGGCGGCGGCAACTTCGCCCGCTGGCAACGCCACATCGCCGACTGGCACCGCAATCTCTATGACGGCCTGGAGCGCGCGCCGGCCGTGGCGTGCGACGAGGTTCTGCTGGTCAGCGCCGACGGCCCCGAATCGCTGTTGCGGCTCGGTCTCGCGCCGCATGGCCTGCATGCGGTGGAACTGGACAAGGTGCCGGCGCAGCGCTGGCTCGCCAGGTGCGACCGCGCCCGGCTGCCGGCCATCGGCGAGCTGGCGCAGGATCTCCAGGCCTATGCGCCAATGACTGCGCAACTGGTCGCAGCCCGCAGCATCGCCCGCACGATGCCGCAGTAGGCGCACGATGCCGAACCTCACCCTTTTCATCCCCGCGCAGGCCATGCCGGCCGATCCGGTGCTGGCCGCGCTGACCGACCACTGCACCGCGCTGTGCACGGACGTGCTATTGGCCGCGGTGCAGAACGTGCACATCATCTATGTGCCGGTTCGGCACGGTCGTGGCCACCCGGTGTTCGTGGAACTCCGCTACCGACGCGCCGACGCGCGCACGCCGGCGGTCATGCAGCGGTTCATGGCCGCAATCGACGACGCCATCCGCGGTGCGACCGGCGCCACCGCACGCATCCGCTGCGTCGGCCACGCGCCCGCCGACCTGCACGCACGCAACTGAGCCCCCGGGATCCGCATGTCCATCCCCACGTTTCCGCACCTGCAGATCGGCGATGTCAGCGTCACCGCCCTCAGCGATGGCTATCTCGCCACCGGCCTGGAGATCCTGTCGCCCATCGCCGCGGCCGATGCGCTGCAGATGCAACAGGCCGCGCGGGTGCTGCAGCCCAGTGCGGTGCACATCAACTGCTACGTGGTGCGCATCGGCGGCCGCACCGTGCTGATCGATGCCGGCGCCGGCGGCTTCCGCGACGGCGCCGGCCGGTTGCGCGGCAACCTGGCGTCGGCCGGGCTACAGCCGGCGCAGATCGCTGCGGTACTGCTGACCCACGCCCATCCCGACCATGTCGGCGGGCTGATCGAGGCATCCGGAGACGCCGCGTTCCCGAATGCGGAGTTGCTCGTGCAGCGTCGCGAAGTCGGGTTCTGGCAGGACGACGCCAACCTGAGCCGCGCGCCCGCACGTGCCCGCGGCAACTTCCTGCTCGCGCGGCAGGTGTTCGCGGCCTATCGCGACAGGTTGCGCAGGTTCGACGGCGGCGAAATCCTGCCCGGCATGCACGCGTTGCCGCTACCGGGACACACCGCTGGGCACACCGGCTATCGGCTCGATTCCGGCGGCCGCGGCCTGCTGGTGTGGGGCGACATCGTGCATTTCCCCGATATCCAGATCCCGCGCCCGGACGTGGCGGTGGTCTTCGACCACGATCCGCAGCTCGCCACCGCAACCCGCTCGGCGCTGCTGGATCTGGTCAGCGCGGAAAGGCTGCCGATCGCCGGCATGCATCTGCGCGAGGCCGGCTTCGCCCACATCGAACGCCGCGGCATCGGCTACGCAATCGCCAGCGTTCGGTCGTGATCGGTCGATGGCGACCTGCGGCCGATGTCCGTCGGCACGCAGGCAGCGGCCATGCTGTGCCAGCCGAGTTCCACCGCCTGCGTCAACGCAGCGCCAGCAACTCGCGCAGGTCGTCCATCAGCAACACCACGTCGGCGGTGTCCAGATCCAGGTCGCGCGGATAGCCGTAGCGCACCAGCGCCACCGGCATGCCGGCGGCGTGCCCGGCCTGCAGATCGGTCCCCGAATCGCCGACCATCAGGCAGCGCGCCGGCGGCTGCGCGAACTGCTGCGCCAGGTGCAGCAGCGGCGCCGGGCTGGGCTTGCGCTCGGGCAGGCTGTCGCCGCCCAGTACGGCAGAAAACCGCTCGGCCACGCCCAGATGGCGCAGCAGCGGCGGCACCAGCGCCGCTGGCTTGTTGGTGCACAGGGCCAGGGTCACGCCATCGGCATGCAGTTGCGCCAAGGCCTCGGCCGCGCCGGGATACAGCCGCGGACTGCGCAGCAGGCACTCGGCGTAGTGGCGCATGAAGGTCGGCATCACCGCATCGAGCGGCGTGGCGTCGCCGGCATGCCGCCAGGCGATCTCGACCAGCTTGCGCACGCCCTCGCCGATCCAGCCGAGCACGGTCGCCTCCGGCACGCGCGGCAGGCCGAACTCGGCCAGGGTGCGGTTCAGCGCCTCGGCGATGTCGGCGCCGCTGTCGACCAAGGTGCCGTCCAGGTCGAACACCACCACTGCATACGGAAATGTCATCGCCGACCTGCACGGGAAAGGATGCGCGCATTGTAGCGGCGCCGGACGTGCGCGCCGTGGTGCTGCGGGCGCGGCCACCAGCACAGGGATGTCGCCTCATGCTCAGCCATGCGCCGGCACGGGGCGTCCTGTTCTAAAAACTGCTCATGCTGCAGTTCATCTGCTTTCGAT
>JBEVKG010000279.1:0-4794 GCA_040509765.1 Xanthomonas sp.
CCGACTCCTCGCCCGCAAGATGCGGCGATTCTATGCGCAGCGCCGATGACGCCGCCGTGGTCGCGTCCTGCCATGGCACGCTGCGGCGGCGGCCGGCCGCGCGCAGGCGGCCACCACTGCACCGCGTTCATGCCCGAGCGTGTCTGCTAGCGCCTGCCACGCGCCCGACCGCGTCCCTCCCCTCGCCATCGCCACAGGAGCCGCCCCATGTCCCGTCCCGATCCCACGCCGCCGCAGCGGCGCCCCTGGCCGGCGCTGGCCGGCATCGCCGCGATCGCCGCGGTCCTTGCCGGCGCCTTCGCCTGGAGCGCCGGCTGGCTGGGCGGCCCGCAGCGGCTGACCGCGCAGCGCATGACCGACGCCATCGAAGCCGGCGGTCCGCCGCATCCGGGCTTCCGCCGCGCGCACAGCAAGGGCGTGTGCGTCAGCGGCCATTTCGAGGGCAACGGTCAGGGCAGCGCACTGTCCTCGGCACGGGTGTTCGCACAGGCGTCGGTGCCGGTGCTGGGCCGCCTGTCGATCGGCGGCGGCGACCCGCACGGCGCCGACGGCGCTGCCCGGGTACGCAGCATGGCCCTGCAGTTGCGCAGCGACGACGGCCAGGAGTGGCGCACGGCGATGAACAGCTTCCCGTTCTTCGTGGTCGCCAGCCCCGAGGGCTTCATGGCGCAGACGCTGGCCGCGCGGCCGGATCCGGCCACCGGCAAGCCGGACCCGGCGAAGATGGCGGCGTTCCTGCAGCGCTACCCGGAGGCGAAGAAGTTCCAGGAGTGGGCCAAGACCGCACCGTGGTCGGACAGTTGGGCCAACACCCAGTACAACGGCGTCAACGCGTTCCGCTTCACCGCCGCCGACGGCAGCACCCATGCGGTGCGCTGGTCGATGCGGCCGCAGACCCCGTTCGCGCCGCTGTCGGCCGAACAACGCGCCAAGGCCGACGCCGACTTCCTGAGCGAAGACCTGCAGGCGCGGCTGGCGCGCGGTCCGCTGCGCTGGGACCTGGTGCTGACCGTGGCCGCGCCCGGCGACCCGGTCGACGACCCGTCGCAGCCGTGGCCGCAGGATCGGCAGCAGGTGGTCGCCGGCACTCTGGTGCTGGACCATGCCGAAGCGCAGGCCACCGGGCCCTGCCGCGACCTCAACTACGATCCCTTGATCCTGCCGCACGGCATCGCCGGCTCCGACGACCCGATCCTGGCCGCGCGCTCGGCGGTGTACTCGCAGTCCTTCAACCGCCGCGAGCGCGAGATCGCCCGCGGCCAGGCGCCCGACGCCACCGGCACGCCGCATGGAGGTGCGCAATGAACCGCGACGACCGCGCCGCGCACTTCAACCTGGCCGCGCGCGTGCTGCACTGGCTGATGGCCGCGATGATCCTGACCATGCTGTTCGTCGGCGTGGGCATGGTCGCCTCGGTGTCGCAGCGGCCCTGGCTGCTGGACCTGCATCGGCCGCTGGGCATCGCCATCCTGCTGCTGGCGCTGGTGCGCCTGGGCAACCGCCTGCTGCACCGGCCGCCGCCGCTGCCGGCCGACCTGCCGCGCTGGCAGAAGGCCGCCGCGCACGCCTCGCACTGGCTGCTGTACGCGCTGATGCTGGCGATGCCGCTGCTCGGCTGGTCGATGCTCTCGGCCGGCGGCTACCCGATCGTGCTGTGGCCGGGCCTGCAGTTGCCGCCGATCGCCCCGCACAGCCCGGCGCTGTACGCCTGGCTGCGCAGCGCGCACGGGTGGCTGGCCTACCTGCTGTTCGCCACGGTGCTGGCGCACCTGTGCGCGGCGCTGTTCCATGCCTGGGTGCGCCGCGACGGCGTGTTCTCGAGCATGGCACGCGGCCCGACGACACCGGCCGCGCCGCGCGACCAGGCGTAGTCCACCAACCACACGCACGCAGGGCGCTGCGCGTGCACCGCGCGCTGCGCACGCCGGGTCCACCACGCGTAGTTCGGCCGGCGTGGTGGCCCCGCTCTCCCTGGCTGCGCCAGGCATTTGTGTCGGCATCGACATGGTCCCGGCCGCGGCCCGCCGTTACACTTGGCGGCGGACGGGCGCGCCCGTCCGTCCCTGCTCGTCCCGCGCACCGGTTGCCCGCATGGCGATCCGGCGCCGCGGTCGCGCCAGCCAGCGCCGAGAGTCCGCAGCCCGCCACGCCGGCCTGCGGGCGCGCGCGCCAAGCCAGCTCACCATCCGATCGTCGTACGGCGCTGCGTCAGCGCCGGCGATGGCCATGCCCGCTGCCTTGGAGTCCGCGATGTCCCGTGTTTCCCCCGCCCGCCGTTTCCCGCGCCGTTCGACCCTGGCCATGGCCTGCCTGCTGGCCGGCGTGCCCGCCTTCGCGGCGCCGGCCGCCGCCGACGGCGCCGAGGACACCGATCGCGACGTCACCACCCTCGACAAGATCAGCGTGAAGGGCGAGCGCGCCGAGGGCTACAGCGTGCGCAAGACCAGCGCCGGCACCCGCTTCGAGCTGGCGCCGCGGGAGATCCCGCAGTCGGTGAGCATCATCAGCCACCAGCGCATCGAGGATCAGGGCCTGGACGACATCATCGACGTGCTGGAGAACACCACCGGCGTGTCCAGCACGCGCTCGGACAGCGAGCGCTTCGAGTTCTACGCACGCGGGTTCTACATCGACAACTACCAGTTTGACGGCATCCCCACCACGATGGTGCAGAACTGGAGCTACGGCGATTCGGCGCTGGACCTGGCCCTGTACGACCGCGTGGAGGTGGTGCGCGGCGCCACCGGCCTGCTGACCGGCGCCGGCAACCCCTCGGCCTCGGTCAACCTGATCCGCAAGCACGCCGACAGCGCCGAACTGACCGGCAGCGTCACCGTCAGCGCCGGCAGTTGGGGCCGCACGCGCTCCACGGTCGACGTCACCACCCCGCTCAACGCCAGCGGCACGGTGCGCGCCCGCGTGATCGGCAGCTATCTGGATACCGATTCGTACGTGCAGCGCTACAGCCAGCGCAAGTCGCTGGGCTATGCGGTGATCGATGCCGACCTGACCCCGGACACGCAGCTGAGCATCGGTTACGACTACCAGCACAAGCAGTCCGACGGCGTCACCTGGGGCGGCTTCCCGCTGTGGTACGCCGACGGCAGCCGCACCGACTACCCGCGCTGGTTCAACCCGGCCGCGGACTGGACGTTCTGGGACACCACCAGCAAGCGCGCCTTCGCCACCCTGCAGCACGCCTTCGGCAACGGCTGGCAGCTCAAGCTCAACGCCACCCACGACCAGACCGACGTCACCGACAAGCTGTTCTATCCGTACTACACGATCTACGGGTTCGACCGGCAGACCGGCGCCGGCGTGGTGCCGTATTCGGGCTACTACATCACCGGGCGCAAGGTCGACGGCCTGGACGCCTACGCCGAAGGCCCGTTCCAGCTGGGCGGACGCGAACACGAGCTGATGGCCGGCGTCAGCTACAACCGCCGCCGCTACGTGAACACCGGCGCCTTCGACTTCCCCGGGCCGCTGCCCAGCTACCTGGGCTGGACCGGCGCCTATCCGGAGCCGGCCTGGTCGCCGATCAGCGAGTTCAGCCGCGGCACCGTCACCCAGAAGGCCGGCTATGCGGCGGCGCGGCTGTCGCTGGCCGATCCGCTGAAGCTGATCGTGGGCGCGCGCTATACCGACTGGAGGGTGGACGGCGCCGAGAGCGGGGTGGGCTACGCGCTGCACCAGCAGAAGACCACGCCCTATGCCGGCCTGGTGTACACGCTCGACGACGTCTGGTCGGTCTATGCCAGCTACACCGACATCTTCCAGCCGCAGACCGCGCGCACCGTCGGCGGGTCCTACCTGGACCCGGTGATCGGCAAGAGCTACGAGGCCGGGATCAAGGGCGCCTGGTTCGACGACCGCCTCAACGCCGCACTGTCGGTGTTCCGCATCGACCAGGACAACGTCGCCCAGGCCACCGCCGCGTTCGTGCAGGGCACCACCGAGACCGCCTACGTCGCCGCGCAGGGCACGGTCAGCCGCGGCGTGGAGTTCGAGGTGAACGGCGAACTGGCGCCGGGCTGGAACGCCACCTTCGGCGCCTCGCGCTACGTCGCCAAGGACGCCGCCGGCGCCGACATCAACAGCCAACTGCCGCAGACCACGCTCAAGCTCTACAGCAGCTACACGCCGCGCCGCCTGAGCGAACTGACCGTCGGCGGCGGCGTCAACTGGCAGAACCGCATCTACTACGTCGACGCCACCTATGGCCGCTTCGAGCAGAGCGGCTACGCCCTGGTCAGCGCCTTCGCGCGCTACCGCCTGTCGCCGGCGTTCTCGGTGCAGCTCAACCTCAACAACCTGCTGGACAAGCGCTACTACGCGCAGATCTACGGCTACGGCGCCTGGGGCGAACCGCGCAGCGGCACACTGAGCTTCAGCTGGTCGTTCTGAGCGAGCGGCTCGCCTCGACCACGCGCAGCGGCGCGTCGCCGGCGGCGGCGACGCGGTTGCGGCCGCTGCGCTTGCCGCGGTACAGCGCCGCATCGGCACAGCGCAGCAGCTCCTCGGTGCTGCGGCCATGGTCCGGATAGGCGGCCACGCCGATCGACACGGTCACCGGCGGCAGCGTCTGGCCGTGGTGCTGCACCTGCAGCGCCGCCACCGCGATGCGGATCTGCTCGGCGCGGCGCTGCGCCACGTCGGCGCTGGCGCCGGGCAGGATCACCGTGAACTCTTCGCCACCGTAGCGGCAGGCGATGTCCTCCGGCCGCACCAACCCGGCCAGCAACGGGCCGAACGCGGCCAGCAAGGCACCGCCGCCGGCATGGCCCAGGCGAT
>JBEVKG010000280.1:0-9856 GCA_040509765.1 Xanthomonas sp.
GCCGCTGCGCGGCTTGCCCTGTGCTTCGCGCAGGTCCGGCATTTCCACGCCGTGGTCGATCGCGTTGCGCACCAGGTGCACCAGCGGATCGGCCAGCGCCTCGACCAGGTTGCGGTCCAGTTCGGTGTCGGCGCCGATCAGCTCCAGCTCCACTTCCTTGTTGAGGGAGCGGGCGACGTCGCGCGCCACCTTGGGGAAGCGCGAGAACACCTTGCCCACCGGCTGCATGCGCGTGCGCATCACTGCCGATTGCAGGCGCGCGGTGGCGATGTCCAGGCTGCTGACCGCGCGGTCCAGTTCCTCGTCGCGCAGGCGCACGCGCAGGGTCTTGAGCCGGTTGCGCGAGAGCACCAGTTCGCCGATCAGGTTGACGATCGCGTCCAGGCGCTTGGTGTCCACACGCACGGTGTGTTCGGGTTCGGCGGCCTTGGCCGGGGCGGCGGCGGCCTTGGGCGCGGCGCTGGGCGCGCGTGGTGCCGGCTGCAGCGCTTGCGGCGTGGCCGTCGGCGGCGCGTCGCCGTGCAATTGGTCCAGCAGCGCTTCGAATTCGTCGTCGCTGATCAGCTCCCCCGCGGCCGCGGCGGTGGCCGGCACGGCGGCGGGCGCCGGCGCGGCGCTCTTGGCCGGTGCCGGTGCCGCTGCGGCGTCGCCGTGCGCGTCGAACTGCGCGATCAGCTCCGGCGGTGCGCGCGGCGGCTCCTGGCCGCTGCCGAAGGCGTCGAGCATCGACTGCAGGTAGTCCAGCGACTGCTGCGCGGCATCGAAGTGCCGCGCCTGCAGGGTGGCCTGGCCGGCGCGGGCCATGCCCAGGGTTTCCTCCGCGGCGTGGCACAGCTCGACCATGGCGTTGATCGCCAGGAAGCCGGCGCCGCCCTTGAGCGTGTGGAAGCCGCGGAACACGGCGTTGAGCTGGCCGCTGTCCTCGGGCGCCTGCTCCAGCGACACCAACTGCTCGCCGAGCCGGTCCAGGATCTCCTGGGCCTCGATGATGAAGTCGGCAGCGATGTCGTCGGGGACGGCGCTCATAAAATTACAATCCCAATCCGGACAGCAGGTCGTCGGCGTCGTTCTGCGACACGCCGTGGCGGTCCAGCCCGGGCAGGGCGGGGCCGGCCAGGCTGCCGTCGGCCTTGCGTTCTTCCTTCGGCGGCAGCCCCAGCGCGCCGAAGCCCTCGTGCACGCGGCGCACGATGCCGGCGACGCGGCGGATGATCTGCCCGGTCAGGTCCTGGAAGCTCTGCGCCAGGGCCATTTCGGTGAGGTTGTGGCGGATCTTGTCGAGGATCTCGCCTTGGTCGCCGCTGAGGCCGCCGGCGGTGAGCTGGTCGGCCAGCGCGCGGCATTCCTCGGCCAGGTCCAGGGTGCGGTGGCTGGCCTGTTCGGTCATCTCCACCACGTGGTCCAGGCGCGAGCAGGCGTCGTCCAGCTCGCCGGCTTCGCTGGGCACCACCGGCAGTTCGCCGAGCGCCTGGCCCAGATCGCGCGCGAGCCGGCTCAGGCCCTGCATCATCGGCCGCGTGCGCCAGGCGGCGAGGGTGTCGATTTCCCTGCGCCAGCCGGCCTCGTCGCCGTTCTCCAGCGCGTCCAGCGCGCCCTGCAGGCGTTCGATCAGGGCGGTTCGTTCGGCGATGGCTTCCATTTAGGCGGTCGCTCCCAGGCGTTCGAAGATCTTGCCGAGCTTCTCCTGCAGCGTCTGCGCGGTGAACGGCTTGATGATGTAGCCGTTCACGCCGCACTGCGCGGCCTCGATGATCTGCTCGCGCTTGGCCTCGGCGGTGACCATCAGCACCGGCAGGTGCTTGAGCTTGTCGTCGGCGCGGATGTTGCGCAGCAGATCGATGCCGGTCATGCCCGGCATGTTCCAGTCGGTGACCACGAACTCGAACGGCGCCGAGCGCAGCGCGGCCAGGGCGCTGTTGCCGTCTTCGGCCTCGGCGGTATTGGTGAAGCCCAGATCGCCGAGCAGATTCTTGACGATGCGTCGCATCGTCGAGAAGTCGTCCACGATCAAAATCCGCATGTTCTTGTTCACCACTGACTCCTAAGGGTTCCTATTCTTCGTCTTCCAGACCGGCATCGGCGACCTCGAACGCTTTCAGGCGTCCGCGCAACCGTACCGTGGCCTGGCCATGGATCTGACACACGCGCGACTCGCTGACCCCGAGCACCGCGCCGATTTCCTTGAGGTTCAATTCCTGCTCGTAGTACAGCGACAGCACCAACTGCTCGCGTTCGGGCAACTGCGCGATCGCCTTGCCCAGCTCGCGGCCGAATTCGCTGCGCTCGAGCATCTGCTGCGGATTGGGGCCGCCCTTGGCGATGGTATCCAGCTCGCCATGGTCCTCGATGCGCGACTCCAGGCTCAGCACCTGGCCGCGGGCGGCATCTTCCATCAAACGCAGGTATTCGGGAAGCGGCATGTCCATCGCCGCGGCCACTTCGTTGGCGGCGGCGGCGCGGCCGGTGCTCTGTTCGATCTTGCGGATCGCCGAGGCGGCGTCGCGGGCGCGGCGGTGCACCGAGCGCGGCACCCAGTCGCCGCGGCGGATCTCGTCGATCATCGAGCCGCGGATGCGGATCGAGGCGTAGGTCTCGAACGAGGCGCCCTGTTCGGCGTCGTAGCTGCGCGAGGCCTCGATCAGGCCGATCATGCCGGCCTGGATCAGGTCGTCGATCTCGACGCTGGCCGGCAGCCGCGCCGCCAGGTGGTGGGCGATGCGCCGGACCAGGTCCGAGTGCTGGGCGATGTAGTCGTTGGCGCTGTTGCGCTGGACGGCGCGGTAGTGGGCGGCGGCGTTCATGCGGCCACCCCGCGCTGGATGATGCGTTCGACGAAGAACTCGACGTTGCCGCGCGGGGCGGTCGGCGCCTGCCAGCGCGCGGTGCGCCGGGCGATCTCGCAGATCGCCTGCGCCGACGGGCTGGACGGGTAGGCCTTGACCACCGGCTGCTGGCGCTGCACCGACAGGCGCAGCCAGTCGTCCTGCGGCACGCAGCCCAGGTAGTTCAGCGACACGTCGCCGAGGAACTTCTCGCAGACCCGGCTGAGCTTGTCGTACAGCAGGCGGCCTTCGTTGAGGTCGCGGACCATGTTGGCGACGATCTGCACCCGGTCCACGCCGCGCTCGCGCGAGAGCACCTTGATCAGGGCGTAGGCGTCGGTGATCGAGGCCGGCTCGTCGCAGACCACCACCACCGCGTCCTGCGCGGCCTGGCAGAAGGTCAGCACGCTGTCGGTGATGCCGGCGGCGGTGTCGACGATCATCACGTCCAGCTCGCGCTGCAGCTCGGAGAACACGTTGACCAGGCCCACGTGCTGGGCCGGCGGCAGCTCGGCCATGTAGCGGCGGCCGGAGGCGGCGGGCACCACCATCAGCCCGTTGGGCATGTCGATCAGCACTTCTTCCAGGGTGCAGCGCCCGGCGACCAGGTCGGCCACGGTGAACTTGGGGGTCAGGCCCAGCAGCACGTCGACGTTGGCCAGGCCGAGGTCGGCGTCCAGCAGCAGGGTGCGCTTGCCCATGTCGGCCAGCGCCATGGACAGGTTGACCGAGATGTTGGTCTTGCCCACGCCGCCCTTGCCGCCGGTCACGGCGATGGTGCGCACCGGACCCAGCGGTTCGCTACGCGTCGCCGACAGGGGGAAGGCATTGGTCAGATTGACGTAGTCACGCGACGGCATGGGTCTGCTCCGGAGTACAGGGCTTATCGGCAGCGCGCCGCAAATCTTCAAGGCGCAATACCAGGCTGGCGGCGTTGGCGCGGTGCAGGTCGTCCGGCACTCGCTGTCCATCGGTCACCCAGGTGATGGGGAGACGGTGGTCCACGACCACCGACAAGGCACTGCCGAACCGCCCGGTCTCGTCCAGCTTGGTCATGATGACCCCCTGCGGATCGGCGCCGGCGAACCGGCGCACCACCTCGTCCAGGTCGGAGAAATGGGCGTTGGCGGGGAGCACCAGCAAGGATCGGACCACGCGCGAGGCGCGCAGCCAGTGCAACTGGGCGGCCAGGGCCCGGTCGCGCTGGCCCATGCCGGCGGTGTCGATCAGCACCAGCTTGTAGTCGGCCAGGCGCTCCAGCAGTTGCTGCAGGGCGGCGTCGCTGTCGGCCTCGTGCACGGCGATGCCGAGCTGGCGGCCGTAGCTGTGCAGCTGTTCGCGGCCGCCGACGCGGATGGTGTCGGTGGTGACCAGGGCCACGTCGCGGGCGGCATGGCGTTCCAGGAAACGCGAGGCCAGCTTGGCGATGGTGGTGGTCTTGCCGGCACCGGTGGGGCCGATCAGGGCGATCACGCCGCCTTCCTCGAGCGGGTCCAGCGGGGCGATCGGCAGGCGCTTGGACAGCAGGCCCAGCATCAGCCCGCGGCCGCGGTGCAGCTCCAGGTCGGCGGGGATCTGCATGACCACGTCGCGGGTGATGCCGCTGTCGAAGCCGTAGTCGTCCATCAGCTCCAGCGCCTGGGCGCGGACCGGCGAGCCGCGCAGGCGCTCGTCGGTGAGGCGGTTCATCTCGCGCTCGATCATCTGCCGCATCAGCGACAGTTCGTCGCGCAGCTGCGTCAATTGTTCGTCGTTCTGCGGGGCCGGGAAGGTCGGCACCGCGGCCAGCGTTGCGGCCGCCGGGATTCCGGCAGTGGCCGGTGCGTCCGGCGTGGCCACGCTGGGTGCGGCCGGGGCCGGGCTCGCCACCGGGGTCAGCGCCACCGCGGCGACGTCGTCGCGCCAGGCCGGCACGGCCTCGGCGGCCGGCGCCGGCGTGGCGGCGGCGAACGGGCTGGGCATGGGCACGCTGATCGGGGCGTTGCGGAACACGTCCTCGGGGATGCTGAAGTCTGCGCGGGCCGAAGCCGAAGCCGGAGCCGGAGTCGGGGCCGCGGCCTTGGCCGCTGCGGCTGGGCGCGCTGCGGGCGCTGCGACGGCCGCGGCGGGCATGGCCGAGGCGGCCAGCGCCGCCGGCTGGGTCAGCGGCCGTGCTGCGGGCGCGGCCGGGGCGCTCGACGCGGCACCGCCGCGGCGCTCGCTGATGGCGGCCATCATCGCCATCGCCGGGCTGGCGGCGGCGCTGTCGCCGCGCGCGGTGCGCGGGGCGGCAGCGGCCGCTGCCTGCGCCGGGGCGGCGGCGCGCGGCGCCTCGTCCGGGCGCACCGCATCCAGCGCCCGCTGCACCAAGGCCTCGTCGTAATTGCTGGCAGCGACGATCTCGATGCCCTCGTCGGTGCGGCGGTTGGACAGGATCACCGCATCCGGCCCGTGCTCGTCGCGCACCATCCGGAAGGCGGTGCGCATGTCGGGGGCGACAAAGCGTTTGATCTTCATGGGTGGGAGCCGGGAGTGGGGAAGGGGGAATGGGGAATGGGGAATGGAGGCGTGATCGGTGCCGATACGTGGCGGGCCGCGGTGTCGTGTCTGGATTGTCGTGATCGTGTTCATTGCTCTCTCCGCTGCCGGGGCAAGGGTGCGATTCCCCATTCCCTATTCCCGATGCCCGTCATCTCAACTGATCGTGCCCACCAGCTTCAGCCGCTTGTCCTCCGGCACTTCGCTGTAGGACAGGACCGACAGCGCGGGGACGCTGTGGCGGACCAGGCGGGCGAGGGCGGCGCGGACTTGCGCCGGCACCAGCACCACGGCCGGTTCGTTGCGCGCCTCCTGCTTGCTCACGCAGTCCGCCAGACTTTGGTGCAAGCGTTCGGCCAGTCCGGGTTCCAGCGCCGCGCCGTTGCCCTGGGTAGAGTCCTGCAAGACACGTTCCAATTGCGGGGCCAGGGTGAACACCGGCAGTTCCGGGGCCATGCCGGCGATCTCCTGGACGATGAACCGGCCCAGGGCGTTGCGGACGGCGGCGGTGAGCGCGCCGGGTTCCTGACTCTGCGGCGCATGCTCGACCAGGGCCTCGACGATCTTGCGCAACTGCCGCACCGGGATCTTCTCGATCAACAGGTTCTGCAGCACCCGCACCACCACCGACAGCGGCAGCGCCTTGGGGGTGAGGTCCTCGACCAGCTTGGGCGCGCTCTTGGCCAGGGTCGCCAGCAGCTGCTGCACTTCCTCGTGGCCGAGCAGTTCCGGGGCGTGCTCGCGGATCAGGTGCGAAAGGTGGGTGGCGATCACCGTGGCCGGGTCGACCACGGTGTAGCCCATGGTCTCGGCCTGGGCGCGCAGGTGCGGCTGGATCCAGATCGCATCCAGGCCGAACGCCGGGTCCTTGCCGGGAATGCCGTCGATCTTGCCGAGCGCGCCGCCCGGGTCCAGCGCCAGTTCGCGATCCGGGTGGATGTCGGCAGTGGCCACCGGCACCCCGTGCACCAGCAGGCGGTAGGCGTTGGCCGGCAGTTCCAGGTTGTCGCGGATGTGCACCGGCGGCACCAGGAAGCCGATGTCCTGGGTCAGCTTGCGGCGCACGCCCTTGATGCGTGCCATCAGTTCGCCGCCCTGGGCCTTGTCCACCAGCGGGATCAGCCGGTAACCGACCTCCAGGCCCAGCGGGTCGATCGGGCGCAGTTCGTCCCAGCCCAGTTCGGCATTGGCCTGGGCCGCGGCCGCGGCCTGCGGCGCCGCTTCGGCGGCGGCCGGCGCCGGCTGCAGGCTGCGCTTCCACATCTTCCAGGCCAGCAGGCCGAGGATCAGCGCCAGCGTCAAGAAAGCGACGTTGGGCATGCCCGGGATCAGGCCGACCAGGCCCAGGATCGCCGCGGCCACCGCCAGCGCCTTATGCTGGCCGAACACCTGGCCCATCATCGACGCGCCCATGTCCTGCGAGCGCGAGGCGCGGGTGACCAGCATCGCCACCGCCGAGGACACCAGCAGCGCCGGCAACTGCGCGACCAGGCCGTCGCCGATCGACAGCAGGGTGTAGGTGGAGGCGGCCTGTCCCACCGGCATGTCATGCTGCAGCACGCCCACGGCCATGCCGCCGATCAGGTTAATGAACAGGATCAGGATGCCGGCGATGGCGTCGCCGCGGATGAACTTGCTGGCGCCGTCCATCGAGCCGTAGAAGTCCGCTTCCTCGCGCACTTCCTCGCGGCGGGCCTTGGCTTCCTCGCGGGTCAGCAGGCCGGCGTTGAGGTCGGCGTCGATCGCCATCTGCTTGCCGGGCATGGCGTCGAGGATGAAGCGCGCGGTCACTTCCGACACGCGTCCGGCGCCCTTGGTGATGACCACGAAGTTGATGATGGTCAGGATCGCGAACACCACGATGCCGACCGCATAGTTGCCGCCGATCACGAATTCGCCGAAGGCCTCGATCACCTTGCCGGCGGCGCCGTGGCCGTCCTGGCCGTTGATCAGGATCACGCGGGTGGAGGCCACGTTCAGCGCCAGGCGCAGCATCGTGGTCATCAGCAGCACGATCGGGAAGATGCTGAACTCCAGCGGCCGCTTCACGTACACCACCGCCAGCAGCACCATCAGCGAGATGGCGATGTTGAAGGTGAACAGGGCGTCCAGCACCGGTGCGGCCAGCGGCACCACCACCATCGCCAGCATCAGCAACACGATCACCGGGGCGCCCAGCCCGTGCTTGATCATGTCCATCACTTTGCGCGTGTTCATCTGCGCGGCGGGCTGACTCATGGCTGGCTCCCCGGGGCGAATTCATCCACTTCCAGCGGCGGCAACGGCGGCATCGGCCCGCTGCGCCAGGCGCGCAGCTGGTAGACGTACGAGAGGACCTGCGCTACCGCCGAATACAGTCTCACGGGAATTTCCTTGCCGAGTTGGCCTTCCCTATACAAGGCGCGTGCCAAAGGCGGCGCCGAGATCACCGCCACACGATGCTGCTCGCCGACCTCGCGGATGCGGAAGGCGATCTCGTCCACGCCCTTGGCGACCACGGTCGGGGCGCGCATGCGCCCGCTCTCGTATTTCAGCGCCACCGCGTAGTGGGTGGGGTTGACCACCACCACGTCGGCCTTGGGCACCGCTTCCATCATCCGCCGCTGCGACATCTGCATCTGCATCTGGCGGATGCGGCCCTTGACCTCGGGGCTGCCGTCGCTTTCCTTCATTTCCCGGCGCACTTCCTCCCGGGTCATCTTCAATTTGCGGATGTAGTTCCACTTCTGATAGGGCGCATCGATCGCGGCCAGCAGCGCCAGCGCGCCGGCGGTGTACAGCAGCAGCCGCAGGGTGAAGCCCAGACCGTGGCCGATCGCCTGCTCCAGCGGCTGCAGCAGCAACCCGCGCAGGAAGTCGACGCTGCCCCACAGGCACAGCACCGCGGCCCCGCCGACGAAGCCCATGCGCAGGATCGACTTGAGCAGTTCGACGATGGTCTCGGCGCCGTACATGCGGCTCAGCCCGGCCATCGGGTTGAGCCGGTCGAACTTGGGGATCAGCGCCTGGCCGGAGAAGCGCAGGGTGCCCATCAGCACCGGTGCGGCGAAGCTGGCCGCCAGGCAGATGCCGACCAGCGGCAGCACCACCCAGAGCAGGTGCAGCAGCAGGTCGCCGAAATGGCCGAACATCGCCTCCGGATGTTCGCGCATCGACAGGTCCGGGCGCAGCGCCTGTTTCAGCCAGGACACGGTGCCGGCGGTCATGGAGGTGGACAGGCCCATCAGCGCGAAGACGCCGGCGCTGAACACCGCGGCCGTCGCCAGTTCCCGCGAATGCGGGATGTTGCCCTGTTCGCGGGCTTCGCGCAGACGTTTGTCTGTTGGCTGTTCTGTGCGCTCTGCGCCTTCTTCGCTCTCGGACATCGGGGGTGCGCTCGGCCAGGGTCGACCCTGCGCGCTGCAAGGACCGTGCCGGTTCCCTGGCGGGCGCGGCGCACGCGGCGCGGCGCCGATGCCGTATCAGGCCAGTTGCAGTTCCACGCGGTCGCGGCCCAGGCGCTTGGCCTGATACAGCGCCGCATCGGCGCGGGCCAGCAAGGCCTGCAGGGGCTCGCCCGGCCGATACCAGGCCACCCCGATCGAGGCGGTGATCGCCAGCTGCCGGTCGCCGATGCGCAGCGGCTGCCCGGCGATGGTGGCGCGCAGGGCCTGCAGCCGTTCGCCGCAGCTCGGCGGCAAGCCGGGCAGGACCGCCAGCAGTTCCTCGCCGCCGTAGCGGCCGACCAGGTCGGCGTCGCGCAGGTTGGCGCCCAGGCGCCGCGCCACCTCGATCAGCACCGCATCGCCGACCAGGTGGCCGTGCTCGTCGTTGATCCGCTTGAAGTGGTCCAGGTCGATCATCGCCACTGCCAGCGGGGCCTGTTCGGCCTCGCTGCGGCGCATCTGCGCCGTCAGCGCCTCGAGGATGCCGGCGCGGTTGAGCAGGCCGGTGAGGGCGTCGTGCGAGGCCTTCACCGCCAGCGCGGCGCGGGCGATCTCCAGTTCGCGCTTGTCGTGCTCCAGTTCCTCGGTGCGCCGCGCCACCAGGTCGGCCAGTTCGCGCTGGCGCTGGTGCAGGCGGCGTTCGCGCCAATGCAGCAGCGCCACCGCCAGGCCGCCGCCGAGCAACAGGTACAGCGCCAGCATCGGCTGGCTGCGCCACCACACCGGCGCCACCGAGAACGCCACCCGCAGCGGCGCCGAGGCGCTGCGCCGGTAGGCGTCCAGCAACTGGATCTCCAGCACGTAGTGGCCCGGCGCCAGCGGCGGCTGTTCGAACTGGAAGTTGGGCGTGTGCAGCCAGCGGGTATGCGCGCCCTCGAAGCGATAGCGGAAGCTGATGCGGTTGCGTTCGTCGTACAGGTCCGGCGAGCCGACCGCGATATGCAAGGGATCTTCGCTCCAGCGCAGGCGCGCGCCCGCGCCGATGGCCACGCCGCCGCGGCTGAATTCCTTGAGCGCCAGCCGCGGCGCCTGCGCCGGGAACAGCCGCGCCGGATCCAGCAGGTGGGTGACGCCGCGGCTGCTGCCGAGCCA
>JBEVKG010000281.1:0-17524 GCA_040509765.1 Xanthomonas sp.
CGTGAGGGAGGCGGGTGATTCGCGGCGCCCTTCCCCTCGCGACCGGCAATCGCGATCACGCCTCATTTCGACCGAAGGCGTTCCCACACCACCGCCGCGCCGGATCGGACCGCTAGAACGCCTGCTGCCGCACCTGGCCCGCATCGTCGGCGGCGCCCCGCCCCTGCCCCAGCGCCGCCAGTTCCGCCGCCAGCCGCTGCGCGCCGGCGCGCAGTTCCGGCACCGCGGTGATCTCCCACAGCACGCCGCGCAGCAGCGGTCCCAGGCAGTACAGCCCGGCGACCGGATGGCCGCTGGCGTCGCGCACCCGCAGGCGCTCGTCCACCCGCACGCCCAGGCCCAGTGAATCGGCCTGCAGCAGGCCGGCGTCGCGCATCGTGGCGACCAGCGGATGGCTGGTGCGGGCGACATCGGTGTCCAGCCCGGTGGCGCGGATCAGCACGTCGAAGTCCTCGGTGCGCGCGCTGCTGCTGGCGCGATCGCGGATCACCGCTTCCACCGCGGTCTCGCCCAGCCGCGCGCGCAGCAGGCGCCCGGCACGGATGTGCAACTGGCCCTGCGCCTGCATCTGCGTCAGTGCGCTCGCCGCGGCCGGCGCCAGCCGATGCCGCGCCGCTTCCCAGTACGGCCGCAGATGGCGCAGGAAGCGCGCACGCGCCGCCGGCGCCAGGCCTTGCCAGAACGGCTGCAGGTGCGGACGCAACGCGTCCACCACGCAGCGCCAGTCCTCCACCACCGTGGTCAATTGGCGCAGGCTGCGCAGCAGGCCCGCGAGGTCGTGGTTGCGCAGCGCCTGCGCCACGCTCGGCGGCAGCGTCACCGGCGCGCCCGGCACCGCCAGGTGCGCCTGCGGCGCCAGGCCGCGCCGCGACAGGGCGGTGATCCGGCCGCGGTGTCCGCGCCGGCGCAGGGTCAAGGCCACATCGGCCATGGTCAGGCCGGTGCCGACCAGCAGCAGCCGTGCCTGCGGCGGCACCTCGTCCAGCACGCCGTCCTGCCACGGCCAGCCGATGTAGCGCCGATGCACCGCCAGGCGCGGGCCGATGCCCGGCAGCGCCGCCGGCGGCAGCGCGCCGATCGCCAGCACCACCACGTCGGCGACCACCGCCTCGCCGTTGGCCAGGAACAGGCGGAAGCCATCGGGGTCGCGCTCCACCGCCACCGCCTCCTCGCTCACCCGCGCCACCTCGACGGGCGACGCCGCCAGTGCGTCGTCCAGGTGCTGCTGCAGGTAGCGGCCATACAGCAGCCGCGGCAGGAACTGCAGGCGTTGCTCGGCATCCAGTTGCAGGGCGTCGGCGAAGCCGCCCGGATCCTGCGGGTCCACGCCCAGATCCTTGGCGCGCACGTTCAACAGGTGTTCCGGCCGCGCGGCGCCGTAGGCGATACCGCGGCCATAGGTGTCGGCCACGCCGACCAGGGTGATGTGGCGGGCAGCGCCCTGCCTGGCCAGCGTCGCGGCCAGTACGTTGCCGCAGAATCCTGCGCCGATGATCGCAATTCGCATGGCTCGCACCTTGGCCGCCCGGGGCCTCCTTTGTGCCCGGGATGCGTCGTGCGGGTGTAAATCGCCGGTTAATGCGGGCGCCGTGCGGCATGGCGATCGGGCATCAGCACATGGGCGATGCCCATGAGCGGGGCCGGGCGGGCCACGCACGGCGATCGACCGCCGATCCGCCGATCCGCCGGCCGCGCCGGCACGCCGCCCGCTAGCGCGCCGACGGACGCTCCACCAGGCCGGGCGCATCGGCGACGAAGGTGTCGAGCACGCCATCGGCGACCTTGACCGGGCCGCCGAAGCGGGTCGCGCCGGGGATGGACGGGATCGCCGCGGCCTGCGCGGCGAGCTGCCCGGCCGCGGCGAAGGCCTGCGCGGCCGCCGGATCGCCGGCCAGCGCCTGGTTCAGGCCGTCCACGCTCAGGCGCAGCGCGCGGCCCCACAGCGCGGTCGCATCCAGCCATGGCGCGGCCTCGGCCACGAACGCGCCGGTGGCGCTGCCGGCGCGGATGCGCGGCGGTGCCGCGGCCAGGTCGTCGGCCGCCTGGCCCAGCGCGGCCAGCGCCGCGCGGCGGGCGGCCGGATCGCCGTCGGCCAGCGCGTCGCGGGCGGCATCGATCAGCGCCTTGAGCCGCGGCGCCTGCGGCTGCCAGGGCAAGTGGCCGAAGGTCGGCGCCAGGTGCTGGGTGTCGAAGAAGGTCAGCAGCGCGTCGGCCACCTGCGCATCGCCGCCGGCCAGGTCGCGCGCGGCCGCGCGCCAGGTACGCTGCGCGTCGTAGCCGCGGTCGTTCCAGGCGAAGGCCAGCACTCCGGCCACCGCCGGCCGGCTGGCCACTTCCTGGTTCATCGGGTTGGCGACGATGCCGCTCAACTCCGCCGACAGCCCGGCCTGGCGGCGGTCGTACGGCGCCAGCAGCAGGCGCCCGGCGGTCTCGGCGAAGTCGTTGACCGGATAGTTGTCCCACAGCAGCGTCTTGCGCCCGAACGCCTTGGTCGCGTTCTTCGCGTCGCTCACCGAGATCGAGGCCGGGACCACGTCGGTGCCGGTCCACTGCACCACCACGCGCGGGTCCAGCGCCTGCCGCAACGTCGCCTTGTACGGCGATTCGGTGACGTTGTAGTACTCGGTCGGCACCATGATCAGCGCGCCGTGGCCGGCCGCGGCGATGTCCGCCTGCACCGCGTTGAGCAGCCGCGCCTGCGCGGTGGCCGCGGCCTGCTCGCCGGCCGCGCCGAACGCGGTGGCGTCGCCGGGGCAATTCCACTTGGTGTATTCGATGTCGTCGAAGGCGATGTAGAAGCTGCGCACGCCGCGCGCGCGCAGCGCGGCGAACTTGCGCCGGATCGCCTGCAGGTCGGCCGCATCGCTGTAGCAGATCGACGGCCCCGGCGAGAGCGCGTAGACGAAGTTGATGTGCTCGCGGTTGGCGACCGCGGCCAGCTTGCCCAGCGCCGCCAGCGTGGCCGCCGGATACGGCGCGCGCCAGCGGTCGCGGGCGAAGGCGTCGTCCTTGGGGCTGTAGATATAGGTGTTGGCCTTGAAGCGCGCCAGGAACGCCAGGTGCGCGGCACGCTCGGCCATGCTCCAGGGCTTGCCGTAGAAGCCCTCGATGGTGCCGCGCACCGGCATCGCCGGCGCGTCGGTCACCGCCACCGAGGCGACCCGCCCGGGCGCGACCAGTTGCCGGAAGGTCTGCGCGGCGTGGTACAGGCCGGCGCCGTCGCGGCCGGCCAGCACGATCAGCGCGCCGCCGCCGCTGGCCATGCTGCCCAGCGCATAGCCTTCCGCGCGCTCCGGCACGTCCAGGTCGACGACGGCCAGCGCGGCGCGCACCGGCGCCGCGTCGACGGTGCCGAGCACCACCGACACCGCCTGCCGGTCGCGCGGCAGCGCGCTGGCGCGGCGGATGCGGACGACCCCGGCCTCGCGCAACACCGTGCGCACCAGCGCCTCGGTGGCCGGGTCGGGCGTGCCGGCCTGCACCAGCACCACCGACGACCCCAGCGGCAGCTCCGGCCCGAGCAGGCGCAACGCGGTCGGCGCCGGGTACACCGCCGGCAACGTGACCGGCGCCGCCGCCAGCGCGGGTGCGGCGCTCGCCCCGGCCAGCAGCGCCAGCGTCAGGATGTAGCGGCCAAGGCCGCAACGGCCACCATGGTCGGTTCGCATGCGCCCACTCCCTGATTGGTATTTCAGTGATTTTCAAATGGTATATACCACCTCCACCGGCGCCGCTGCGCGGCGGACGTGGCGCTGCACTGTCGCCGTCTCACGCTGCAGCGACCCTTGCGTGGCTCCGCGCACGATGCGACATCGCCGCAGGCAGCGGCACGGCGCGCTGCTGGCGCCGTCGCGGCCTGCCAGGGCCCCCGCACACGCACCGCGGGCCGCCGGCAAAATCAAACATTTGTTTAAAACACCCGCAACTTCGCCGAACTGGACAGCAATGCCGGCTTCGCGCAGACTGCCGCCCTTTCCGCTGCTTTGTTCCCGATGGCGCGACTGCTGCTGCTGCATGGCCCCAACCTCAACCTGCTCGGCACCCGCGAGCCGGGGGTGTACGGCCATGCCACGCTCGCGCAGATCGATGCCGCGCTGCAGGCCCAGGCCAGCGCCGCCGGTCACCAGCTGGAAAGCCTGCAGTCCAACGCCGAGCACGTGCTGGTGGAGCGGGTGCAGGCCGCGCGCGCCGACGGCACCGCCTTCATCCTGATCAACCCGGCGGCCTTTACCCATACCTCGGTGGCGCTGCGCGACGCACTGGCGGCGGTGGCGATCCCGTTCATCGAGATCCACCTGTCCAATCCGCACAGCCGCGAGCCGTTCCGCCACCACAGCTATTTCAGCGACCACGCGGTCGGCGTGGTCTGCGGCTTCGGCGCCGACAGCTACCGCTATGCGATGGACGCGGCGCTGACCCGCCTGGGCGCAGCCGCATGAGCCGCGCCCCCGCCCGCCGCCGCGCCGGACCGGCGCCGCGCACCCCCGTCTGAGTCCCCGGGCCGCGCGCCCGGTCTTTTTCCGAGTCACCTCAAGAGGCCGTTATGGATCTCCGCAAAATCAAGAAGCTGATCGACCTGCTGGAAGAATCGAATCTCGCCGAGATCGAGATCAAGGAAGGCGAGGAAAGCGTGCGCCTGGCGCGCACCCCCAAGGGCATGACCGCCAGCGCGCCGCAGTACGTGACCGCCGCCCCCGCGGCGGCGCCGGCCGCGGCCGCGCCGATGCCGATGAGCTCGCCCACCGAAGCCTCCACCGGCGGCAGCGCCAAGCCCGGCAACGCCCTGCCCGAGGGCCACGTGCTGCGCGCACCGATGGTCGGCACCTTCTACACCTCGCCGTCCCCGGACAAGCCTGCCTTCGTCAGCGTCGGCCAGGCGGTCAAGGCCGGCGAGACCCTGGCGATCATCGAGGCGATGAAGATGTTCAACCCGATCGAAGCCGACGTCTCCGGCACCATCGTCGCGATCCTGGGCGAGAGCGGCCAGCCGGTGGAGTTCGATCAGCCGTTGTTCGTGATTGGCTGAGGCGCCGGGATTCGGGAATGGAGAATGGGGAATCGTCAAAGCGGCCGCACGAGCGGCTCGACGTCTGGCGCGACTCCATGGATCTGGTGGAAATGATCTACCGCCTCTCCGAAGCGTTTCCGGCAACGGAACGCTTCGGACTGACGGCGCAGCTGCGCCGTGCAGCGGTCAGCATCCCCGCCAACATCGCCGAAGGCGCAGCGCGCCGCTCCACGCCCGAGTACCTGCGTTTTCTGTCGATCGCGCGCGGCTCGCTGTCCGAGGTCAGCACGCATCTGCAGATCGCGTACCGGCTCGACTACACCCCCGACATCGCGGCGCTCGACGAATTGATCGATACGCTCTTCGTCAAACTGACCGCATTGATGAATGTCCTGAGCAAGCGCGGAGATTGACGATGCAGACCGTCCTCCATTCCCGATTCTCCATTCCCAATTCCCGGCCTTCCCATGCTCGATAAAGTCGTCATCGCCAATCGCGGCGAAATCGCGCTGCGCATCCTGCGCGCGTGCCATACGCTCGGCATCCGCACGGTCGCGGTGCATTCCACCGTGGACCGCAACCTCAAGCACGTGGCCATGGCCGACGAGTCGGTGTGCATCGGCCCGGCGCCCTCGTCGGAGAGCTACCTCAACATCCCGGCGCTGATCGCCGCGGCCGAGGTCACCGACGCCCAGGCCATCCACCCCGGCTACGGCTTCCTGTCGGAGAACGCCGACTTCGCCGAGCGCGTGGAGCAGTCCGGCTTCATCTTCATCGGGCCCAAGGCCGACACCATCCGCCTGATGGGCGACAAGGTCGAGGCGATCCGCGCGATGAAGGCCGCCGGCGTGCCGTGCGTGCCCGGCTCGGGCGGCCCGCTGGGCGAGGACATCGTCGCCAACACCAAGATCGCCCGCGAGATCGGCTATCCGGTGATCATCAAGGCCGCCGGCGGCGGCGGCGGCCGCGGCATGCGCGTGGTGCATTCGGAGGCCGCGCTGAAGGCCGCGATCGAGACCACCAAGTCCGAGGCCAAGGCCGCCTTCAGCAACGACCAAGTGTACATGGAGAAGTTCCTGGAGAATCCGCGCCATGTGGAAATCCAGGTGCTGGCCGACGGCCAGGGCAACGCCATCCACCTGGGCGAGCGCGACTGCTCGATGCAGCGCCGCCACCAGAAGGTGGTGGAGGAAGCGCCGGCGCCGGGCATCACCGAGGAACTGCGCAACGAGATCGGCAAGGTCTGCGTGGACGCCTGCATCCGCATCGGCTACCGCGGCGCCGGCACCTTCGAATTCCTGTTCGAGAACGGGCGCTTCTACTTCATCGAAATGAACACGCGCATCCAGGTGGAGCACCCGGTCACCGAGCGCATCACCGGCATCGACCTGGTCTGCGAGCAGCTGCGCATCGCCGCCGGACACAAGCTCAGCATCAAGCAGAAGGACATCGTCCTGCGCGGCCATGCGATCGAGTGCCGCATCAACGCCGAGGACCCGGAAACCTTCATGCCCAACCCGGGCCTGATCACCGGCTTCCACCCGCCCGGCGGCCCCGGCGTGCGCGTGGACACGCACATCTACAGCGGCTACAAGGTGCCGCCGAACTACGACTCGATGATCGGCAAGCTGATCGTGCACGGCCCCGACCGCGAGACCGCGATCGCGCGCATGCGCGTGGCGCTGAGCGAGATGGTGGTGGACGGCATCAAGACCAACATCCCGCTGCAGCAGCGGATCATGCGCGACAAGGGCTTCCAGGCCGGCGGCCAGAACATCCACTACCTGGAAAAGCGCCTGGCCGAACGCAAGAACAAGTCGATCGCGTGGGTCTGACAGCGGGAATGGGGAAACGGAAATCGGGAATCGGCAGTGCCGGCTCCCGATTTTTCGACGGCGAAGGCCGCGATCTCGCTAGCGCGTTCGCCTGAGCACCACAGGATCGGGGCGGAACGAATAGGCCCCGGGAGCGAATGGCCTCGACGTAGCGCGTCGGCGCCCGTCGCCGACATCGTTGCTACGACCACCGCACAGTGCGATGAGGGGCCGGGAGCCCGCTCTTGCGACTCCCCATTCCCGATTCCCCACTCCCGGCTACTTCGCCTGCTGCGTCCCCGCCACCGGCTCCACGCCCAGGCTCGAGGTCGGGCTGACGATCATCACCGTCTCGGTGGAACCGTCCGGCCAGACGATCTGGAAGGTGCTGCCCGGGGCCAGGGTGGAGAACGGCATGCCGCTGTTGGCGCGGTAGATCGCCGCCACCTGCGCGGCACCGGCGCGGCGCACGTCCGGCGTGGAGTGCGCGGTGGTCAGTTCGACCTTGGACAGGCCGCGGTAGCGCTGTTCGGCGGTGTCGATCAGCAGCAGGCCCGCCGCCGCCGCCGAATAGGCGACGAAGGCCAGGACCCAGAACCAGAATTTGGCGCCATGCAGCCATCGCCGGTAATTCATGAGCCTGCTCCTGTGGTATCCACCAGTCGGTTGACCATGTCGCTCATCGTGTCCGTGCCTTGCCGCGGCACCGCGGCGTCATAAACAAAACTGCTGAAATCCTGGGTGGGGTCGCGCGAGCAGATCCCGCCGTTGGCGCAATAGCGGGTCATCAACTCGCTGTCCGGGCCGCAATCCAATCCCAGCCTGCAGGCGGCCAACTGCCAGGCCAATTCGGAAAACTGGGTGCCGGCCACGCGCCCGTCCAGGCCGTCGTCGCCGCTGGCGGCCAGGCCCATCGCCGGCGCCAGCGCCACGTAGGCGTCCGGATCGCCGGAGGCGCGCACCCGCGCGACCAGATCGCGCTTGTACTCGGCACCGGCATGCAGCGGCTGGCCCAGCGCCAGCAGCGCCGCTTCGGCAGCGAGGTTGCCGCCGCGTGCGGCCTGCACGCGCTGGGCGACGATGGCCTGGCGGGTCAGGCCGTCGCCGGGCACGAAACCGGCGCAGCGGCGGCCGACGCGGGCGCGCGCCTGCACCATCTGGTCCGAGGTCGGCAGGCGCGCATCGGCGATCGCGCGCGTGTCGGCGCCGTAGCCGACCGGGTCCATCGCATAGCCGGCGCAGTAGTCGTAGATGCGGCTGAGCCGCCAGGACGCCTCGGGGTCGCCATGCGCGACGGCGATCGACAGCTGCTGCGCGGCGCGGTAGAGATCGGCCCCGCGTTCGCCGTCGGCATCCCCACGCAGGCGCGCCGGCGTCGACGCCGGCACCGACGCGGTACCAGGGGCGGTGGGCGCAGGCGCGGGCACGGCGGCCGCTGCGGTCACCGGCGCGGACAGCGCCGGTGCCGCCGGCAGCGACAGCGCGCGATAGGCGACCACGCCCAGCAACAGCGCGGCGGGCGCCAGCAACAGCCAGGTTGGACGAGACACGACGGGCATGCGCGAAAGAGCCGGACCACGGGCAGAAGCGCAGCCGGACCCCCTGTCGCCCGGCCGCTGCGAGCCGGCAGTCTACCCCAGGCGGCGGCTGCGGCATGCGCCAAGTACGCGCCGCGGTGCCGGCGCCGATGCGCGGACCGGCCGCACGGACGAACGGCACGGTGCGGCAGCAGATCGCGCAGGTCTGGTCCTGGCCCGTCAGCGCCTGGCGGCGTTGCCGGGTCCTTTCCGCTGGCCGCCGCGGCCTGGCTCTGCATGCGTCCGGCGGTCCTGCTTCCACGGCCGCCGGATGCGGCGGCGGTCCTCTCGACTGGCCTGCCCACCCCACACGGCGCGGCGGCCGGACCCGGTGGCGATCGCGCACCCACCCGTTTCCCGGGCGAGCGGCCGGCGGCAGCGCGACGCCGGACACCGCCGTCGCGCGGTCGCATTCCGCGCACCGCCGGCCGGGCGCGGGGCGTTGCTCGCCCGCCAACGCGTGCGCCCGGTTCGCTGCGCCGACCGGGCGGTCTCCAGCGCGACATTCGCCGCCCGTCTAAGATGCGCGCTTCCCCTCATTGCCCCGCCGACCGATGCCGTTCCTCGAACTGACCCTGCGCTGCACCGACGCCACCCAGCCCCGCTACGAGACTGCGCTGGAGGATGTCGGCGCGCTGGCGGTGACCCTGCTCGATGCCGACGCCGACACCAGCAACGAACGCGCGATCCTGGAACCGGGCGTGGGCGAGACCCCGCTGTGGGGCACGCTGGTGCTCAGCGCGCTGTTCCCCGAGGACCAGGACGCGCTGGTGCTGCTGGCCGCGCTGGAGGCGTTCGACCCCGGGCTGGACTGGACCCAGGTGACCTTCCGCAAGGTCGACGACCAGGATTGGGAGCGGGCCTGGCTGGACCAGTTCCAGCCGATGCGCTTCGGCGCGCGCACCTTCATCGTGCCGTGGAACCACGACCTGCCCGAGGAGGCCAGCGGCGCCGACGCGGCGGTGGTGCGCCTGGATCCGGGCCTGGCGTTCGGCTCCGGCACCCACCCGACCACCGCGCTGTGCCTGCGCTGGCTGGATGCGCTGGCCACCGACGGCGTCCTGGCGCAGGCGCGCGTGCTGGATTTCGGCTGCGGCTCGGGGATCCTGGCGCTGGCCGCGCTGAAGCTGGGCGCCGCCGCCGCGGTGGGCGTGGACAACGACCCGCAGGCCCTGCAGGCCAGCCACGACAACGCCGAACGCAACGCGGTCGGCGAACGCCTGACGGTGTACCTGCCCGCCGACGAACCGGCCGCCACCTATCCGGTGGTGGTGGCCAACATCCTCGCCTCGGCCCTGGACGCGCTGGCGCCGACCCTGGCCGCGCGCGTGGCGCCGGGCGGGCGCATCGCCCTGTCCGGCATCCTGCACGGCCAGGAACAGGAGCTGCTGCAGCGCTACGCGCCGTGGTTCACGCAGTTGCGCACCGAACAGGACGGCGACTGGATGCGCATCGACGGCGTGCGCCGCGACTGATCCGGCATCCCTGATCCGACCCCGCGCCGCCCCCTGCCCGCGGCAGCGGCCGGTGCGGTCGGTACAGAGAACGGACCAGACCGGAAGCCCGCTCAAGCCTCGTCGATCCCCTCACTCGTCGCCCCCTCCATCCTTCCCGAGAACGCGGGTGCTCCAGGGAAGACCGACCCTGTCCGTCGCCCAAATTAATCCTTGACTAATTATCGTATCAAGATAATTATTCCGCATCGCTTACCGAAGCGGAGGCAGCATGATGCGGCGACAGGGGGAAGGGGACGGTGGAGCGCCACCCGCAGCGGGCGCGACGCTTGCTCGCCGGGGAAGGGTGTTCTTCGTCATCGCCTGCGCCGTGATGGCGCTGATGGCGGCAACGGCCGCGCTTCAGGTGCTCTTGCTGCTTTTCCGCGTCGGGGATCACGCTGGAATGATGAACGGCGGCTTCGCCTTCATCCTCACGCCGGAGCGTGGTGGCGCGATACCGGCGGATTTCGTGGCGATCTCACGCTATGCCGTCTGGCAGTCCGCCTTGGCGGCCGCGCTGCTGACGTTGCGTCTGATTCCGGGTCTGGTGATCCTGTCCGGGCTGATCGGCCTTTTTCGTCTGTATGCCCGACAGCTGATTTTCACGGCCGCCAATGAAGTGCTGGTGCGCCGGATCGCATGGGCGCTCATCGCCTATGCCGTCGTTCCGCTCATCACCCATGCCGCGCTCTATGTCGCTGACATGAGTCCGGTCGCCGTCAAGCTGGAACTCCGCCAGCTCGATGCGGCGGTCCTCGGCATCCTGCTGTTCGCGTTCGTGAATGTCGTCGCCGTCGGTGCAGAGATCGAGCGCGACCGTGCCGGGTTCTTTTGATGCCGATCGTCATCCGGCTCGACGTCATGCTGGCGAAGCGAAAGATGCGCTCGAAAGATCTGGCACGTGCGATCGGCGCGACCGAGGCGAACTTGTCGCTGTTCAAATCGGGAAAGGTCAAAGGCTTGCGTTTTGAAACGCTCGAAGCGATCTGTCGGCATCTGGACTGCCAGCCCGGCGACCTTCTCGAATACGTTCCAGATCTCCCGACCGACGCCTGATCTAGCGTTCGTCGGCTCTCGCACTCTCAACGTCACTGATGGAGAAGCCCATGCGTCCGATGGCGGCGATCGCAGCCTCGTGCCTGTTGCTCAGTCCCCCTGCCGGATCATCCGTCCCGATGACCCCGGCGGGGAACGGCCATTTGGTCGTGCCCGCTTTCGTCAACGGCAAGGGGACCGTGCCCTTCATCCTCGACACCGGGGCAGACGGAACACATGTCTACGCGTGGTTCGCCAAGCAGCAGCAGTTAACACCAGGCCCGCCTACCAGCGTGGAGGGGATGACCGGAGCGGCGATGATGCCGACCTATCGACTCGATAGCCTCACGGTCGATGGCCGCACGATGCGCAATGTCGAGGCCACCGGCTTGCCGGATCGCAAGGATGCGGAGGTCGCTGCGGGGGTGACGGGCAACGACCTGATGGACGGCGCGATAACGACCTTCGACTTTCCGTGCCGCACGGTCTCGCTGCAGCCCAAACCCGTATCGATGCGCCGCATCCTCACGAAGGATGCAGTGATGATCCAGGGCGGGACCGTCGTCGACGGAACGCAGCTGACGCTTCCTGTCACGGTCAACGGCGCGGCGGGGATCGCCGTGCTCGACACCGGCTCGCGCGGGACGCAGATCAATCCGGCATTCGCACGTGCCGCTCATCTCGATGTCGATGGCGCATCTTTCCGGCGCGGGGAGACGCTGTATGGCGCGGCATCACAGGCCAAGCCAACGCGCGAAGGCGAGGTCGAAGAGGTGGCATTCGCCGGTCGCCGCGTGAACCGTCTTACGGTTCGAGTGGCCGATCTGCCCGTGTTTGAAAGCTTCGGATTTGGCGAGGAGCCCGCGATGATCCTAGGCATCAACGCCATGATCGGGGAGCGCCTGGTCTACGATCACCAGGCAAGGCGTTTCTGGTTCGATCGCTCTCGCTGCAAGGCAACCATGTAGTCCGGCACCCACCACGCTCCACATGGTCGGCGCTTTCCCGATTGCGAGCGGGACACGGGAAAGCCTGGGGGGTGGAGTCGCCCCGGCTCGCGACATGGACAGTATCGCTAACATTTTGCCGGTAGACAGCGCCACGAACCAACCGCAACGGCCGGCGCGGCTATATCTCGCCTCCCCTGCGGAGGTGCGTGTGAACAGCAAGCTGTACGAACGGGTGCGCGAAGCGCGCAAGCTCACCGGCCTCACCCAGGAGGCCCTGGCGCTGGACCTGGGCGTGACCCGCAGCGCGGTGGCGCAGTGGGAAATGGCCGAAGGCACCGCGCCGGCCGTGGAGCACCTGATCGCCCTGGCCCGCCGCAGCGGGCTGCGCTTCGAATACCTGGCCACCGGCCGTGGCGAGCGGGTGTTCGGCGAACCGATCGCGGCGGATGCCGCCGCCATCGGCGAACTGCCCAACCACTACCAGTTCACCGACCAGCAACTGCGCCTGCTGGAACGCTTCGACAGCCTGAGCCCGCGCCAGCGCGCCGGCCTGCTCGACCTGCTCGACCCCCGCAAGCCGCAGCGCTGAGGGCGTCGCCGGCCCGTGCCCCGTGACGTGCCGGGTCCTGGCGACGCCGCGCTGCACCGCGGCACGCTGCAGATCCCGCCGGCGCATGCTTGAATACGGCTCTCGCCGTCGTCGCCCGCGCGCATGCCCGATCGCACTCCGCCCCGTCCCAGTCTCGCCACCTTGCTGCGTCAGCCCGATCCGTCCGCCAGGCAGGACCAGGCTCCCGTTGCGCCGGCGGCGGGCGAGACGGCCTCGGCACCCGCGACGCCGCCGCTGACCAACCCCGCGGCATCCCCCGTGGCGCCGAGCGTCTCGCCAGCACCTGCGAACGCGAAGCCGGTCGCGACCGAGGACGAGGCCGACGCGCACCACGCCACACCTGACACCGACGAACCGGAGGCGCTGCTGCCAGCGCCTGCCGCGGCGGTGACGGACCTGCCGCCGACACCGGCGCCGGCCACGCCCGCGGCACCCGTTACCGCCGCCACCGCGCCGGCATCCGCTGCCGCGCCGAGCTTCCTGCATGGCCCGCGCACGCGGCGCCCGGTGCTGCACGCCGCGCCGTGGCAGTGGATCGCGCTGGCCGGGCTGGGCCTGCTGCTGGCGCTGCAGATCCTCATCGCCGATCGCCAGCGCCTGGGCGCCGACCCGCGCTGGCGGCCGTGGGTGGCCGGGGTCTGCCAGGTCCTGCGCTGCAGCGTGCCGGCCTGGCGCGAGCCGGCCGCCTTCACCATGCTCAGCCGCGAGGTGCGGCCGCTGCCCGGCCATGCCGGCACCCTGCAGGTGCAGGCGACCTTCCGCAACGACGCGCGCTGGGCGCAGGCCTGGCCGCTGCTGCAACTGTCGCTGGCCGACGCCGACGGCCGCACCATCGGCAGCCGCGTGCTGCGCCCGCAGGAGTACCTGGGCCGCACGCGTCCGGACAGCGTCACGCTGGCCCCGGGACAGAGCGCGCAGATCGCGTTCCAGGTGCGCGAACCGGCCGCCGAGACCGCGGCATTCAGTTTCGACTTCCACTGAGAACGCTCCGTTCGGGCACTGCGCCATGGCAGCGGCGCAGGCCACGCGCTAGACTCGTCCCCCCGCGCCGGCCCTCCCGCCGTCCGGCGCCGCTGTCATCCGGGGATCCGTCGAACTTGAACGCCGCCACCACTCGTCCTGACTCCAGTCGCGGCGCGCCGAAGCCGCCGCTGCGCGAACACGTGGCGCAATCGGTCCGCCGCTACCTGCGCGACCTCGACGGCTGCGACGCCGACGACGTGTACGAGATCGTGCTGCGCGAGATGGAGATCCCGTTGTTCGTGGAAGTGCTCAACCATTGCGAAGGCAACCAGAGCCGCGCCGCCGCGCTGCTGGGCATCCACCGCGCCACCCTGCGCAAGAAGCTCAAGGAATACGGGCTGGCTTGAGGGCCGGGAATCGGGAATCGGGAATCGGGAATCGGGAATCGGGAATCCAGCGTGCTGTCCTGCATGACTCGACTGTCAAGCGATCCGACACACGCCGCGACCCAGCGTGTAGCGTCTGCACATCGCCCTCGTAGGAGCGGCTTCAGCCGCGACGCCTTGAATCCACCCGGCAATCGAGCGCACTACCGCGGCGAAGAACACCGAACGCCGAACCGCGCGCCTCGCCATTGTGGGAGGGGCTTCAGCCCCGACGCGACACAGGCTGAAGCGTCGGGACTGAAGTCCCTCCCACACTGCTTCCCGCCACTACGGCATCGCGGCTGAAGCCGCTCCCACGCCCGCATAGACGCACACGCGCAGCGCGCGCCGCTCCAACGAATCCCCAATCCCACCATCCCCAATCCCCGCCCCTCACACCCACCCATAGCGGATCAGGTGGAAGAACACCGGCGCGGCGAAGCACACCGAATCCAGCCGGTCGAGCACGCCGCCGTGGCCTTCGATCATGTGGCCCCAGTCCTTGATGCCGCGGTCGCGCTTGATCGCCGACATCACCAGGCCGCCGAAGAAGCCCATCAGATTGGCCACCAGCGCCAGCGCGAACGCCTGCAGCGGCGAGAACGGGGTGATCCACCACAGCGCCGCACCCAACAGGCTGGCCGAGAGGATGCCGCCGACGAAGCCTTCCACGGTCTTGGACGGCGACAGCTTGGGCGCGATCAGGTGCCGGCCCAGCAGCTTGCCCCACACGTACTGCAGCACGTCGGAGGACTGCACCACGATCACCAGGAACGCGAACAGCAACAGATTGCGGTCCTCGTAGCCGGGAATGCGCAGATTCAGCAGCGCCGGCACGTGCGAGATGCAGAACACGCTGATCATCAGCCCCCACTGCACCTTGGCGGTACGCTCCAGGTAGCGCGTGGTGTCGCCGCCGATGGTCGCCAGGATCGGCAGCACCAGGAACGCGTAGACCGGGATCAGCAGCGTGTACAGGCCGTACCAGTCGCTCCACACCAGCCAGTACTGCCACGGCAGCACCACGTAGAACGCGGCCAGCAGCGCGTAGTAGTCGCCGCGCCGGGTCGGAGTGAGGGTGATGAACTCGCGCAGCGCGAACAGCGACACCAGCGCGAACAACACGATCACGCCGAACCGGCCGAAGGCGAAGGCCAGCGCCACCACCGCCGCCATCACCCACCACGCGCGGATCCGCGCCACCAGGTTGTCCAGCACCGCGCTGGGCCGCCCACGCGCGCGCCAGCGCAGGGTCTCGGCGATCAGCGTCGCCACCACCAGCACCGTGGCGATGCCCAGGAACAGCCACACCGTCTGTTGCCGCAGCGAGGATTGCTGCAGATGCTCGCTGAGCGCGATCGGATTCATCGGGCCGCCTCCGCCTGCTCCGGTGCCAGGGCCAGCAAGGCGCCGCGCGCGCGATCGAGGAAGGCCTGCTTGTCCTCGCCGGCGCCCAGCCGCAGCGGCTCGCCGAAGGTGGTGGTGCACAGCAGCGGCAGTGGCAGCCACATGCCCTTGGGCATCACCCGCTTGAGGTTGTCGATCCAGACCGGCACGAACTCCAGTTCCGGACGCTGCCGCGCCAGGTGATAGAGACCGCTCTTGAACGGCAGCAGGCCGTCCTCGGTGTTGCGCGTGCCTTCCGGAAACAGGATCAACGAGCCGCCGGCGTCGACCGCCTCGCACAGGCAGGCGATCGGATCGCGCTGGCGCTGCTGCGGATCGCGCTCGATCAGCACGCCGTTGAACACCGCGTGGATCAGGTAGCGGCGCAGCGCGTCGCGCTGCCAATAGTCGGCCGCCGCCACCGGCCGCACCTCGCGCCGCAGCGGCGCCGGCAGCGACGACCAGATCAGCACGAAATCGCCGTGGCTGGCGTGGTTGCCGTAGTACACGCGGCGCTCGCTGGACGGCACGCAGCCGCGCCACAGCGCGCGCGCACCGGTCAGCAGGCGAATCGCGGCGCTGCAGCCGCGAGCGATCAGGCGGGCGATCATTTCCACTCCAGTTCGCGCACGATGGCGCGCACGCGGATCACGATGGTCAGGGCGGCGGCGGCGATCAGCAGCGCCAGCGCCAGGGCAAGCAGGGTACGGGCCAGCACCACGTGCTGCAGCAGCAGCGCCGCGGCCGCCAGCACCGCGGCCAGCGACAGCCAATGCATGCGCTGCACGCGCGCCATCGGCCCCTGCAGCGGTTCGCGCACCGCGCAGGCCAGGCCGAGCATGCGCACATAGGCGGTGCCCACGCACAGCAAGGCGGCGGCCCAGCCCAGTTCCGCGCCGATGCCCAGCACCGGCTGCAGGCCATAGCCCACCCCCAGGCACACCGCCACGTCCGACAGCCGGTCCGGCGCCTCGTTGTACACCGCACCGGCACGGCCGATCATCTGCGCCTGCTGCGCCAGCAGCCCGTCCAGGCGGTTGCACAGCAGCCGCGCCTGCAGTGCCAGCGCCGCCAGCACCAGCAGCGCGGCGGCATTGGCCGGCGGCTCGCGCCAGGCCAGGGCGAACATCAGCGCGGCCAGCACGGCGCACGCCAGTCCGCTCCAGGACACGCCGTTGGGCGTGGCCCCGCGCGCGCGCAACGCCAGCGCCAGGCGCGTGCGCCATTGCGCACGCCGCGCCTGCCAGGGCGAACCGGCCATCAGTCGCCGCCTCCGCAACCGCCGCAGCCACCGCCGCCGCAACTGCTGCCACCGCCATCGCTGCCACCACCGCCGCCGCCGCAGCTGTTGGTGGAACTGCTCCCGCCGCCACCGTTGGGCAGCGGCGACCGCAGCGCGTGGTAGTCGGCCCAGGGCGTGGTCATCAGCACGCTGGTGCCGGCCAGGGCCAGCGGCAGCGCCAGGTGCGAACCGGGCGCCAGCGAGGGAGCGGCGACACCATCGCGCCAGGCCGCATCGCGCTCGGCCAGCAGCGCGTCGCCGGCGACGCTGCGCCGCGGCGGGGTGAGCAGGAAGCCGAGTGCAACGACCGTGACCACCACCATCGCCGCCACCAGGAAGCCGATCGGGCGCTGCAACTGCAAGCCGATGCGCAGCTTCAGCAGGCCCAGGGTCCACAGCGCCAGCAGCGGCGCGGCGCCGAACAGGCGCGCGCACAGCGCCTGCCCATGGCCAAGCCATAGCCCCTTGGCGACCAGCGCGCGGCGCAGCGGCGCGGCATCGCGGCGCAACGCGGCCAGCGCCTGCTGCAACTGCGGATGCGCGCGCACGGTCGCCAACGCCTGCTGCAGCGCCGGCGGGGCGGCGACGGCGGTACGCAGCAGCCGCGCGTGGCGGCGCAGCGGGGGCTGCGCCTGCAGGCGCACCGCGCCGGCCGCCAGCAGCAGCGCCAGTTGCTGGTCGGCCACGCGCTCGCTGCCGCCGGCCAGATAGGCCAGTTCGCTGGCGTCGAGCGGCGTCTCGACCGCCGCGCGGCGCAGTCCGCGCACGGCCAGGCGCAGCCGCGCGCCCAGGCTCCAGGCCAGGCCGATGCCGGCCAGGAACAGCAGCAGGAACGACGGTCCGGGCCAGTGCAGCGGCGAGCCTTGGCCGTTGCGCTGCCATAGCACCGCCGACAGCAGCGCCACGCCCAGCATCCAGCCCCACAGGGCCAAGCCGCCGCGCGCGGGAACGACACGGCGCGTGGCGGCCTGGCGCAGT
>JBEVKG010000282.1:0-14336 GCA_040509765.1 Xanthomonas sp.
GTTCCGATGCGGTGGCCGGCGTGGTCAACATCATCACCAAGCGCGATTTCCAGGGCGACAGCCTGCGCGTGCGCGCCGGCACCACCACCCGCGGCGGCGGCGACAGCGGGCAACTGCAGTGGACCGGCGGGCGCCGCGGCGACGGCTGGAGTGTGACCTACGCGTTCGAGCGGCTGGATCGCGAACCCATCGTCGCCCGCCAGCGCGGCTTCATGGATTCCTACGACGACCATCCGGCCAACAAGGCCGACCCCGGCTCGCCCAACGTGTCCATTTCCGGCGTGTACCTGCGCCGCGGCAACACCTATCTGTGGCCGCAGGCGGGCACGCTGTCGACCTCGCCGCAGGCGCTGGCGGCGGCCTGCGCGGCGACCAATCCGGCATTCCGGCCCTACCGCACCAGCGACAGCCTGCCCGCGCCCAACCGCTGCGGCGCGTTCGACTACTACGCCGGGCGCTCGGTGCAGAACGGCTACGGCAAGACCTCGGCCTACCTGGCCGGCGATGCCGAGCTCGGCCACGATGTGGTCGCCTACGCGCAACTGCTGGCCAACCGCTCGCAGGACAAGAGCTCCAGCCAGACCCACTACTACATCGGCGAAGGCGCGTTCACCGCCTACGATCCGGACCTGGGGCTGGTCACCGCGCAGCGCATCTTCCTGCCGGACGAGGTCGGCGGCATCAAGACCATCGACTACGACGAGCGCAGCTGGAACCTCAACGCCGGCGTGCGCGGCAAGGCCTTCGGCGGGCGCTTCGACTGGGATGCCAGCGTGTCGCTGTCGCGCTACGACATCACCACGCGGCGCCCGCGCTTCCTCACCAACGCGGTGCGCGATTACTACCTGGGGCCGCTGCTGGGCTACCGGCCCGACGGCACCGAGATCCGCCGCGTGCGGCCGGACCGGCTGTTCGCGCCCGGCAGCCCGGCGCTGTACCAGCAGCTCACCACCGAGGTGGTCAGCCGCGGCGAATCGGCCACCGACCAGGCGCAGTTCGTGGTCAGCGGCGACCTGTTCGCGGTGCCGGCGGGCATGGTGCAGATCGCCACCGTGCTGGAAGCGGCGCGGCAGACCTACGACCTGCAACCCGATCCGCGCACCACCGTCGACTACACCGGCAGCGAGCGCATCTACAACCTCACCCAGACCCCCGGCGGCGGCCCGCGCAAGCGCTACGCCGCCGGCCTGGAACTGCGCGTGCCGATCGCCAGCCGGCTCAGCGCCACCCTGGCCGCGCGCTACGACGCCTACGACGACATCACCGCGGTCGATGGCGCGGCGACCTGGCAGGCCGGCCTGGAGTGGCGGCCGTTCGACACCCTGCTGCTGCGCGGCAGCCATGCCACCAGCTTCCGCGCGCCGGACCTGCTGTGGATCTACGCCGGCACCAGCGCCAACAATCCCACCGTGATCGACGAATACCTGTGCCGCCGCGACGGCCTGGATCCGCTGTCGGCGGCCTGTGCGAGCGCGCACGAGTACCAGACCTTCTCCACCCAGGCCTCCAATCCGCTGCTGCGCGAGGAGACCGGCAAGTCGACCACCCTCGGCGCGGTGTGGGACGTGCTGCCGGCGCTGTCGCTGAGCCTGGACTACTACCGCATCGCGCTCAGCGGCCGGGTCGAAGCCATCTCCAGCGACACCCTGCTGGAGAACAACGCCAACTGCCTGCTCGGCCGCGACCGCGCCGGCGCCGCGGTGGACACCGCCTCGGCGGCCTGCCGCTTCTACCTGGACGCGGTGACGCGCAGCCCCGGCACCGACCTGACCAGCGAAGGCCAGATCACCGCGTTCAAGACCTTCCCCATCAACCAGTCGCTGATGCGCAGCGACGGCATCGACGCCAGCCTGCGCTACGACCTCGACCTCGGCGCCTGGGGCACGCTCGGCCTGCAGGCCGGCCTGACCCGGGTGTTGCGGATGGAGGTGGCGCAGTTCGCCGGCGCCCGCCCGGTGGACGTGATGAACGACGTCGACTACCTGGCGTTCCGCACGCGCAGCAACTGGCGTGCGAACTGGAGTCGCGGCGACTGGTCGGTCAGCGTGTACGGCTACCGCTACGGCTCGCGGCCCGACTACGCCGAGCGTGGCCGGGTGGCGCCCTACCTGGTGTGGAACGCCGACCTCGCCAAGCAGATCACCGACAAGGCCACGCTCGGCCTGAGCGTGCTCAACGTGTTCGATGCGCTGCACCCGCGCGACGACACCTACACCACCTGGCCGTACTTCCCGCGGGTGTACAGCGCGATCGGGCGGCAGTGGTACGTCAACTTCAGCTACCGTTTCTGAGCGCGCGCGGTGCGCGTGCAGGCGCACTTGCACGCCGCCACCGCGCCGATTGCGTACGCTTGTGCGTCCCCGACCAGGAAGTGTCCATGACCCGCGTTCCCGTGCCGTCCCTGTCCGCCGCGTGCCGGCTGCTGCTGCTGGGCACGCTCGCGTTGCTCGGGGCCTGCGCGCACGCGCCGCAGCGCAATCCGCTGGCCACCTGGGTGCCGTCGCCGAACTACGATGCGCGCCGGCCGATCCTGATCGTCATCCACTACACCGACCAGCATTCGGTGCAGCAGAGCCTGGACACGCTGCGCTCGCACAACAGCAAGGGCAAGGTCAGCGCGCATTACCTGATCGGCCGCGACGGCACGCGCTACCAACTGGTCGCCGACCAGGACCGCGCCTGGCACGGGGGCGCCGGACGCTGGGGGACCATCACCGACATCAATTCCGCCTCGATCGGCATCGAACTGGACAACGACGGCAAGACCCCGTTCGCGCAGGCACAGATCGCCAGCCTGCTGGTGCTACTCGAGGACCTGTGCACGCGCCTGCGCATCCCGCGCACCCAGGTGGTCGGGCACGAGGACTTCGCGCCCTCGCGCAAGGTCGACCCGGGCCCGCTGTTCCCGTGGAAGCAACTGGGCGAGGCCGGCTTCGGCCGCTGGCCGGCCGCCGACACGCCGCCGGCGCCGCCCGGCTTCGATCCGTGGCAGGCGCTGGCGCTGATCGGCTATCCGGTCGACGACCGCGCCGCGACCCTGCGCGCCTTCCACCACCACTACCGCGGCAACGACGCCACCGCCTTCGACGCCGAAGACCTGCGCATCCTGTACGCGCTGAGCCAGCCGCTGCTGGCGCGGCCGCAGCCGGTCCCGGCGATGGAGCCGGACGCGCCCTGAGCCGGCGGCGGGGCGGTGCGGCGTGCACGGCTGTCACCAGGCCTCGCCGCGGTTCTTGGTAGCATCCCGCGCCAATGGACTCCAAAGGACGCAGTGCGATGAGGCGAGGAACCACGGCCCTGTGGGCGGCAACCTTCCTGCTGTTGAGCGGGTGCAAGGACAAGGCCGCCGATGCGCCGGCCGCGGCGCAGACCCCGGCAACGGCGAGCGCGCCCGCAGCGCCAGCCGACACGAGCACCGCAGCCCAGCCGGCCACCGCCGAGGTGCCGGCGCCGGGCCAGGTGCTGGCCGACATCTACGGCGCCAAGGGCGACGGCTCGGCCTCCTACGCCATCGACAACGGCGCGGTGGCCAGCTTCTGGGACGGCTATCGCTTCGACCTCGGCGGCAAGCAGTACTACACCGGATTCGCCAACGCCACCGGCGGCCAGTACGACAAGGGCGGGGACAAGGCCGGCGACCAGGACCTGCCCGATCCGGCGGCCGGGGTCAGCATCAGCCAGGCCACCTACGTGCTCGACAGCGCCGGCGGCAAGCCGACCTGGACCCTGTTCCACGCGCAGCGCTGGGCCGGCGACTTCGGGTCCGACGGCAAGGCCGACACCCTGGACGAACAGCGCAAGCCGCAGAGCACCACCACCAAGGACGGCCACCTGCTGCTGGCGCTGCCGACCACCCGCTTCGCCGACGGCATCACCAGTGCCGGCTTCGCGGTGTTCACCTTCGACCCGAACAAGAACGACCTGGGCGACTACAAGGGCTGGGCCTACCTGGGCACGGTCGCCGCCGGCGAGGACAACAGCGCCGCCTGCGACGACCAGGGCACGATGAAGTGCGCCACCAGCACCGGTACGCTGAGCTTCGTACCGCCTGCCAGCGGCAGCGTGCCGTCGCTGCGGATGGCCCCGCAGGGCACGGCGGTGGAGGGGCCGGGCAAGGTCCGCACGCTGGGCCCGGCCGACGCCGTCACCTACACCTACGACCCCGCCAAGCAGCAGTACACCCCGCCGCTGGACCGCTGAACCGGCGCCGCAGGGGAGGTGACGCTGCGCGCACGACAGCGGTGGTTTCGGGTGCGTAACCTGGTTTAAGATGCGCCCCACGGGGCCTGATGATCAGGCGAGTCATTCGCGAGCGGCATGGGATGCTGCACTCGCCCGAAATGCCGGCGTGGATTGCCGGCGTGCGGTTCGCCATGCGCGACCGCCATCACCGCCCCCGCTCGGGGCCGGCGTGCACGTCACCTTGTTCCGTCCGAGACCGCGTCTGCGGGGAGCGTTCGCGCTTCGCGCCAGGCGCCGCGTCCGCGCCGTGCGCCGCCTGCGTCACGCCGGCCGCGGCGGCCAGGCGCATCGGAATGGGCATGGTTTTTCCGGCTTCTTCACCGAATACAGGATGTTCTGGACATGTCGAACGACAACAAGCGCGCCGCTCCCGAAGTGCCACCCGATGCGGGCAGCGTGCTGTACCTGATCTACGGCTGGGACGGCGATGGCGCCGTGTCCTACGAGATCGACAACGGCGCCGTGGTGACTTTCTGGGGCGGCCAGCATTTCGAACTGGACGGCGCGCAGTACTACACCGGTTTCAGCTATGCCACGCCGGGCCAGTACGGCATCGACGATGCGGAAACCTTCCCGAACCCGGGCGAGGGCGTCTCGCTCGGCGCCGCCACCTTCCAGTTGACCACCCCGGGCGGCGAGCGGCCGTGGAGGGTGCTGCATGCGCAGCGTTACGTCGGCAGCTTCGGCGCCTATGCGCGTGCCGATGCGTTCGATTCCACGCGTGCGCCGCAGCAGCACGCGCTCGGCGATGGCCAGTTGCTGCTGGCCGTGCCCACCACCCGTTTCGGCAACGGCATCACCGAAGCCGGCTTCGCGCTGTTCGTGTTCGATCCGAACCGGCACGATCTCGGCGATTACCGCAGCTGGGTCTATTGCGGCACGGTGGCGGCCGGCGAGGACAACGAGGCGGCCAGCGACCCCGACGGCGTGGTGCCGCACGTGTCCAGCAGCGGCACGCTGCAGTTCCAGGCGGTGCCCGGCCAGCGCATGCCGGCGCTGCGGGTGGCGCTGCACGGCACCGCGATCGCCGGTCCCAGCCGCGCGCGCCTGCTCGATGCCAGCGACGTGCTGCACTACGCCTACGACGCTGACAGCGGCCAGTACCAGCCGGCGCCCGACGCATGACCCCACCGCGCGCGGCGGCGCGCCGGTGGACGCAGCACCCGATGTTCCGCAGTACGCAATCGTTCTGTTGACCGCGCACTAACAAGCTCATGGACGAGCTCGGTTGACCCAGGCGGCCGCGATGGCCGTACCTCAACCTCAAGGAGTTACACGAGATGGCACGCGATTACACCAAGGCAGAGAATCTCGACATCATCGAGCGGGAAGCCAGGCAGCGGCAGATTCCGGTCGACGATTTCATGCGCTTCGCCTACATCGAAACCGGCGGCCGCTTCGACGAGCAGGCCAGTCGCGGTCCCAACAGCGCCAAGGGCCTGTTCCAGTTCACGCCCGGCGCCGCCAGCGCCTATGGCATCCGTGGCCGCGAACTCGACGCGGTGGCCAACACCGATGCGGCCGCGCGCATGTACCAGGACAACCGCAACAGCCTGACCCGCCAGCACGACCGCGACGGCCGCGCCTACCTGTCCGGCAACGCGCAGCCCGATGGCCTGGACATGTACATGGCGCACCAGCAGGGCGCCGGCGGCTACCGCTCGATCCAGGCCGCCATCGCCACCGGCCACTTCGAGCTCAAGGGCACCCGCGCCAACATCCTCAACAACGTTCCCGGCGAAAAGGACGCGCAGGGCGCGCGCCAGTTCCAGGCCTACACCGGCACCTCGCTGGCCGACTTCAAGAAGCTGTCCGACCAGGACATGGCCAAGGCCTTCGTGAAGTACTGGGACGCCAAGTACGACCACATCGCGATCCCGGAAAAGGGCATCAAGCCGCTCGCCGAGGGCCAGGCCGCACCGGCGGCCGCACGCACGCCGGCGGCGGCCGGCGGCAGGCAGGGCGGCCACGACGGCATCGCGCTCAGCGCCGCCTACGAACTGGGCGTCAAGCACGACGACGTGAAGTACGCGATCAACGTCAGGAGCAGCAAGTACTACCACCCCGGGGTGGACGGCAAGCACCTGGCGCAGGGCTACATCGACTGTTCCGGCTGGGTGACCGAGCTGCAGAACGCGACGATGAACGAGATCAACCGCAAGGCCGGCCGCGACGTGTTCACCCAGAAGGACATGCTGGTGCAGGGCATGTCCGGCTCCGGCGAGATCGTCAAGAAGGCCTACGACAGCTCCGGCGTGCTGCTGGAGGGCAAGGACGTGTTCAAGCCCGGCGCGCTGAAGGAAGGCATGGTCATCGGCGTGGATTCGGGCAAGACCGCGCATGAGCACTGGAAGGGCATCGACCACATCATGATGGTCGTGCGCGATCCCAAGAGCGGCGAGTTGCTGGTCAGCCAGTCCACCGGCAGCAAGGGCGTCAACACCATGCCGCTGGACGATTACCTGGCCACGCACCACAACGCCAAGCTGTTCGCCTCCGATCCGCTGGCCAAGGGCCGCGACCTGCTGCAGGACCGCCAGCAGACCCAGGCGCAGACCCAGGGCAGCCAGGAGCCGCGCACGGCGCTGAAGCCGGGCGAGCAGGGCGCCGACGTCAAGGCGATGCAGCAACGGCTGATCGAACTGGGCGTCAAGGACGACCAGGGCAAGCTGCTCAGTGGCACCGGCTACTACGGCGAGCGCACCCAGCAGGTGGTCGCCAACCTGCAGCGCGAGAAGGGCCTGGCGCCGACCGGCATCGCCGACAAGGCCACGCTCGATGCGATCGCCAGGCAGCCCGCGTTGGCCAAGGCCGAGGCGCTGGCCGACAACCCGCTGTACAAGCAGGCCATGGATCACCTGCAGAAGCAGGGCCCCAACGGCGGCTTCAAGAGCGCCGAGGAGATGCAGCGCGCCGCCGGCCAGGTGGCGTTCGAGGCCAAGGTGAGCGGCATGCAGCGCATCGACGACCTGGTGCTCAGCGGCGACCGGCGCGGCCTGATCGCCGTGCAGCGCAATCCCGACAATCCGCACGACGTCAATCGTGCCTACGTGGACAAGCAGCAGGCCGCGGCGGTGCCGTTGGAGCGCAGCCAGCAGCAACTGGCCGCCGAAACCCAGCGGCAAGCGCAGGAACAGCAGCCGGATCCGCAGCGCGAAAAGACCCAGGCACCGCGCTGAGCGGTGTTCGCGGCAACGGCCGCCGTCGCGCGCGTCGCGCGGCGGTGGTCGTGCACGCCGGTGGCGGCGGCCACTGCCGTGCATGCGTGACCGCGACATTGCCCAACGCCGACCAAACGCACTCCCAGGCCATCGCCGCGCGCGATGGACAGCGTGCGGAACAATCGCTTAGAACCTCGCTCTTCGAGCGGCGAACAAAACGGTACGCGAGGTTTTGTTAGCCGCTCTTCCGTTCGCCAGACGACAAGGACGCAATCCGACCATGGCCATCGCCAAGGCTTTCCAACGCTCTTCCCTGCTGCTGCTGTGCGTGGCCACTGCCGCCTGCAGTGCGCCATCCTCCACGCCCAGCCAGGCGCAGGCACCGGCCGCTCCGGCGGCGGACGCCGCGCCCGCGGCGCCTCCTGCCGCCACCCAGGCCGATGCGGGCGTCAGCGCCGCCGCGGCGCCGGCGCCCAGCCCTTCCCCCGCTTCAGGAGATTCCCCCGTGCTGCGACCGTCCTACGACACCTGCATCACCGCCGCTGGCGGCGCCACCCCGGCGATGCTGGACTGCATTTCCGACGAACACGCCTACCAGGACCAGCGCCTCAACACCGCCTACAAGGCGGCAATGGCCAAGCTCGGCGAGGCCGAGCAGCACGCGCTGCGCGAGCGGCAGCGGCAGTGGATCGCCGAGCGCGACGAGAAGTGTGTCGCCGATCCGGACGGCGGCCAGGCCGAACGCGTGGATGCGGCCGAATGCCGGCTGGAAATGACCGCGCGCCGCGCCGACGAACTCGAAGCACACTGATTTCACCCCTGTATTGAACCCCGACGCACGGCGCTTTCCACGCCGCGCGTCCAGCCAAAGGAGATAGCGATGAGCGACAAGGATTGGGAACTGGGCCAGACTTCCAAGCACTACGAGACCGGCGGCCGCGGCGCGTCGACCGTGTCCTCCGGCGTCGACGACCCGGGTGGCGTGTCCTACGGCTCGTACCAGATGACCTCGCAGGTCACCACCCGTGAGGGCAAGGTCATCAACGGCGGCACCGTCGCCGCGTTCGTCAGGGACAGCAAGTACACCGACGATTTCGCCGGCCTCAAGCCGGGCTCGGCCGAGTTCAGCGCCAAGTGGAAGGAGCTGGCCAGGACCGACTCCAGCTTCGCCCAGGAACAGCACGACTACATCAAGCGCACGCATTACGACAAGCTGGTCGACCGGCTCAGCGACAAGGGCATGGACCTGTCCGGCCGCGGCCCGGCGGTGCAGGACGCGTTGTGGAGCACCGCGGTCCAGTACGGCCCCGGCAGCGACAAGAAACCGGGCGGGTCCGGCGTGTTCCTGCATGCCATCGAAGACAAGTTCGGCAAGCAGGCCGACCTGTCCAAGATTTCCGACAAGGAGATCGTCAGCGCGGTGCAGGACTACAAGGCCGAGCACGTCAAGGAGCTGTTCCCGCGGGTCACCAAGCAGAAGACCCTGGATTCGCTGGAGAACCGCGCCGAGAACGAGAAGGCCGACCTGCTCAAGCTGGCCGACCTCGGCAAGACCGTCGCCAAGCCCGGCGAGTCGCGCGAGGGGCACACGCCGCAGAAGCCGCACGACGGCCAGCGCGAACCGGCCGCGCATGGCGGCGTGCTGGCGCGCAATGCGCAGGGCGAGGCGGTGAAGGGCATGCAGGAGAAACTGGCCACGCTCGGCTACCTGGAGGCCAAGGATGCGATCGGCACCTACGGTCCCAAGACCGAGGCGGCGGTGGAGAAGTACCAGCGGGACCAGCACCTGAAGGGCGTGGATGGCAAGGCCGGCCCGGAGACGCTCGCCGCGATCGACCGCAGCGTGCAGCGGCAGCAGGGCGTGGAACAGCTGCGGCGCGACAGTCCGCTGTTCGACCAGGCGGTCGCGCAGCTGGAAAAGCAGGGGCGCAACGGTGGCTACGGCGACCGCGAGTCCATGCAGCGTGCGGCCGGGCAGTTGGCGTTCGAGGCCAAGGTCAGCGGCATGTCGCGCATCGACGACCTGGTCGCCAGCACCGATGGCCGCGGCATGATCGCGGTGCAGCGCAATCCGGAGAACGCGCACGACGTGCATCGCGCCTATGTCGATCGCCAGCAGGCGGCGACCGTGCCGCTGGAACAGAGCCAGCAGCAACTGGCCGCCGAGACCCAGCGGCAGACGCAGGAGCGGCAGGTGCAGGACCAGCAGCGCACCCAGACCCAGGCGCAGGCGCCCGGGCGCTGACGCGCGCCGCGCACGGCGGTCACCGGCACGCACCGGTGGCCGCCGTGCATTGCGCGGTGCGCCTGTCGCGCATCGCGCGCTGCCCAGCGCGGCAGGACAGCGGCGGCGGCCATGGCCTATGCTGCGCACATGCCGCATGACCGCCGCTCCCGCCGCCGCTGTCCCGCGCGCCCCTGGCGCCGGCATGGCGCGCTGCGCGCGCTGGGCCTGGCGCTCGCGCTGGGCATTGCGCCTGTCGCGCTCGCCGCAGAGCCGACCACCTCGCCGGCGACCACGCCCGCGCAGGCAGGCCTGATGGATGTGCATGCGCTGGCGCCGGCGATCGCAATGGATATCCGCTACGCCGGCCACGACAACTTCACCGGACGCCCGGTGCCGGGCTACGACGCCCCCAAGTGCTATCTGCTGGCGCCGGCCGCGAAGGCCCTGGCGCAGGTGCAGCGCGACCTGCAGGCCAAGGGCTACCGCCTGCAGGTGTTCGACTGCTACCGGCCGCAGCGCTCGGTACGTGCCTTCGTCGCCTGGGCGCGCGATCCGCAGGATCAGCTCGCCAAGGCGCGCTACTACCCGAACCTGGACAAGGGCGTGCTGCTCGGCGACTACATCGCCGAACGCTCCGGCCACAGCCGCGGCGCCACTGTCGACCTGGGCCTGCTGGACTGCCGCCAGGGCGCCTGCCGCGCGCTGGACATGGGCACCGGCTTCGACTTCTTCGACCCCCGCGCGCACACCGACGCGCCGGCCATCGACGCCGCCCAGCGCGCGCATCGCCAGCAGTTGCTGCGGGCGATGGCGGCGCGCGGCTTCGTCAACTACCCGATGGAATGGTGGCACTACACCTTCCAGCCCGAACCCAGCCCCGACGTCGCCTTCGACGTGCCGGTGCGCTAGCGGCTCGCGCGCATCACCACCACGGAACGCACCCATGACCGGCACGCACCAGTTCGTCGACCTGCAATGCCCTTACTGCGGCGAATGGATCGATGTCGCGCTGGATCCGTCCGTGGACGTGCAGCAGTACGTGGAAGACTGCCAGGTGTGCTGCAAGCCGATGCTGATGACGGTGCGCTGGGACGAGGACGGCGCGCCGGTGGTGAGCGCGATCGCCGAAAACGCCAGTTGATCCGCGCGCTGGCGCGGCGCGGCGCACGCCGATGCGCGACAGGCTCTAGACTTGCGGCCTTGCCGACCGAGGACATCCGATGAACCTGCCGCTGCACTTCGGCCTGCTGGGCACGCTGGAAGCCGGGCTGATCGCGTTGGCGGTCGGCTTCCTGGTGTATGCGCTGTGGCAGTGGCTGGGCCGGCGGCTGAGGTGGTCGGAAGGCCAGCAATTGGGCGGTGCGTGCCTGATCGCGGTGGCGGCCTCGGCCGGCATCGACTGCTGGAACCTGTTCTACACCAGCATCGTGCGCCTGGAGTCGCCGCTGTACGCCCGCATCGCCCTGGCCAGCATCCACGATCCGGACGAACTGGGGTCGCGCGTGGTGCTGGAGGTGACCGGCGCGCTGACCGGCGTGGCCCTGGCCTGGGTTCTGTTCAGGGGGCGTTCAAGCGAAAACGCCGGCGACGGCGGTCACGAAACACGCTGAAACAGACGTTTTCTTTCTGCAATCCGAACGTCTCGAATGCACGCCTTACCAAGGGCTCACGGAACTCTAACCAGCGCCGTAGCGCCTCGCGCGGGCGCCGTGGTTAACGATCCGTTTTGCCGCGTTTTTCGACAGGGAATGGATTCAGTCTGAGACCGGCACGGTAGCGCCGTGTTCCGGAATCGACCGGACATGCCACACCGAGAGAGCCAAGGAGAATCCACCCATGAACATTCGCAACCGCACCCCGCTGATCGGTACCGCCGCCATTCTCGCCGCCGCGCTGGCCCTGCCCGCGTTCGCCCAGGATGCGCAGGCCGACGCCGCCGCGCAGGCGCAGACGCAGTCGTCCACCAGCGCCACCGGCCAGAGCGGACAGGCCGGTGCGGCCTCGGGCGGCGGCCAGACCTGGGCCGACGTCGATGCCGACAAGGACGGTGCCATCAGCAAGCAGGAGGCGCAGGTCAATGCCGGCCTCAGCCAGATCTTCGCGCAGGCCGATGCCGACCATAACGGCAAGCTGACCCCGGACGAGTACAAGGCCTACGTCGCCAAGCAGCAGGGCGGCGCGGCGACCGGCAGCGACAGCAACGGCGGCCAGTAACAGGAGCGGTCCCGGCACCGGCGGTTGCGCGGCGATGAGGACGCGCACCGCCTCGCCGGGACCGAACCAGTGGTGCACCCCTCGCGTATCGGTGCACCCGGACGCTCCAGCACGACGGCGGCCCATGGCCGCCGTCGTGCTTTGTGCAGCGAAGCACTGGGTGTCGCCTGCAGGTCGCGGACGCGCTGCTATGCTTGGCCGATGATGCCGACACCCACCGCGCTGCGCTCCTCTCCCATCGCCCTGGTCGGTTTCGACGGCGACGACACCCTGTGGAAGAGCGAGGACTATTACCGCGACGCCGAGGCCGCATTCGAAGCCATCCTCGGCCAGTACCTGGACCTGCGCGACGCACGCACCCTGCAGCACCTGCTGGCGGTCGAGCGCCGCAACCTGGCGGTGTTCGGCTACGGCGTGAAGGGCATGACCCTGTCGATGATCGAGGCGGCGATCGAGTTGACCGAGGCGCGCATTTCCGCGCGCGACATCGGGCGCATCGTCGAGATCGGCCGCGCCACCCTGCAGCATCCGGTGGAGGTGATTGCCGGCGTGCGCGAGGCGGTGGCGGCGATCGCCGCCGAGTTCGAGATCGTGCTGATCACCAAGGGCGACCTGTTCCACCAGGAAGCCAAGATCGAGCAGTCCGGCCTGGGCGAACTGTTCCCGCGCATCGAGGTGGTATCGGAGAAGGATCCCAAGACCTACGCCAAGGTGCTGTCCGAGTTCGGCATCGGCGCCGAGCGCTTCGTGATGATCGGCAACTCGCTGCGTTCGGACGTGGAGCCGGTGATCGCGCTCGGCGGCTGGGGCATCCATACACCGTACACCACCACCTGGGCGCACGAGGCCGAGCATGGGCTGTCGGCGGACGAGCCGCGCCTGCGCGAAGTGGCCGCGGCGGCGGACTGGCCTCGAGCGGTGGCGGATCTCAACCGGCATGCGGCAAGCCTGCAGCACGGCTGAGCAACCGCGGCACCCGGCGGCGGTGAGGTGCCGGTCTGGTCTTGCCGCAGGGGAACGGCGTCAGGGCACCTCCAGCCACCTGCGTTCGCCACAAGCAGCCGGATGCAGCTTGCCCTCCGGCAGCGGTCGGCACGACGGATGCACCGTGGTAGGGACTTCAGTCCCGACGGCGTCCGAAGTCAACCTTGCCCACACCACCGCGCGTCGCGGCTGAAGCCGCTCCCACAAGGGCGAGGTCTGCGTGACGGATGGCATTGTGGGAGGGACTTCAGTCCCGACAACGTCCGAAGACAGCGATGCTCGCGCCACCGCGCGTCGCGGCTGAAGCCGCTCCTACAGGTGCACGGTCGGTGTGGCGGATGCCCTGTGGGAGGGACTTCAGTCCCGACGGCGTCCGAAGACAACAATGCGCGGGTCATCGCGCGTCGCGGCTGAAGCCGCTTCTACCAGGGTGCGGTCGGCATGGCGGATGCACTGTGGGAGGGACTTCAGTCCCGACGACGTCCGAAGACAGCCATACTCGCGCCACCGTGCGTCGCGGCTGAAGCCGCTTCTACAGGCGACTTTCCGAACTGCGCCATGCAGCGACCCCATGCCGACGCGAGGCTGCCGACAGTCGCGTGTCGGTGCGCATGCCGCTGCTCGTTGCGCCGCAGCGCCGCGAACGCGTTGCGGCGCGTGATGGCATCCTCCTGTCCAACGCTGCCAGCTGCAAGCTGCCAGACCGCCGAGACCGCCGAGGCCGCGGTGCGCGTCCGCCGGCGGGTCCGCTCGCACGCACGCTGACAGCGCCCGCCGCCTCCGGCAGAATCGACGCATGCGCCTGCATTGCTCTCCCGCCGGTCTGTTCCTGTGCGTCGCGCTGTGCGCTGCCGGCCCGGCCGTGGCGCAGGGCGCGGCGGCGCCTGCACCCGCCGCTGCTGCCGAGGCCAAGGAGGACGCGACGGCGGAGGTGCCTGGCACCGACGATGCCTGGATCGATCGGCAGTTGCTGGACATCGACCGCTACGCCGCGCGCTATACCGACAGCTTCCTCGACGAGGTCGCGCGCTACGCGCAGATGCCGCGCGGCTATGCCGAGGTCCTGCTGCGCGAGCGGCGCTGGCCGCCGCGCGATGTCTATGTCGCCGCATTCCTGGCCAAGGCCGCGGGGCGACCCTACCGCGAGGTGGTGCGGGCACGCACGGCCGCCGGCGTGCCGGCTGGCTGGGCGACGGTGGCGAGCGACCTGGACGCACCGCCCGGCTCGCTGGCCTACCGCGCGCTGCGCCATGCCATCGTCGCCAGCTACGACCACTGGGACCGACCGATCGTGCTGGACGCGCTGCTGCGCCGGCAACTGGGCGACCGCGCCGCCCGCGACCGGGCCGCGGCGCAGCCGCAGGACGTGTCTGCGCGCCCGCAATAAGCGTGGGGGAGCACAACGACACAGAGCGGCCGCCTGCACGTTCGCCCATGTCGTTGCGCGAACGTCCCGTTGCCCTGCACGGCATGCAGGCACCGGTATGCATCAACGTCAGCGCACACAA